>JBHLPG010000002.1:0-57385 GCA_048939725.1 Promethearchaeota archaeon | reverse complement strand
TTCAGGAGAACCTTTCAAAGGTTTTAGCACCTTATGATGAACGTAAAATCCTCAGAAAGTCCTTCAAAATCTCTAATGGAGATCGTATCCATGTGAAAAATCTAATTAATGATCTTCCAAATCTCTGGTCTAAAAAAATCTCTAAGAAATCATTATTAGATGGTTTAAAGATTTATTTCAAAGATAACTCAAGTGTATTAATCAGATTTTCTGGAACTGAACCTAAGATAAAATTTTATATCGAATCTGATTCAGGAAATAAGAATCATGACATTCTTGTTACATTGAAAGAGTTTTTTGATCTACAATCTGCAGGATATGATTGTTAAATCAACTTAGAGTAAGTTCACTAGCTTAATATATAGTAACTAGACCTTAATGACAATAGGAGAGATGGTATCTATACAGAATGGAGAATATCTTAATACTCTAAGAAATTTATTAAAGGAGGGGTTATAAATTAGCTGTATATTCTTAGTTGATTGTATTTGTCATCGTTTATTCCATAAAAAAAGAAGTGTTGTCAAATGATCCATTATAAGCCAATTATCTGGGTTGAAGGTATTATTGGGTCAGGTAAAAGTACATTCAGTGGTTGGATTGCTGATGAGCTGAAACTTCGACTTATAAAAGAACCTGTTGATAACGATTACTTGACGATTTTTTATGAAAACCCAAAACGTTGGGCTTTCCCTATGCAAATAGATTTATTACACAAAAGGTATTCGTTGCAGCAATTAGCCGCTTATGAGGCCAGTCTTGCCGCCGTTGGGGAAAGTGAATATCAGGGGGTGGTTTTAGATAGAGGACTGCCCGGTGATAGAGTCTTCGCACGGTTACACATGTTAGAAGGTAATATTTCAAAAGTTGAATGGCGGACATATACACGCGCATATGAAACAATGACATGTTCATTGATCCCACCCAGTCTGTTAATTTACCTTGATGTAGAACCTGAAGTAGCATTAAAACGGGTTCAGACTAGAGACAGAACTTTTGAACGGGCTGGTGTTCCAATAGAATATTTAGAAAAATTACATCGAGGCTACTTGGATCTCCTCGTTGAAATTGAATCCGGACAACATACATGGAGTCGTGGAATGGAAGTAATGAGAGTTCCATGGAATACAGACCACCAACCCATTGATTCTATTGTTGACCTTCTTAGAAAGAAATATGAACTAGAATAAACGTGAAAATCTTCAAGGGGAATAACTTTCATTCAGACGTTGTATAGGTCTTTTCACATACTAAGCTGGGGTAATTAGCAATGTCACAAGTGTATAAACCAGGATATTTAGAAGTGATATTTGGACCTATGAAAAGCGGGAAGAGTGAGGTCTTTATCATGCTTTTCAAGAAACTAAATTATTCAAATCATAATTGGATGACATTTAAACCTGCTGTAAACATCAGAGAAGTAGGAATCGCTTCTCGTACTTTTAACTTAAACCTTAAAGCAATTGTAATAGATGAAAACCATCCAGAGCTAATATTGGAACATTTGAAGAAAAAAAAACCTAAAATTGTAGGAATAGATGAAGCACAGTTTTTTACTAATCGCTTGGTGGAAGTAGTAGATACATTACTAAAAGACCGTTATCACGTAATTGTCAGCGGATTACTACTCAATTTCAGGGGGGAACCCTTTGGGCCCATGCCTTGGCTTGTTGGGCGAGCAGATAAGGTAACGCGCCTTACAGGAATTTGTGACGTGCAAGGATGCAACCGAGGAGCAACAAGAACTCAAAGGTTGATTAATGGTGAACCTGCTCCTTATGATAGCCCTGTTGTTGTGATTGAAGGACAAGGAGAAACCGAGACTTATGAAACACGCTGTGTAATTCATCATATTGTCCCTCGTTGACTCGGAGGATTATATTTGGAATCCCAGAAAGAAGTTTTTTGTTTAGGACATATCTCAGTTGATATCTTTATGGATCGTTTGTCTTTGAATAATCTGAAATTGGGTGGATGTATAGATTCTCACAAATTATCTATTCATGGTGGTGGAGATGCAGCAAATGTTTCATTTTGGTTAGGAAAACTTAAGATCCCCGTCTCAATGATTGGTATAATAGGGGATGACCCAGCTGGTAATTTTGTAAGAAACGAATTAGAAGAGATGAAAGTTAAATGCCGATTGAAGATTTCGAAGCAATATCCTACTGCAACAATTCTCATTATTATTGAACAAGATGGAGAGCGGTCTTTCATAATTAATGGATTAAGTCAAGATCAGATTGAGTGGGAAGATCTACCCTTGACTGAAATTCTTGATGGTGATCTATTCTATACTTCTGGATATACCATTCATAATCCCCCAATCAAGAATGTTATATTCCGACTTTTCAAGGAAATTAAAAGGAACGCATCTAGATCACTTACCATGTTTAATCTTGCTGCATATACAACAGTCGAAAAATTTAGATCAGACATTAAGACCAACATTCTACCTTATACTGATATATTAGTTGGCAATAGAGATGAATTTATGGCTTTAGTTAGAAGTAAGGAGAGTGAAATACAACTAGATATTAATAAAATCGGAACCACTTTTATTAATGAGGAGTATTCCAATATTCAAATTGTTTTGATTACTGATGGTGGAAACGGCTGTTATTACTTCACACAAAAAAGTCACGGTCATATTCCTGCTGATCGGATTATTGTAGTTGATACAACTGGTGCTGGGGATGGTTTTTGTGCTGGGTTTATTGCTAGCTATCTATTAGGAGAAGGTTTAGAAGAGGGAGTGAAGCGTGGAATAAAACTGGGAAGTCATATCTGCAAAGGATATGGCGCAAGGTTTGGAGCTGCAACGTTTATACAATAATCTAAGGAATTTCAATCTATTGAGAGTATATAGATATATATATTTCTAAGAATTGTCGAAAATATTAAAACAATCCAAATTAGTAATCTTTCTTAATTTCTACAGGGAGATGAACCTGTAGAAATCGTTCTTTTCCTCATGTACAAAAAATTGGAAGAGAATTTTGTCCAAATAATTCATCTAATGGAGATAGAATCTTGAAAAAACTTAGAATTTTATTATTGGCACTCATTTTGCTCGTCCCACTTGCTTCACTTACTAATGTTTCGGGAACACAAGATGCTGTGCCATCAAAAGTGAGATTTTCAACTGGTGCTACAACAGCAAAGACAAAAATTGGTGTTGTTTTTGCAACTGGTGGACTTGGTGATAAGTCTTTTAACGACGCTGGAAAGCGAGGAGTAGACCAAGCTTTAGTTGATTACCCCGACAATGTCACTGTTGATTGGGTTGAACCTCAAGACGTCCCAGAGTTTAAGACTTACCAAACTGATTATGCAGAAGATGGAACTTACGATCTTATCATTTGCATTGGATTTCTACAAACATCAGCACTTAACGAGACTTCATTAACATATCCAGACCAAAATTGGGTTCTTATTGATGATCAAATCAATAGATCTAATATCCAGAACTACCTATTCAAAGAACATGAAGGTTCCTTCTTAGTAGGTGCAATGGCTGCAATGACAACAACAACTGGTAAGATAGGATTTGTTGGTGGTATGGATATTTACTTGATCAATAAATTCTTGGCTGGATATAGGCAAGGTGCACACTATATCAATGATAGTATTGAGGTTACTGCGGTCTATAGCCCACTCCCCCCACCCGATTGCTGGAATGATATCCCAAGCGGGAAAAATATGGGCAAAACCCTTATTGGTAAAGGAAACGATGTTGTTTTCGCTGCAGCAGGTGGTACGGGTATAGGTGTCTTTCAAGCTGCGGAGGAAGAAGAAGTCTATGCCATTGGTGTCGACAGTGATCAAGATGCTGAGGTAAAAGGAACAGTTCTATGTTCTATGC
The DNA here is from genome assembly GCA_048939725.1 of Promethearchaeota archaeon. Taxonomy (GTDB): domain Archaea; phylum Asgardarchaeota; class Heimdallarchaeia; order Hodarchaeales; family Hodarchaeaceae; genus Hodarchaeum. The sequence continues at coordinate 53,520 of JBHLPG010000002.1, read as the reverse complement.
TCAAGCTAGTGGAAACAGCCACCTATACTGCTATCAACGATACAATTCATGGTACTTGGGAAGATGGAACAAAAACCCTTGGTTTAGCAGAAGAAGGCGTTGGAATCAGCCCCATGACCTATACTACAGCGGAGAAGAATACCAATTACACACTCGATGGTGTCGACCTGAGTCGCTGGGATCACGTGATGAATCTCAAACAAGATATCATTGATGGCACAATTAAAGTCGAAGAAACACCTGATTGGGACAAGTTAAACAGAATTCAAATGGCAACTCCTGGATTTGAAGGATTCCTAGTTGTCTTCATTCTTGTTGGGCTGGCTGCAATCCAAATCAATCGGCGTCGACAATCTTAAACACCAAAAACAATTTAATCTCTCTCCCCTTTTTTTTTTATTATTTCTCAAAGCTTACATACTATTTTTTTATAGGAGAACAATCTAATTGACAATCAGCAATCATTCTACTACCACTTCTAAAGACCAATTAGCTGTGAAAATGGATAACATCGTAAAACATTTTCCTGGTGTCCTAGCAAATGATCATATCAATCTTGAAATCAAGAGCGGGGAAATTCATGCATTGTTGGGAGAGAATGGTGCTGGAAAAACAACTTTAATGAACATATTATATGGTCTTTATGAACCAGATGGGAAGGAAGGGAAAATATTTGTTGACGGGAAGGAAGTGTCAATTAAAAAGCCTATGGATGCTATGTCACTTGGCATCGGTATGGTACATCAGCATTTTATGTTAATTCCAATTATGACAGTGGCAGAAAATGTCATTCTTGGCTCTGAACCTACATTCAATGGAATTCGACTCGATCAGTCTTCAATGAGAAAGGAAGTTGCACGTATATCACGTGAATACGGGCTTGAAATAGACCCAGAGGAAAAAATAGAGAAGCTTCCAGTTGGTTTACAACAAAGAGTCGAAATTGTTAAGATTCTCTATCGAGGGGCAAATATTTTGATATTAGATGAGCCTACAGCGGTTCTTGTCCCTCAAGAAGTAACGGCTTTGTTTAAGACACTTCGGATATTACAACAGCAGGGAAAAACAATTATTATCATCACTCACAAATTGAAGGAGCCTATGGCTTTAGCAGATCGAATTACTGTCTTAAGACGAGGTAAACTCATCGGAACGGTTGAGAGTTCACAGACATCGCCAGAAGAACTTGCTGAAATGATGATTGGTCGAAAATTGATAAAAATCAAGAAAACTCCTTCTGAGAGAGGAAAAATCTTATTAAAGGTAGAGAACCTTAGTGTTGAAGGTGATAGAGGTCAGGTTGCTGTCCATGGGGTAAATTTTGATCTTCGAGAGGGAGAAATTCTTGGTATTGCTGGCGTTGTAGGAAATGGCCAATTAGAACTAGTTGAAGCAATTACAGGACTTCGACCCATTCAGAGTGGTACTCTACAATTATTAGATTCAGATATAACGGGACACGACACTAGGACTATTTATGACTTGGGATTATCATATATTCCAGAAGATCGTCAAAAAACAGGCTCTGTTGGAGAGTTCACAGTAGCAGAGAACCTAATAATCGGACTACATCATCATCAAGAATGGTATAGGGAAGGTGTACTGTCAAAATTTATGAATTGGGGAAAGGTTTATGATGAATCTAGAGACCTGACGAAGCAATTTGACATCAGAACTCCATCCATCTTTACCAAAATTCGCTCCCTAAGTGGTGGAAATCAGCAGAAAGTAATTGTCGCTCGAGAGCTGTCCAAGAATCCGTCAGTTATTCTTGCTGGCCAGCCCACTAGGGGATTAGACGTTGGAGTGATTGAATATGTCCACAGAAGACTTATTGAAATGAGAGATGAAGGAAAAGGCGTGTTATTAATCTCCAGCGATTTAGACGAATTATTAACACTATCAGACCGTATTGCCGTGATGTATGAGGGAGAAATTATTTCTTATGAAGATCCTCAAAATACAAGTGAACAGAGACTTGGATTATTAATGGCAGGGCATGCAGATAAAATCAATACAGTTAATTAAGAGTGATGACTATGACTGAAGCTATTTTAGTATCAGACCAAGAACAAAGATCGTTACGAGAGACAATTTTTGATATAGGAAATCGAATCTCGGTTCCTATAATTTCTATTCTATTAGCCTTCTTATTAAATATACTAACCTTACTTTTTATGGGATATGATCCCATTTTTGCACTTTATACAATGACATTTGGGATGTTTACCCTAGAAAACTTACCTGATATCCTATTCTTTTCCACACCACTTATATTTACAGGTCTTTCAGTCGCAGTAGCTTTTAGAGCTGGAATGTTCAACATTGGAGCCGAAGGTCAATTATATTTCGGTGCTTTCGTTACAGCACTAGTTGGATTTGGCTTAAATCGATACTTTGGCATTGAACTTGAAACTATCTTTAGGGGATTCCTTGGCCCACAGATTGGTGCGCTTTTAGCCATGATAATAATGATACCATTATTGATGATCGTAGGAGCTATTGGTGGAGCTCTCTGGGCATTGGTCCCCGCAATATTAAAGGCTAGGGGAGTTCACGAAGTAATTACCACAATTATGATGAATTATGTTGCTCTCTTCCTTATGTTATTCTTTGTTGGAGATATCTCTTCTCCTTTCACAGAGGAGTATGGTGGAGGAAATTTAGCTCCACAAACCCCATTAATTGCCTCAGCAGGAAAAATGCCAACTATTTTAAACAAATCAGTATCTGATCTTCATTGGGGATTTATATTTGGTATTTTAGCATGCGCTGTTATTTTTATTCTTCTTTGGAAAACCCAGATTGGCTATGAAGCAAGAGCAGTGGGTCATAATCCAGACGCAGCAAAATATGGAGGGATAAGTGTCCCAAGAACCTATATCAAAATTATGTTAATATCAGGAGCTCTCGCGGGACTTGCAGGGGCATTAGAAATAATGGGATTCCATTATCGCTTTATCGCTGGTTTCAGTGCTGGATATGGATTTGATGGCATCGCTGTGGCATTGATTGGAGGAAACCATCCATTTGGGGTCATTTTTGGAGCCATTCTCTTTGGATGGCTTAAAGATGCTGGTACAGCGTTGCAGATAGCTGGAATTCCAAGAGACGTTGCAAACACTTTGAAAGGTGTTATTGTCTTCTTTGTTGCTATCCCTCTACTCTCAATGTCAATTGTTAAGTTGTTGAGTAATACTACTCAGGGAGCTTGGTTAAAAGAAAAGGGGAACGAATTAGCTATGCTGGTTAGGAGATTAATGCAAATAGATATCAAAATATATCTAGTACCAATCGGACTGATCGTGTATTTCTTTATTTACACCCAAATTGATCCTTGGATGAACATTTTAGTTCGGACATTGTATCTTATATTCTTTGATACCTATTTATTACATCCAATCTACATCTTCCAGCCAATTCTAAACACAATTTTCTTCTGTTTAACCATCCTATTTTATTATCTACTCAGAAAGAAAGATTATTGGAGTAATATCGCAAAAAATATGTTTATTCTTGTTATAATTTTCCAAGGATTTGCTGAATTCATTTTCCTTATCCAGCTCTTCGGTCAAGATCTTGTTCTTCTTGGAGTTTTTACTCTCACAATAATCCTCATTTGTTACTTCGAATGGTTAGCCCGAGAAAAACGTGAAAGAGTGGAGGAAGAAATCAAAATCCCGTCCTATAGTAAGCCAATACTCTTTTATCTAATTCCAACATTGATTTTCTTGGTTCTAACAATTGTTGCGATAATATTTGGGGCAACTAGTTTTCCTATCACAGTCAATCTGTTCTTTTTTACCTTAGATGACTTTGGAACAGCACTAGGAATGATAGGAGCTGTCATACTAGTTATAAGTATCTTAGCGTTCCGAAAAGTCACACTTCCCCGTGACCGTTCTAGAGTATTCTTCCTCCCGTATATTTTTATTGTTATAATATTCATTTTTGGGCTGCAAACTTCATATTTCATATTCGAAACTGACCCATTCCTACTAGTATCAATGACTTTAAGTATTGCTGCTCCAATCGGATTTGCATCCCTGGGAGGAATGTTTTCTGAGAAATCAGGGGTAGTAAATATCGGTCTTGAAGGTATGCTTTTGAGTGGAGCCTTTGTAGCTGTTTGGCTTACTTCTATGACTGGGGATCCTTGGATCGGTGTGATTGGAGCAATTGTAGGGGGAGCTTTGATGGGTCTCTTACATGCAATTGCATCAATTAAATACCGGGCAGATCAGGTTGTCGTCGGAGTAGCCATTAATATCGTCGCTAGCGCAATCACTACCTTGGGCTTATTTATCGTTTGGGGCATTCGTGGGACCAGCCCATCCGTGGTTGGAATTAAGAATATTAGAATGCCTATTCTAAGAGATGTTCCGATTATTGGAGAATTCCTCCATGATCTCGCTGGTGGATCCGCTGGTATTGATCCAATGGTTATAATCTTCATTATCCTAATATTTGTGTCCGCTTGGGTTATTCAGCGAACCTCCTTTGGACTCAGAGTTCGTGCTGTAGGAGAACATCCCCGTGCAGCTGACACACTCGGTATTAATGTTTATAATCTAAGGTACATCTGTGTTACACTATCAGGGGTTTTTGCAGCTCTTGGAGGGGCAGCCTTAACTTTAGGGGACTCCCCAATCTTTAGACAGAACATGTCATCTGGTAGAGGATTTGTTGCTCTTGCAGCGTTGATTTTTGGTGGTTGGAGTCCTATTGGGGCTGCTTTAGCGAGTTTATTATTTGGTTTTGCTTATGCTTTTCGATTCCAATTAGAAGCAGCTGGTGTCGGGTGGCTTGTATGGGGATTACACCTTGAAAAATTAACTCCTACAATGCCTTATCTAATTACAATTGTTGCGGTTGCTGCTATTGCTAAACGAATGAGACCTCCTGCTGCTGATGGGATTCCCTATATAAAAGAAGGCGGATAACTTCTTTAAGAATTAAAAGTCTCTATTGCCTCAACGACACATTCAACGGATTTTTCAATGCTCTGGTTGAATATCTTGAGGTTTTTTTCAACATCCCCAGAGTAAATGTTTATTTCATCCTCTATATTACCATCAGAAGTTAATATAACTCCTGTTTCTACCTTCTTATTTGATCCAAAGATAAAGAGGGTTGAAGATTCCATTTCAACACACACAGCCCCGTAAGGAGTATATTTCTTGTAATTATCAGGATCATCATGATAATAGATATCAGTTGTCCAGACTATTCCCGTCTTAACAGAAACGTTTAACTTCTTAGCTGCTTCACATAAAGCTTGATAAATCCTTGGGGTGGATACTGCAGGTACTTCTGGTGGTGCTAACTGTAATGAAGTCCCCTCATCTCTTACAGCAGCATAAGGGATAAATATTGTCCCAATACCCATATCTTTTCCAGTGATTAATGATCCAGTTGAACCTATTCTAATAAATATTCTTCCACCAGCTCGATAGGCTTCTTCCAATACAATTGCTGTACTTGGGCACCCCATTCCTGTAGTTAATATTGTGACAGGAATTTTTTCCCCTGGAGTCTTTCCTTTGTAAGCTACAAGTCCACGGTGTTTGGCTACCTTATGAGAATCACTAAAATGTTTTGCAATAGTAGAAACGCGATCAGGATTACCACTGATCAGACAGATTTTGTCTACTTCTTTTACTTTAATATGAGGCTGTAAATCCTGAGTCATGAAATCAATGTCCTTGAATGTTAGTGTTACAGAAACAGGAACATCAAAATAGTAGGATATTCTATTTCACATTAGTTCCTTGTTTTCCTCAATTGAAATTTCTTTTAAATAACAAGCTAATTTGTGAATAGTATGCAGATCATTGTCATCCCCTTTTTTTCTCCTGTTTCCAATGAAAATACAAGATCTAAACTTATTTCTGATATTTCATCAAGTGGAGTAAGTATAGTCAATACAGAAGAATATCTGAATGCTTTTCAGAGTCTTGAAAGTGTAGAAAAATTACCCCACCCAAATCTATTTCTTTTTGTAGGGACTGGGGGAACTGAAAACGCTATCTCAGAATTTATTTCCAAACTGGAGGGAATACGACCAATTATTCTATTAAGTTATAACCTTAATAATTCTCTCCCTGCTGCAATGGAAGCACGAACTTTTCTTACTCAACAAGGGTATCCTACACGTATTCAACATGGATCGATGGATGAATTACTAAATTACTTAACAAGACATCAAAAATATGTCAAGGTTCGTGAAAAACTCGCTGTAGCAAGAATTGGATTGGTGGGAACTCCATCTGAATGGTTAATAGCATCTCAAGTGGATGAGAATCAGGTGAAGAGAAAATGGGGTACAAACTTCGTTCATATTCCTATCACAAACTTAACTCAAATTAAGAATCAACATCCTAATGCATTAGGAAAGATTGGACAACAATTTATGGATCGAGCAATAAATTGTGATGTGAGTATCAATGATGTTAGTGCAGCTGAATTAGCAGTTCATACTCTTACTGAATTGTTCAAAGAATATGATTTGTCAGCGATATCTGTGGAATGCTTTACATTCCTCCTAGAAACAAATATTACATCGTGTTTTGCCTTATCTTATTTAAATGACCTAGGTATGGTGGCTGGATGTGAAGGAGATCTTCCATCAACATTTACAATGTTAGTTATGAATTACTTAAGTGAGAAGCCGGTATTTATGGCGAATGTTGTTGATATAGATAAGGAAACCAATAGAGTTAAGTTTGCTCATTGCACAATTCCAACAAGTATTCTGAACAAATATTCGATAATGACGCACTTTGAAACAAATAAAAGTGTAGCAATCAGGGGATTTCTTCCAGAAGATAAACTCGTTACTATACTCAAAATTGGTGGAAAAGATCTGTCTAAATGGTGGGCCACTAAAGGATTGATTACGAAGAACCTTGTTAACGATGCTGCCTGTCGAACTCATATTGAAATCCAAATAGATCGTTCCGTGGACTACTTTTTTCAAGATTCAATTGCGAATCACCATTGTCTTGTCCTAGGTGATTATATAGAAGAGGTTACAGAATTTCTGAATTTCTCTTTGAATTCCGAATAAGAGATCTAATATTTCTTTTGCCCATTTTTCAACAGTCCTCGCTCCTTTAACCATGAAACAGAATCTTTGACTGATGATTCGAAATCGATACTTGGATTAAATCCTAGATCCGTTTTAGCCTTGGTATTTATGTAGCTTCGACTAGTTTGCAACTTCTTAACTGCGTTTGGATAAAGAATGAAGTTTTTCACTTTCCTTACTTTATAATAAAGTAAGAATAGTGGCACCCCCAATCTCGCCAGAAACACTGGAATATGATAAGTTGATGAGGTAATCCCAAGATTATTACATATGGCTTTAATTACATCGTTCCACGTTTGAGCTCTATCTGAGGCAAGTATATATATTTGGCCAATGGATTTGTCAGGCATTTCAATGATTTTAATAAAACCTTGAACAATATCTTGAATGTCCGTCCAATGAATGGTTCCTTTTCCTGATCCTGGGAGGAATCTAGGAAGTAGGATGAGTTTCTTATCAACAGCAAGGATTATATCTAGAAATGGATAACAATCCCCATATCCCGTAACCCCAGTTGGCCTCGCAATAGTCAGTGGAAGGTATCGTTTTTCCTGCATATCCAGTAGTATTTTTTCAGCTTCCATCTTTGTTTCACCATAAACTTCATCAGGATTATATACTGATTCTTCCGTGCCATCTACGACTTTTCCTAAAGCTTCAGTGGTAGAACAATAGATAAAATGTTGGACTTTCGCGCTAAGGCACGCTTCAGCTAGTTTTTGAGTAGCTTCAACATTACGAGAAAAAAGCACGTCTTCTGGAGTACGATCCCAGTTCTTATACCGAGATGCAAAATGAATCACAATATCCTTACCCTCTACAGCTGGCCTGAACGAACTAAAATCCGTTAAATCGAAATTAACAAAATTAATATCAAGATTTTTGAAATCTTCAATATTGGAACTCGGTCTAACAGCACAATAAATATCATAATTGGTTTTTTTGGCAATCAACGCCTGTACAAATGCGCTACCAATAAATCCTGTTGCCCCTGTTACAAGGATTTTCATTAAAATCAGATTCAGGGTTTCGAGTAGTAACTAATTAAATTTTCAGCCCTGATTGAATTTAGATTTCGATTTTTTTGAGCACCGTCTCTATATCTACTGGTAGTGAAAAAGTCTGCGCGTTTTTTAACTCATACATAGCAGTATCTCGTATAATGGTTGCCATACGATCGAAAAGTTGTTTGATTACATCTATTCGGCCTTTAGTTTCTGGATATCTTGGATTAATGCTGCAGCATCCTCCTGGTTGAATTGAAAGGTCATAAAATCCCCATTTTTTTGAAAGCTGCACAACCTCCTCTTTATTATACCCTATTAATGGTCTTGATATGGGTATCTTCACTTTTGAGGTTACTATTGGTAAATTATCTAATGTTTGACTTGCTTGTTCGCCTAGAATTTCCCCTGTGACTATGATATCTGCCCCGATTTTTTGAGCATACATCTCTGCTTTAATAAACATCTGCATTCGGCATAATAAACATGTTTGACGAATTTCGACTCCCCTAAGATTATTTAATATAGTTTCCTGGCTTTTACCGTTAGGTAAAATTATCAAAGACATCAGAAGATTTGAGTTACGCTCAACCAACTTATTACTAAGAGCCACTACCTTTTCTAGGGTCCCTAGAGAGTGAAACGGAAAATTGTGATAATGGATAAGAGTAGGTTGAAATCCGTTTAAACAACTAATTTGGGCTGCAACAGGACTATCAATACCACCAGAGATAAGACATACTGCTTTCAATTTAGTATCATACTCAAATTCGATCTTGTTGATTTTTAACTCCAAAAGAGTCGAAATAAACAAAACATAAGGCATTTATGTTATAATGGAAAAAAGAAGTGGATACCTTACAAACAGAATGATAAAAATCTCGAGAGATAATATGTTAAACTCCATATGAGAAAGCTCTGAATTGTAGAAAAAAGAGCTTAACCAATTTAGAAATTAAAGAAATACGATGACCGAACTTAAATTATCAGTTACCCGTTGTTCTAACAATCCACATCGTTGGAACGTGTATTTCAATGATCCCACATCTTTTAACATACTTTCAATTCGTCAAAAATTAGAAAAACAACAAATCCAAGTACTTGCGTCTACTCCCAATATCCTGGTTATTCGGTCTAAAAAAGCTCGTCTCACATGGCATAACGAAGGATTTATCCAAGTAGATATGTATAATCAAACAAGCTGTGATGTGCAGGATATCGAACATCTTATTAAAGATATTCTTGAGGTAGAATCAATTAATTTTTCCGGTGAGTCACTTGGGTCAGAAACAGTTAGAGATTACAACAAAGAAATTTGACAAAGAATTACAGCAAGAAGTCTCAGTTACTTACATTTTTCCGTTAGATCGTTATTACTACGCGGGTGATCCAGGCCACATTTGGTTTAAACCAATTAACTCTTTCTATGAGGTAGGTTTTGACTCTTTTGGGCAACAACAAGCAGGACCCCTACTTCATATCAGAACACGTCCTCTTGGAAAAGAATTTCCGCAAGGAGCAGCTTTTGGAACCGTTGAAAGTGATAAATGGATAGGCCCTCTCCGATTACCTTTAACTTCAGAACTTCTTGAGGCAAATTCAGCAGTTTTAGACAATCCACAGCTTGTAAATAGCGATTGCTATAAATCCTGGGTGATTAGAATAAAACCAACCAAGCTTGAGCAGGAGATTTCTTCTAAAGATGTCATTTCTAAGGGAGACTTAGAAAGTTTGAAAACATATGTCATTTCTGACTTGGAAAAATATGAAGAACCACCTATCAAGGTAAACGTCTTTGATTTTTGAAAATAACATGTCTTTTAGCATGTAGAATTTTATAAAAAAAGCCATAAAACCCGAAGTGATTGTGATCAAGAGAAAAGTTATATTGATCTAATTGATTAGGAGAATAGCTCTGTTTCAGACAATTAGATTTGATAGTTTTTCTAGGAAGTTTTATATACCTAGAAAAGTAGGTTTTCATCAGAAAGAATTTTGTCGCTCTAATCTCTTCTTTAGGGGAAAAAAAAATGGACTTAATGACAATAATTATGACGATTTTAGGATTAGGTCTCTTAGTATTCTTAGGAGGGTTTCTAATTATTGGAATTCTTGTAATTATCTATTTAATCATCACAGGTAATCGCTGGGATTAAGTACTATCTAATTTCTACAGAACCAGAATATTTAGCTTGATTACCAAAATTTTCAGCTACAGTAATATCTAGAGTACTTATTATATCAGGATGGTCTTTTTGGAGCCAGGTACATAATTTTTGATGCAAGTAGCAAGCTAAATTCTCTGTTGTGGTCTGTTTTATCCCCTTCAGAATTAGAGTATCCTGTTTAGGAAAAGAATATGTTTTATCATTATTTACGATTATATGCCAATTTTTTCCTTCTAATGATGAATGTATTTTTACCGATGAGTCTTCAGGTAGAAGAATTTTTTGATTTAGTTGTTCTAATTCTCTCTGAATTGCAGCATTAACTAGTCGAAAGTCTATTGCAGAACTAAGATCATCATCTGAATATCTAAGATTGACTGTTACCGCGTAATTATGACCATGAAGGCGTTCACATTTCTCAAAGCCAACCAGAAAGTGACAGGCAGAGAAACTATTTTTGACATGTGAAAAGTTTTGTTCCAGTATAGGCAATTCTAACTACCATCTAATGAAATGTAACTCGATATATTCCTAAATCTCAAATATCTCTAAAAAATGGTCACAATTATAATTTTATTATAGTTTTTTTGCAATAGAATATCATCAGATCATTTAAGTAATATTTCTAACTTTTTTATAAAAAAGATAGGGATATTATGGGAATATCATGGCTTCTTTAATTTTCAGCCAACAGTAATAGTACAAACAAAATTTTAGGAGAAAGATCATTGGCTGTTCAAGATTTCACCGCAAAATTAGTTCTCTTAGGGGATGGAAGGGTGGGCAAAACCTCACTATGCTCGCATTTACGTAACCATAGAATTCCTGGAACCTACGATCTCACTGTTGGTTTGAACATTGAAGTACATGAAACAAAGTTTAATCAAGAAACTTCTGTTAAACTGGTTTTGTGGGACTTAGCAGGGCAACAAAGATTTGGGTGTGTCCGTCCAGGTTTTTATTATGGGAGTCGTGTTGCTTTGATCGTTTTTGATCTCCAAAACCGGGGATCTTTCTTTGATGTAAAACATTGGATCCGAGAATTAAGACGCCACAGTCCTGAAACACCTTTCATTCTTGTTGGCAATAAATCAGATCTTTTAAAACGAGAAGTTTCAAAGGAGGAAGCGAAAAGCGTTGCACAGGAATTCTCGGTCCCATACTATGAAACTAGTGCTTTAAAAGGGAAGAATGTGGAAGAGGTATTCCAGATGGCAACTCGTATGGCTCTTCGAGGCACGTGCGTAGCTTATTGAATTTTTAAAAACTTAATTTCTTATCTACCCCTTTTACAAATGAAATTAGAGGCAGTTGTGTTTGTTAGAAAGCTTACCCTTCTTCTCGTGATCTAAAAAAAGAAATTAGAAACTTACTAAAATTGTCTATTAATCTGGATAGATTGTCGTTAAACTACATTTACAGCGAACTAATCGACTCTTGGTAAGCTATTGTTTGAAATTTCTTTCAATTTGGTGATAAATCTGAGTAAAAGAAGACAGCGACAAGGAATAGCCTTTTTAATCCTAATTACAAGTATTTTATGCGGCTCTATCATTCAATCAGTTAGCTATTCTTCTGGGGAAGCTGCTTATGTTCTTCAAGTCCATCTAGGACTGGACACTCACACAGTCTATCATGCAGAACAATTCAACATGAGTCTTTCAATTTTAAATGTTTATGGTTTTGAAGATGTATTAAATGTCTCAATAAACATCAAAATCCCAGAAGAACTCCAAATAATCTCAATGAATCTACCTGATCTAGATCCTTCAAATGTCACCGATGAACTTAATCATACTTTTGGCCGTCTTTCCATTGACGAAATGATTCGCTTTAGAATTACATATAATGTTACTTCTACAGAGACAAAATCTATTGCTTTACAGTCTGTAAAAGTCACTTATCAGTTAAAAAATGGAATTTCTGGATTTGTTATGTCAAATACAGAGGATATTGGATTAAGGGGAATAAAACAAACCACAACGACAGCACTATTACAACCAATTCCTATAGGGGTAATCACTGAAATAGATTTAGGTTTTATAACAATCCCCACATCACCATTTTTTTCAGTTATTGGTTATTTAGTACCTTTACTATTTTTTGGTATGAGCATTATTGTTTTAAGACGTCTTCGTTATGTAAAGTCCTAAAATGCCGATTAGTTTAAAATACAGTAAATATTTACTTTTTACAATACTTCATCAACATTAATAAAAGGTGAAAATCACCGTGTCATCCCTTCACCCTTACCTGCCTCAAACAGAAGCTCAAATAAAAGCGATGCTTGAAGTGATCGGTGTCTCCTCAATTGATGATTTATTTTCAGGCATTCCAAAAAATTTGCGTCTCACAAAAGCGCTTGACATTCCATCCTCCCATTCTGAACAAGAGACTATATTACACATAAAAGAAATTCTTTCACACAACAAGACAGTTAATACTACTCCCTCATTCTTAGGGGCTGGGATTTACCATCACTTCATTCCTGCAGTTGTCTCAGCCTTGATAAATCGATCTGAATTCTATACGTCCTACACTCCATACGCTCCTGAACTCTCCCAAGGTATGCTACAAGCTCTATGGGAATATCAATCAATGATTGCTGAACTCACTGGTTTAGATCTTGTGAACTCTTCAATGTATGACATGGCTACCGCTTTAGGAGAAACAGCCTTAATGTGTACAAGAGTTACAAAAAAGGAGATTTTTTTGGCTCCTTCATATCTTCAACCAGAACGATTTCAGACACTCCTAACTTACGCTCAAGGACCACAGATCTCAATCAAGACGTATCCCTATGATAGAGAATCAGGAAATATTGATTTAAATGCTTTGATGGATCTTGTTACCTCGTATAAAAATCAAATATCAGGGATTTATATTGAAAATCCAAATTTTTGGGGGAATATTGAGACAGATATTCAAGAAGTCGAAAAAATTGCGCATGAAGTAGAGGGCTTATTTGTTGTCGGGATTGATCCAATTTCTTTGGGAATTCTAAAATCTCCTGGCGACTATGGAGCTGACATCGCCATTGGTGAAGGACAATCAATTGGATTGCCTATGAATTTTGGAGGACCATTACTAGGAATATTTGCGGTAAGGAATGACAAAAAACTCGCACGAGCTATGCCTGGTAGGATTATAGGTGTTAGTACTGAGCTAAAATCATCAAACAGAGCCTTTACTATGACCCTTCAAACACGAGAACAACATATTCGTAGAGAAAAAGCTACATCAAACATTTGTACGAACAACGCTTTATGTGCACTAGCTTCTTCAATATATTTGAGTTTGCTTGGACCACTAGGGTTGAAAAAGTTGGCCAAGCTATGTATGTCTCGCACAAACCTACTCTTAGACGAGTTAAATGTTATAAATGGCATTAAATCACCTTATTTTTCAGGAATTCCCTTTAAAGAATTTGTTTTTCAATTGGATACTAAATTTTCTGCAACTAAATTTAATTCCTTCATTCAGAGTAATAACATTCATGGGGGTTTCTCATTAGAATCACATTTCCCAGAATTAAAGCAATGTTATCTTACAGCAGCCACAGAAATGACCGCGATCGCTCATATTAAGCAATATACAGAAATTATTCGAGAATTTTTTTCAAAATTTTGAGGTCTTTAAATTGTTCAAACAAGCACAATGGGAAAGAACTCTGATATTTGAACAATCATCTGCAGGTAGAGTAGGATTTCAGTTAGAGGAATTAACAGAGAAAGAAAAAATCCTTCTCAATCAATGCAAACAAAAAATTCCTACTAACCTTATACGAAAACAACCATTAGGCCTCCCAGAAGTTGACGAACTCTGTGTTGTTCGCCATTATACCAGACTTTCTCAAATGAATTATGGGGTCGATACAGGTTTTTATCCCCTAGGGAGTTGTACGATGAAATATAATCCTAAAATCTGTGATCTCGTTACTTTAATTCCTGAAGCACAAGAGGCCCATCCTTATCAAGATCCAAGTTCAGTACAAGGATCTTTACAGATTATGTATGAACTTGCAAAGTGGTTAGCAGAACTTTCAGGCATGAAAAAAGTAACATTACAACCAGGTGCAGGAGCTCATGGAGAATATACGGGGATAATGATTGTCAGAAAATATCATCTCTCAAAAGGGAATCTAGAGAGAAAAAGGGAAATAATTGTACCTGATAGTGCTCACGGGACAAATCCAGCCACGGTCTCGATGTGTGGGTTTGAGACCGTTGTGGTACCTTCTAATAAAGATGGTTGTGTTGACCTTGAAGCTCTACAGGCTGCTGTTACTGATAGAACTGCTGGTGTTATGTTTACTAATCCTAACACCTTAGGTATGTTTGAACATAACATTGAGAAAATAACAAAAATTATTCATAAGGTAGATGGTCTAGCATACTATGATGGAGCAAATTTCAACGCTATAATGGGAAAAGTACGACCAGGGGATATGGGGTTTGATATAGTCCATTTTAATCTTCATAAGACCTTTGCTACTCCACATGGTGGAGGAGGACCAGGTGCGGGCCCTGTAGGAGTCACCTCACGTCTAGAGTCTTTCTTACCTATACCTACTGTAGATTTCGATTCTGAGACAAATACGTACTTCTTTCAATATGACCATCCAAATTCAATCGGCAAAATCCGATCCTATTTTGGTAATTTTTCCACTCTACTCCGAGCTTATACTTATATTCTTAGATTAGGATATGAAGGTCTAAAATCTGTTTCAGAAATGGCAGTCTTAAATGCAAACTACATGAAAACAAAATGCCAAGAGATTAAGGGATACTCAATTCCAACAGATAAAAACTCCTTTTGTATGCATGAATTTGTATTATCCGCAAAGCCACTTCTTAAAGAGAAAAATATTTCAGCTTTAGACGTTTCAAAATTCATTATCGACCGTGGTTTTCATCCACCAACAATATATTTCCCACTAATTGTCCCAGAAGCATTAATGATTGAACCCACAGAATCGGAACCAAAAAAGATGTTAAATGGCTTTATTGAAATATTGAAGGAAGTAAGTAAACTTGCTTATTCAGATCAACAAGATTTAATTCTGGAAGCACCTAAAAATGCTTCTGTGGGACGAATAGACGATGTAAAAGCGGCTAGACAACCAGTATTGAGCTACCGGATGTTGAAACATCTGGAATAACTCTATCTCCTCTATTTAACCTACTCACCATTCTTATCATTCTGCAGGTGGCTTTTAAGCATAGTGTCGAAGGTCTTTATGAGATCTAGTCTATTAAGAGATAAAGTGAGATCCCCTCGGGTCTTTTCGGTAATGTTTCGTGAAAAATCAGCTTTTTTCCGGAGATTATAAGTTAGTCCATCAGGGAAATCAAGGGTGATCAGATATGAATATAGCTCATCCATCAAGTCGAGAGCCTTTATTGCAGTTTCATTCTCAGTTCTTCTAAGTGAGTCAAGAACTACCCTACGTAACTCACCAATAAAGTCGGGAATACCATGTAGATATGCGAGATAGGGTATATTTAACGTAGGATAATTGGGAAACGGTTCTTCTTTGAGGAAGGAGAAAAGAAAAATCGATTCTGCGTATTCTTGATTACATGATAAAATCATTCCAAAAGGGGAGGGATACATTCGTTCTGCCATATTATTAATCTTTGTAATTAAAGCAGTATTCTCCTCAATTATTTTACCAGCTTTCTCCATTTCTTTCCTATGTAAATGTCGAATTGCAATTGAGGAATTACGAATTGATTGTCGTCCTAGTTTTAATACTTTCTCTCGTATTTCGTTATCTTTTTCTAAATTTTTCTGGATTTCAGAAAAAATTTCTTCTAATGAACTCATTTGAATAACCTCTGCTGTTCTCCCTCATAAATCTCCTATTTAATATGTGCGGGGGGTGAGATTTGAACTCACGAACGCCTATGCGACTGGATCCTAAGTCCAGCTCCTTTTATCGGTCTACCCCATATGTAGACCTTTGACCTGGCTGGGAAACCCCCGCATTCTAAAGTTCAAGATTTATCCCTACTGCTTGACGAATGAGTTCTGTGAGAGGATCCTTAACGTCTTCTAATTTAATTGGGAGTTCCATTATGATTGGGAATGGATTTTTGGCCATAAATTCAGTTATTTGATTATGAAAATGTTCTGCAATCTCTGGAGTAACTAAAATAATACTGATGTCTTTTCTCGACCACAAATTAGTAAGAATTTGGTATGTTTTTTGAAGCTCTCCTTCAACGGGGTGAACTTCTCCTATTCCTGCCAATTTTAGCCAAGTACAAGTTTCAGGATCGCCAATAGCAGTCATATAGATGATTATTCACCTCATCAGCCTTCCAAGATAGATTTAACAACAAGATCAACAGCTTCTTCCATGTTTTTGGATGCCAGTTCTTCTAGTTCTTTTATTCGTTTTTTTGCTTTAGCTTCAAGATCCTCTACTTCAGCTTGATACTTTTTTCGAATTTCATTCAGTTTATCAGTTTCAACGTCTGATTTTGTGACTGTTGCTTGATTTATCATTTTTTTAGCTTCTGAGCGAGCCTCTTCGATAATTTTTTGAGCTTCAAGTGCAGCATCATTTATTATTCGTTCAGCGTTCCTCTCTGCATCACGAATAAGATGTAGTAAATCATTGGTCATTGGTACACACTCAAATATTGCCAAGGAGAAATGGGTCGGAGCAGATTTGAACTGCTGACTTCTTGGGTGTAAGCCAAGTGTCATAACCAGGCTAGACCACCGACCCTTTCTACGGTTCTTAATTAACTAAGATTGCCGAACGAAAGGTTATACTCTTTTTCAGCCTATATTACCCTTAGTTGAAAAGGAATTTATATTTTATCGTTTTAAGTACCTTACTCTTTAAACTCTTAAGTAAAATTACTTTTTGTTAAATGGTTACTATTCCATAATAAAGAACAAAATGGGAAAAAAATGGGTACTCAAATTGGTAAACTACTGTCTAAATGCCGCCTTGAGATTGAATATTCTGATCTTTATGGGAAAAAGATAGGTATAGACGCCTATAACATGATTTACGCTTTTCTTGCACCAATTAGATATCGTGAAACAGGGGGAGGTTACCTTACAGATTCCAATGGAAATGTTACTAGTCATCTTTCTGGCCTCTTCTATCGAATGACGAATCTTCTACCTTATAATATCCGTCCTGTTTTTATTTTCGACGGAAAACCTCCTGTATTTAAAGAAAAAGAAATTGAAATTAGAAAAGATCGTAAAAAGGAGGCTGCCCTGAAACGTGAGGAAGCGATAGCAAAAGGAGATCTTGAGAGTGCAATGAAGTTTGCTGCAGTGACTTCAAAAATAACTCCTCAAATAATTGATGATGCAAAACGACTTATTGAACATTTTGGAATTCCAACACTTCAAGCCGCTTCTGAAGCAGAAGCTCAAGGTGCTTATATGGTACAGGAAGGATTTTTGGACGCAATGGCTTCTCAAGACTACGATTCTTTCTTGTTTGGAAGCCCAAAAGTTATCCGAAACTTAACTGTAACAAGAAGAAGAGTTGCTACAAAACAGGGTAATATTGAGTTACATCCAGAACAGGTAATCCTTAGAGAACTTCTTGAAGAATTAGAATTAGACAATCGGGATCAATTAATTATGCTTGCTCTTCTTGTTGGAACTGATTATAATCCTGGTGGGATTAAAGGAATAGGCCCAAAAACAGCTTTGAAATTAGTTCATCAGTATAGCACTCCAAATTCCCTCTTTGAGTATCTTGAGGCTAAATATTCACTCGAAAAAATCTTTCCTCATCCTCCGAAGGGATTACTTGATTATTTTAGATTTCCCGAGATTGATGAAAATATTAAATTTACTTTTAGAAAACCTCAGATCTCTAAAATTAAGGAATTTCTTGTTGAGGAACGAGATTTTCAAAAAGACCGTATTGAGGGAGCACTTCAACGGATGATTTCAAAGAGACGTAAAATCAAGCAAAAGACTGATCAACAAGCGCTTGATAGGTTTTTCTGATTAGTTTTATATTCCATATTTTCCTCTAAGCGGTACAAAAGCTACAGATGACAACCTTTCTTCAGTTATTTCAGTTTCACTGACTTTTCGATACCGAGTCATCTGCTGCCACAGTCCTGGCCTTCCTAAAGGCATTACTAGCGTTCCATCAATCCGTAGCTGTTTTATTAGAGGAGGAGGAACAGTTGGTCCAGCTGCAGTTAGAATTATACGATCGTAAGGAGCTTCTTCCTCATACCCAAGTGTACCATCTCCTTCTATTATTGTAACTGCATGATCAAAACCAGCGTTAATTAGATTCCCTCTTGCAAATTCTATTAATTGAGAAACGATTTCAATGGAGTATACATGACCACTAGAGTCATTTGCAGCTACAATTGCTGCAATAAGAGCAGCTTGATAGCCAGATCCAGCACCAATTTCCAAGATTTTCTGTCCTGGTACTAGTTCGAGGTAATCCAAAATCATTATTGTCATGTGAGGAGCAGAAATTGTCTGGCCTGTGTTCATTAAGGGCAAAGGATGGTCTACATAAGCGGATGATTCTAATTTTTTGGGGACAAATTTCTCCCGAGGAACTTGCATGAAAGCCCTAAAAGCCTTTTCGTCTTTAACATACCCTCTTCGTCGGTAGTGGTCGATTAACCGTTCTTTCACGGCTTCATAACCTGTCATTAAAAATTTCCTCAAGATTAGGGGAGTCTTTTTCAGGAAGCTTTGTCTAATTGATTTGAAGATCAATATTTACTTGAATTCGTGAAGGAGAGACCTCTCTTCCTACTTTAAAATATTGTTCTTTATAAGAATTGACGTTTACTAGCTTTTTTGAGATTAGATCCCGGATATCTTTTTCAAGGGTTTCTGATTTTGAAATAAACTGATACAAGGTAATTATTCCCCCTTTTTTTAACAAGTTTGCACTGTATGGCAGGTAATCCACAGAAACTTGAGGGAGGTTAATTATTACCCTATCAAAATACCTTTGGATTGTTAAAATTTGTGAGGAATCCCCTATTATTGGATGAATGGTTCCTTGGAGTTTATTTCTTTTAATGCTTCTTTGTAGAGCATGAATTGCGAAAGGATTGATATCTATCGCAACTACATCACATTCAGATTCTTTTGTACAGTGTATTGCAAATGACCCGACACCAGTAAATAAATCAAGGATTTTCTCATTGGGTTTTACTGACAAAGCCACACGATGGTGCTCTTCAGCCAGGCGGGGATTGAAATATGCACGCAAATCAACAAGGATGAGAACTCCATATTCTTGATGCCAAGTTTGCCACATTTTCTCCCCAGCCAAATGTTCAATAGGATATACTCGATTGATCCCTTCAACAATGTCACTTTTATTTAAAACAGTCTTGAGTTTAGGTGTACCAGATAAAATTAATTCACCCACTCTTTGTCGAATCGAATTAGGAGTAATAGTTGAATCGAGTTTCATTATTGCTATCTCTCCTAATCGATCATATTTCAACGAAATATCTCTCCATTGTATATGAGGATACTCTTTTTGTAGCTGTTCGTTAATTGATTCCTTTTCCTTACGATTTGGAAATTCTATTTGTTGAAATTGGTAAGTAATGTCACTTAATAGACTCGGAATTGTCTTAGAATCAGTGATAGGAAAAATTACTAATTCTTTTGTCTTAATTGGCTTTTTTTGGTGATTTAAAAGATTAGATTTGATTAAACGATGGCGAACGATTTCAGCGTCTTTAGAAAGAACACCAATTCCTATTGTTGTTGGCTTACTTGGTATGGGTCCGCCACTCCAGACATACTTAACTTAAAATTAATAATAACGGGCGCAGAGGGACTTGAACCCCCGACCAATGGGTTAAGAGCCCACCGCTCTACCTTGCTGAGCTATGCGCCCCGAGCGATGTCATTTTTTCGTTTTATTAGGAGTTATAAAAATTATGACCTTGGGTGATAGGCCGTATTTCTAGATGGTGAAGTTAAAACATGGTGTCTTATGGATTATAATCCCATTCAAGAAAGGAAAAAGTAAATACCCAAATTAAAATAAGACTTCTTAATATGAGTAAAAGGACTCAGATGAATCCACATGGCAAAACGTAGTATAGTTGATATTGAGATTAGCGATTACTTGAATATACTTATTGCAATAGGCAAAATGGGAGGTATTCGTCGCCCAGTATTTAGTACAACAAGCGAGTTGGGCAAACTCGTTGGAATTTCTCAACAAAGCGCATCAAGAAAACTCACAAAATTAGAAAATGCTAATTATATTGTTCGTAATTATAAACAACGAGGAAATACAATTAAAATCACTCCTATAGGGGTAGAAGCGCTTGAACATATTTTTACTGACCTTTGGATGATTTTAACTGCCGATGGACGAGAAATCAAGGAAAAAATAACAATAAAAGGAACTGTTTGTACAGGGATGGGTGAGGGAGCGTATTACATGAGTCAAAAGCAATATCTAAATCAATTTACCTCAATTTTAGGATTTGAACCTTTTCCTGGTACGCTGAATATGCAACTTTTAGAAGAATCTAGTCTGAGGAATTTTGAACGTTTATTACGTAGTCCGTCAAAATTCATAAAAGAGTTCACAAAAAAGGGACGGAGATTTGGTAAGGTTTTCGTTTGGCCAATCTATTTACTAATAGAAAATAAGGAGGTATCAGCAGCATTGATCCATCCAGATAGAACCCATCATAATAATCAAATCGAAATAATTGCCAAAGAACACGTCAAAACAACCTATGGAGTTAAGGACGGAGATAATTTAGAAATCATTCTGCGATAACTAAAGATAAAGCTAACTCATTACTCGAAAGAATGTTCATCAAGGTTTTTAAATTTAAGAGAAGACTTCTCATTGGGTATTCTCGCTTCTAATTTTACTATTTCAATGTTCTGAAGTCCTTGATCATCTAATAAGTTTGATAATTTCTCCTCTGAGAGAGTTTGATCATATCCTAAGATAATTACATCAGGTTTAACATTAATGGCAATATCTAAGAATTTCTTAGGATCTGAAGATCCTCTCATTACTATATCCACAAAATCGATATGTGAAAGTAATTCAATTCGATTTTCTTGGTTATTAAGGGGTTTACGCCCCTTTTTCGCTTCTACTGTTTCATCAGAAGCAACAATGACAAAGAGGATATCCCCATGTTTTTTTGTTTCTTTTAACGTTTTCAAGTGGCCAAGATGTACAATATCAAAAACCCCACCTGTAAGAACAATTCTTAGATTGTTTCTTCCCCCCTCTGTAATAGAATAGTGTTCTGGTGGATCTACAACTGATCTTATCATATGAAGACTTCTGAGTACTGATAGGAGTGCTACTCCTTCATCCTCTGTTCGTTTTAAACCCTTTGCGAATTCAGTAACACTAAAGCTTCCCTTCTGAAAGGTTAAGAGGTAAGCTAATTTTAAAAATTCCTTAAGGAGTGCATGGAAAACCTGATCTGTAGGTTTTAGCTTACTATTCATTTCAAATAACTAATGATCGATTAAGTTATTAGAATTTTATTGCTTTCTATTTGATAAGTCAATGTTCCACAAAGTCTCTAAAGCTTCTTCTTCGCTGAAATGGAGGGGTTCTGAACATGCAATTATTGCTTGGGGTGGTCCAATGTCTCTCCAGTCAGCTGTTTTTACCTCAGCAACATTACCAGGAAGAATAAATTCATTCTCAGTACCAATTTTAGCTAAACCAATTATTAAACTATTATTAGTAAATACTCCTTGCTGTTTCTTTTTTTCTAATCCCAATAGAATTGAGATCCCCCTATCCACAGAAAGAAATTTATTATTACTTGTATCTATATCTAAAAGGATTAATGTATGTGCCCCTATTTGATCATTAAGCTTGATCATCTCATAGGGAAACTCACTGGCATTTTCTGGGAAAGGACATGTTACAGTTCTACCAAATCGATATGCTGATAATCCTGAAGCTGAAGCAGCAACTGTCAAAATAGAGGAATTATGAATAATTCTACACTTAATCTCTTTTTTTATTGCTGCTATTCTCAGAGAATTATGAGTAGTAGCGATAAATGGATCTCCAGGGATCAAAATTGCTGCTGACTTTCCTTTAATTCTATCCAAAAATAATTGATCATTATTCTCTATATCTTCTCTGTTAAGAGATATAATTTTTATATGACTTAGGAGGGGTGGAATTTCTTCAGGTACGAAATTTGTGTATCTTTCAATAAAGATCTCATCCATCTGTGCTAAAATATCAATTGTTTCTATTGTACACCCTTTGAGGCCTGATGATCCAATTCCTATGAAAAAGAGGTTCGTTTCGCACACTTTACTCAACTAGTAGAAAAGATCAATGGATGTTAAAACGCAATTAAAGCTGGTTTTTCCAAATAGAATCACCTAGATAATGTATATTTCTAATGACTTTCCCCTTCAACTCAAGGAGCTCAACAGAGGATTTCAGACTCTTGCCTATTGCTAACACTGCATCTTGAGGATTACTCACGATCACAATGGAACCTGCATCAAATGACCTGCTAACAGATGTTATCCCTTGAGCGAAGATATCAGCTCCATTGAGGACATGTTTTACTGCTCCTTCATCTACTTTTACAATAGGAAGACCAATAAGAGGATTTTCTCTTATAAATTGAATAGAGGGTAAATATTGATTCTCAAACAGAAAGAAACGAGCCTCACGTTCTTTATTAAAAATTAAACATTTTGATTTCTCGTCATTTTCAGTAATAAATTGTAAATTCGCTTTTAATTCATCTTGTGAGATTTTTGGAGCAAATATTAATGATAAAATTTTCTTTCTGTACTTAGAGCCAATTTCCTTGTGGGAAGGCATGAATTTCCCGTCTTAAAAGCATTTTCTAATTAAACCGTATCGTTTCAAGGTTTTGTGGAACATCAACTTTAACATGAAAACGTTTTGATAATGCTTGAGCAAGAGATTGTGATTTTTTGCGTTGACCATGAATTAAAACGATCCTTTCAGGTTTTGGGCTTAATTCACGAAAGTAATTCATTATTTCATTTTTGTCAGAGTGGCCACTGAAGCCATCAACCTGATGAATTTCCATTTTGACTGGGAGCATTTTCATTCTTCCATCTTCTATACTACGAATCTCTTTTACTCCAGAAGCTATCCGGCGGCCTAAGGTTCCTTCGGCTTGATATGATACAAAAACAATTGAATTACGAGGATCCTCCGCTAATTCTTTGAAATATTCTACGGAATTGCCTCCTGTAAGCATCCCTGACGTTGCCATTATAACGACTGGTTTTCCACTTAAGATTGATTGTCTCTCGTTTTGGTTATCTACAGTATGAAAAATCTCGTTTAAAAAAGGATTCTGACCTTCATTGAATATTTGGTCCTGTAAATAAGATGACAAGTACTCTGGATGGCAAGAATGGATAGCAGTAGCTTCAGCAATTAACCCATCTAAATAAATAGGAACATCTACTAGTTGTCGCTTTCGATAATAATTTGTTAAAACTACCATTAATTCTTGTGGCCGTCCTACAGCTAAACTGGGTATTAATACCTTTCCTCCACGCTTTACTGTCTGATTTATAATCTTTACCAGTTGGATCTCTGCATCATTGCGCTTTGGCATAATATCTCGCGGGCCACCATAAGTAGATTCCATGATCATGGCCTCTAACCGAGGAAATTTTGTATTTGCACGATCTAACAATCTTGACCGACGGGCTTTGAAATCATTAGCTATTCCGATATTATACTTCCCATCGCCAATATGCAAGTGCATAATTGAAGATCCAAGAATATGCCCTGCAGGGGTCATTGTTAATCGAATATCATTACTTAAATCTGTAACTTCTCCATATCGGCGAGCTATCGTGTGTAAAATCATTCTTCTGATGTCACGCTGACTGAAAGGAACCAGCTTATTTTCTCGTCCAGCAACCTCAATATAATCTTTTTGGAGAAGGGTCATGAGAGATAATGTAGCGTCATTAGCATAAACAGGGCCGCGATACCCCCATTTAAAAAGAAAAGGGAGTAAACCTGAATGATCAAGATGAGCATGAGTTATAAGGACAGCATCGATATCTGCTATATCAAATTCAGAAGCATTAAAATGGGGAAACATCTGACTTGGTTCACGGGATCCCACATTGATTCCACAATCAATGAGTATTTTAGTTTCAGCTGTTTCTAATATCATACATGATCTCCCCACTTCGGAAAATCCCCCTAGTCCAGTTAATCTAATTGTATCGTCTTCTATAACCTTAGAACGGTGAATACGCTTTCCAATATTAAGTAAAGCTTGTTTACGTACTTCTGATTTATTGGTGAGAGTTTTTCGGATGGAATTGATTAATTTTGATTGGATTGGTGGAGAACGAACGACTCTAGGACGCCATGAAATATCACGCGCAATTTCACGGAGAGTTGTACCACTACGTCCTATAACTGCACCAGGCTTCTTTGCTTCAATAATAACCTCCCCTAATTCATCATCGAATAATACATTAGTAATTTCAGCATTTTCTGGTACAATCTCTAATATTCTCGCAGCAGCTTCATCTTTAGCCCTTCTAACGGAAACATCGGATCTAATGACAATACGTTTTCGTAATGATTTCGCTAACCCCTTTACAATGTCTCCGTTTTCCATAAGTACAGTTGGGTTTAAGGAATAGATAACCACAAAAGGGCCTTCAAAGACAACCTTGGATACCTGAGCATTCGGTGGTAACTCACTAATGAGATCTGCTTTTAATTGATCAATAGCTAATTCACGACTAAATCGTCTCTCTTTTTCTTTATTCATTAATTTGGACCTCAGATAACTGAAATATTACTAGAGCGTTTGTATCCTACCCATTTTTTCGGAGGAATGAACTCCTTCGCGGAATTACTGATTACTAAGAATATTACCTAATAATTCACGAAATTAACAAGAAAATCGTAAAGCCCTTTCACTTTTACGTTTCTTTTAACAGATTCAATGTTCACAAGGATATTATGATTAATCTAGATGCCTTTCTTTAACACCAATGGAAGGTAACATTTCCGTTATATTTCAAGCTTAATGCTAGAGATGGTACTAAGATATTATGGACTAAATATTAAATGTAAGAGGTAATTGAGAGGAAATAGAAAATATTACAAGAAGTAGTCTATTTGACATAACTTAAGAGGAAGAAGGATTTTTTCCTACTAAGATTCTCTTGTACACACAAACACACACAGAGTTTATAAATATTAGTGTGTATGTGAATTTATAAATATTATTCTAATGTCGCCAAATTACAAGGATAACATTGAAATGCCAAGATCAGAAATCCTCGAGTCCGTAGTACCAAGGTCAATCATAATTGGAAAATCAACAATCAGAAGAATCCCTGATGTGATTCAATCTCTTGGATTAAAACAAAAAGTAATGGTTCTTACTGGCCCCTCAACTAAACATATCGTAGGAGAGGAAATTTTCAATGTTGTCACAGAGAGAGGGATGGATTGTGAGATTATCATTATAGAGAATTCTTCTCTTGAAGCAGCGAAATCATATGCCGATCTTGTCGAGCAATACAAACCTAACATCATCATCAGTGCTGGAGGGGGTAAAAATATTGATGTGGGTAAATACTGCCTCACAAAAACATCTAATAATGTAGAGATGATTTCTGTTCCCACTGCAACTCCACATGATGGCCTTGCCTCCCCGTTCATCTTTTTAAATGATCCTACAGAGAAATATATTGGCGAGGCACGACCCCCAATCGCAGTAATTGCGGATATTGAAAAAATATTAAATCATCCTGATTTAGTACGTTATATTCACGCAGGGGTAGGAGATACTGTTGGTAAAATCACTGCCATTTGGGATTGGAAATATGCGTGGCGTATAAAATCAGAAAGGTATTCAAGATTTGTAGGAGGTGTCCTAGAAAACGCAGATACCCTGTTTCAAAGCCAAGTCTCCGAAGCTCTAATGGATCCTGAACATGCGGTTAAAATTGTATTAAAAGCTCTTCTAATTGCTGGAGTACTAATGGGAACCTCAAATGACATTCGTGTTGGTTATGGTTCTGAGCATATGTTCTCTGCGGCTTTACATGCTGAAACTCCTGAAGCTAATATCCTACATGGTGAAAGAATCGCTTTAGGTGCGATTATGATGGCAAAGTTACAAGGCCAAAATGAACAAATCTTAAGTATTCTGAAAAATGTTGGTTGTCCAACAAATATCAGAGAATTGAACGATGTAATTCCCCCTGAGGCAATTATCAAAGCCCTACAGAAAGCTCATAAAATGAATTCAATGTATACAGTTCTTGGAAGAACTGGGTTAACGGAAAAAGCTGCATCACGTATCGCACAAATATCAGGGGTGATTAATCCGTCTTAAGTAACATTTAAAATGGATGACTGGATGGTCTTTTCTAGTACGTTTTATATATGACTAATTTATTGTGAAAATCGAAAGGAAATAAATCACTATGGAATCTGACACTGAAAGCCCTGTGGTTGGCATTATTATCAGTAGCTTTGCAGATGCAGGTCCACAAGTGATATATAATTCAGCAAAAGACCACATATCTGAAGATCAAGCATTAAATCTATCTATCCGAATCATGACTGTAATCGGAGAAGAAATTAGTTTTGATCTTTATGGCCCCTTACCTGTTCCCTCAAATGACGAACTCCTTTGTTTGGCCTATGTTTTTCGTGTGGAATCAACGTATACAATTGATCCACGATTAAAAGAACGTCCAACAGTCATCAGTATTATTTTTAAAAGGGTATTAAAAAGAGCAATTTCTCGTGCGCAAGGAATAATCTCGTCGTATTTGTCACAAGTTACATCTAAAGACTTCAAAAAAGAGGATGATCTAGAACCTGGAAAAATGGAAGATATCCATAAACGCCTCTCTGCACTAATAGCAACAAATCCAGTCCGTATATACATAGTACAGGATGACAGCATTCTGGAACATACTGGAAGTCTCGATGTCCCAACTGACGCCTATGTTATTGCGGATATGCAGAAGAATATTTTCTATATCATTTATGAACCATTTTTGTCCCCAATACGAAAACGTCAAGTAGTAATCCTTGTAGACTCACTTAATGAAAAAACTTATCGTAGAAGATTTAATAAACAGATAGTTGACTCTGAAGATGAAGCAACTCGTTTGTTGAATTTCTATGGTTTGAAACATAGACAGCAGAGATAGGTTAGGAGAGGAGAATAACCATGAAATTAGATAGTGCTTATGGGATAGAACTTGACAGTCTTAAGGACTTGGTACGATTAGTTTCGAGTTCGAGTCCAGATCGTCCATCTACAATCTTTAAATGGGATTCAGAAGAAAGTAAGGTCTATTATGGATCTTTCGCAATTTTTCCTGGATACTATGAATATAAAGCGCTGCCTGTTCTCTTCTTTGTAGTCCGAGATTCAGCAATTGAAGAAGAAAAGTCCTTAGTTCGTTATGATTTACAAGCAAAAGAACATCAAATTTCTTTTCTAAATCATATAGAAGAGAGGGATCTTGAAAATGTTCATACGGGTCTTGTTCGATTTATCCCTATTGTAAAACTAAAAAAAGCCCCAAAAATTTTCTCTGACATGATATATTAGATATAAGAGGGTTTTTTGTGCTGAAAGAAGGGGATCATGTACGTATTGTCGAATTCGCCCGACATCGCCCTAAATCCTGGATTATAACCCTAGAAAGAGGTGGTGAACTCTCTACTCATTTAGGGAAAATTCTCCATGATGAATGCATAGGGAGGAGATATGGAGATCTTTTAAAGAATGAGAAGAAGGAATTCCTTTTAGTAAAACCTTTAGTTCGTGATTTTTTACGCCAATTCCGGTTAAAAACGCAAATTCTTTATGCTGATGATTGTGCTGTCGCATGTAGTCTTGTGGGACTTACTTCTGGTATGAAAGTTGGTGAAGCAGGAACTGGTTCAGGTGCTTTAACACTTTTTCTTGCTCATCATGTCCGTCCATCTGGGCATGTATTTTCTTTTGATATAAATGCCGATTATATCGCCAATGCGAGGAAAAATCTTGCTAAAACAGGTTTGTTAGATTTTATAACATTTAAGCTCCAAGATATTCGCTTACCTTTAGGGGAACGTGATTTGGACGCTTTTTTCTTAGATTTTTCTTCACCATATGAAGCTATTGATAATATCGCTCCTGTATTAAAAGAAAGTGGTCACCTAGTTTGCTTTGTTCCTAATTGGGGTCAAGTAGAAGAAACTGTAAAGCAGATTAGAAAAAGCTCATATTTTTTTCACACTGAAACCTTTGAGATAACCCGACGAAATTTTGTAGTCAATCCAGAGAAGCATATTATGAGACCAGTTTTTCGTGATCTAGTATTTTCGGGGATACTTATTCATGCAATTCGCATTAATCCAAGTTAATGAGATGAGAACATGATTAAAATCCCTAGAAGTGTATATACGAAATTTTTAAGGTTTGCTTTAGAAAATGCTAATCCTTTTAACCCCCGTGATTGGAAAGAATGTATTGGATTAGTTTTAGGACGGATTACGGAACAAGATATTCAAGTAACTGATATTATACCCATTGGAGCAGGAACAGCAGTATTTGTCGACATCACAGATTATGAAAAAGTATTTTCATTGATCGCACCAAGTAGAATTGATCAAGGAGAAGTCATTGTAGGATGGGCGCACACTCATCCAGGACTTGGTCTCTTTTTATCAGGTACAGATATCCACACTCAGCAGATGTACCAGCAAATGCACCCAAAAGCTTTCGCACTTGTCTTAGATCCAACTAAAATTTCATCAATATTCTCTGGATTTAACATCTACCGCCTTGATGAATTAAGTTCAAATCCTATAACAATAGATTATTCTCTTGATGAACAATGCGATTTTATTATGATTCGAGAAATCCTTACGAATGAATTATATCTGGCGCCAGAAGTGCCAATTTTAGAACCTCCAGTCATTATTTCTCCATCTGAAGTTAATTGGAAAGATATTCAAATTATGATTAATGGAGATAAGAAAACTTCTGTAAATAGCCCTTTCAAAGTCAAAGTATTGATCAATTTGCCATTTCGTCAGTTCATTCGCATTGAGTACAGAACAGAAACAGATAATTTTACAGATAATGTTTTTCAAAAGAAACTAATCTATCAAGAGGTTTTCTATCATGAGACGATCACTTCAGGTACTTTAGCTGTCTTTACCCTGTGTTCATCAATAATGGGAACTTTTCATTTTCGAATCAAAGATCTTTTACTGACAGATTACCATCAGAATTTGCAAAAAATGCCTGATTTACTTTTCGAGACACTTATACAAGAATAAAGACATTCCTATGCTGGTTGCTTATATTTACGATCCCCATATAGTCCAAAGATAACTAGGGCTATAAAAATGATTACTACCCCAATAAATGCATAGATTATAACATACGGGGGAACAGGATAGCTTCTAATTAATTCAAAAGTAATATTTCGGGAATAATAACTGGTCTTTGCAGAGACGTCCCCTTCATAAATATGATATTGAACCCGGAAGACAAATTTATACACACCAAAAGTCATTAATGTAAGTGGAAAATAGACATCTTCGGATTTAGAGGAATTTGGATATAAAATAAATTCAACAACATCATAGTTGAGATCAGCTTGATCATAATAAAGTGATAGTATTTCAGTATAATTTAATTCATGTTCTTCCCCTGAAATCACAGAATAGATATCCACCGCAAATTGGTGAATAGCTAACTTTCCCGAATGCCCAAGAGCATTTGAATAACTGGCGTTAATGTGAATAAGAGTATTATTCAATAACTGAGGTAGAGGATTGTCTTGAAACTCTGGACTTACCGCCTCTGAGATTAAATCTTCTAGGGGTACATATTTTTTGTTAACCATTGCTTCTATATTTACCTCATCGAAGATCAATATGTCTCCATTGGAGTTAGATTGAGTAGGTAATGCTTTAACTACGACAGGCGACACACTTGGATTTGTTCCGCTTAAAATGACAACTAATAACAAAATAATGAAGGAGAATGCTTTTAAATTAGCAAATACCTTAGTCATTCGCGGTCTCAACCCTATACGTTGGGAGTAATTACCCTGTTTTGTGAATTGGGCTGTTCAACTTTTATTTCTTTTTAAAATATAAGTGTTGAAGCTCTATTGATAATTTCTTAATCTTCAACTTCAAAACTTATTTCTCTCTCTAGCGTGTATAAAATCTCTCTAAATGATTAATCTTAATAAGGTCAAAAGTATTTCGTAACTCTGTCATTTAAAAAGATAGAATTTCAGCCAATAAAAAGTATCTTATGAACTTCGTCTCTCAAAGTTTGTTCTTGCCGATCTAATCTTGCTTTAATGGTATTATTAACAGCTAAAAGTCCTTTACTAATAATTGATCCACCATCTATTGCATCACTCTCAGAAGCTGAAATTTTAATGGTTGTGTTTATACCTAAAACTTTGGTAATTTCTGACTCTAACTTACTAATATCTATTAAGGATACATCTTCTGGTGCAAGCATGACCGTTAAATCTCCTCCTTCTAAAGAAATCCCTCCTTGTATTATCTGATGTTTCAGGGCAGAACGATATTCCTCTGATTTCTTATCTTTCCACTCTTGAATTCTTTTCAGGCTTTTTGCAAATATATCATTTAATAATTGGTTTTTAGTATTATTAAAATCGATCTTATTCTTTATACGCAGTTTTGATAATTCTCGTTGAACTTTTTGTTCTTCCTCTTTCTCGAACTCAATCAATTTCGCTTGAGATATCCGCTCTTTTTCTCTACGAGCTTGTTCAAGGATCTTCTTGGCCTCTTCTTCAGCTTCAATTAGAATGGTCTTTTTTTGCTGCTCTGCATCTTCGATAATTTCAGTCTCAAATTGGTTAACCTCGGTCATGATCATTCCTTTCTTAAAATTGTGTATTTCACTTAAATTTCATGGTTCTAGGATTATTTGTTTAAAAAATTTAACTAAGAGCCCATTAATTAATTATTTGCGTTTAAATGTTAGAGGGTAAAATTTGTGTTGAGTAGAAGTCGGTTCCTATCTGTTTCTCATTGAGATAAATTACTTTTTATTCTGCATATATCTATCTATTCCTCATAAAATCTGTGTTAATAAATCGATTCAAGATAAATAATTAATCAAGAGGTAAGACTGGATAATTTCCTTGCAGCAACTCTTCCACTACGGATTGAATCGAATTTCTTGCATTTATAATCTCCTCTGGTTTGAAAAATTTATTTAATTCCTTTTCCACAAGATGCTCCGGTTCTTTTTCACCATCATCAGATAAAATTAACAGTATTTCTCTTTCAAGGGCTCCACGCGAGAATTTTGCCCTTAATTGATTAAAAATTATCTCATGTGCTAATAGAATTTCTAAGTGCTGATTTTCAATCCTGTTGATGACTTCCTCTGTTAGTACAAGCACAGAGAAAATTTCTTTAACTTGATTAACAGAGTTTAATGTGAAAATTGGTACAAAGATCGGTTCAAACCGACTTTCAGGACTAATTTGAAAAAGAAAAGGTTTTACTGTTATTCTATATTTACTTACGATCTGAGAATACTCTTTAAGATGAGAATGTATATTTGCCAATGCACTCTTAGCTCTACGCGATTCTTTAAGATGTTTCATCCTTTCAGTCTTCACTTTCTCGCTAATAGTGCTAGTGGGGATTATTTGGAGTCCCACCCTCACTTTCATCCTTAATTGAACCTCTAATTTCTCTGCAAAATCTTTATACGGAATAATTTCTTGTTTTTGCTTATGTATTGGATGAAGACGTTTAATGTCTTCGAAAGCCTTAATCTCGGCTTCTAAAATTTTCTTCTTTTCACATAAAACCTGCTTTGTAACTGAAGCAAAATATTCCATCCCTGTTTGAAGAGCTATCGAATCAAGGGATTGAAATATGGGTATAGAAAAAGCAATCAGAAGAAAATCTTCTCCGTGTTGAGTTATAAGCTGAAAATGAAAGGGACTTATCTTTCTATTTTCTCTTTGGATTAATCCATTAACTCCAAAAAACCGTATTTGGTCAATTAAATCTAATAATTCTTCATATTGTATGGTTATTCTCTCAAACTCCATTGCCATCCACTCTTCAATGGCTAGGCGAGATTGGAACATTTGAGTATGCGGAATACCTTGACTGGAGCTCATAAGAATAACTTTTCCTTATTTTAAGGATAGAAGAGGAAGTAATAAAAAAATTGGCCAAAGTATTTCGTTAATAGCGTCTACCTGCATATCTATAAGCTATCCAAAAGAGGAAAAAGAAGATTCCAAAAGCGATAAAAATTGCTGTTGAACGGCTAATAACTTCTAAATCCCCAGATATGAAGTTAACTGCCTGGAAAAAAACTAAGGTTAGCCAGCCAATTATACTAGTATCTTTACTTGTTGTAAGTCCTTTCCAATATCTCACAATTAGCATTAACACTCCTAATATTACAGCACCAATATGAAATAACTCAAGAAGGGCCTCTGTAGGAAAAACATCTGTTGGAATTACCAAATAAATGAACTCTAAAAATATAAAGAGTACTGCAGAAATTAGAGTAATAAGAGGGCCAGGAACTCTTACAGTATGATCAACTTGCTGAGCTCCTTCATATATTAGGTACAATATTCCTCCAATCGTTGCAGAATCCGCTAATATTAATGCTGATGTGTAAATAACATCCAACTGACTATTCCAGATATTGAATAATTCCAAAAATAGTCCAATGACGCCAGATTGTTCACCAAGTGGATTATAACCAATGTAAAAACCCATAATTACCAGTAATGGTAATGGTAAATATAATAAAGTCAATAATATAGTTTTACGTTGTTTTGATACTAATTTTCCTTCTTCCCGCCATTTCAGTAAGTAAACAGCAATGAAATATCCACCAAACAATGAAATAATTGGAGTTATTATGGGGAAAAGAAAAATTATTCCAACAATAAAGTTAAATCCATAAAATGCTTTAACTGTTGTCGGTAATCGCCAAACTTCCCGTCCAAAGGATTCATAGGTATCACCAATTTGATATCTTCGACCATACGTCCAAAAAAAGAAAGGGACAGACATAACCAGAGGACCAATTATATAAACAATGATATATGACAGAATACGTAAATCTTCTGTATTTAGAAACCAAATTACTCCATCTACAAAAATGAAAGATAATAGATAAAAATATACAGGAATAAATATGAACTGCAAAATCACCAACAACCGCCCATAATGAATATAAGTTTCGTAATCACTCAATTGAATGTCTACTCCTCTAGTTTACCTAAACAGGATCTACATCTCTTTTTATAAACATACCTCTTGAGTCGCTTAAAAACGAATCCAAGGGGTTATTTCGAAAAGATTGATTCAAAGTACTCCTAATCTGTGAGAAAAACATCATGACCGGATCGAACGAAGACGAAAAATTTCCTTATAAATCTGAATATTACCATTTGATCAAGGGGAAAACGATTTCGCGGAGAGGACGTTGGTGGACAGCAGTTCTTCTCGTTCAAAATGTTGACGATGCCAATAAGCGAATTGTGGTTATCCAGAGGTGGCAAAAACGTAGAAGAGCAGATCCTGATGCAGAGGGAAATATCTCTACTTATTGGGCACCTGCTAAAGCATTTACACTCAATTCTAGTAAGCCTTGGGAAACACTCAAAGAAACGGTTGAAGAATGGCTAGCATCTAATGATTGGAAGTAATTTAACTATATCAAGCAATCTTGATATATTCATAAGCTTTCCTAGCGGACTCAAAACCATAACGGATGGTTTGAAAATCCGTACGAAATTCAGCTACTTCTTTTGCAACTTCAACAGGATCTTTTAAGTCTACAAGAACCGCTTTGAAGAATTCAGCAATCCGTTCCATTTCTTTTTCCTTCATTCCTAACCGAGTAATTTCCTGTGTTCCAATACGTATTCCCCCTGGATTTGTATAGTGTCGTTTTTCAATGATATCCCACGGTAGGAGATTTCTATTAGCGACAATGTTTGCTTTTTCCAACCGCTGTTCAACATCAGCTCCTAATCCGATTGTATCTTGAAAATTACTAATATCAACTAGTAGGGTATGAGACTCCGTGAAATCCTTTTCTGGACATACTACTTGTAATCCCCTTTCATATAATGCCTGACCTAAATGCTTAGCATTAGCAATTATTTGTTTGGAGTAGGGAACACCAAATTTCTTAAATTCAGCAGCCGCAACAGCCAAGCCTGCTACATGCATAAGATGATGATTTGAAGTGGTACTTGGAAATGCTGCGGCTTTTATCTTCTCCGCTAGCTCTTCTCGTGCTGCTACTACTATACCTTTTTGAGGGCCTGGAAATGTTTTATGAGTAGACATTGTCATCGTGTCAGTTCCTTCCCGTAAAGGATCTTGAAATTGTTTTGCAGCGATTAATCCAGCTACATGCGCCGCGTCGTAGTTTATATGAGCCCCAACTTCATGGGCTACTGGCGCAAGCTCCTTGACTGGATGAGGAAAGAGAAACACGCTAGCTCCAAATTGGACAATTTTTGGTTTTTTCTCTTTAATAGCTTTTATAGCGGCCTCTACATCAATATTTAAGCCATAACGATCAAATGGTATATAGTCAACATCTAATCGTGCTACAGCTCCAGCTGTACCTCCAATAAATGCTCCTGTTTTAGCTTTTAATGGCCCAGATGAGATATGACCACCAACAGGTATTGAGATTGCCATCATCTTGTCATTAGCTTGTGCAAAGGCAGTATAAACTGTTAAATTAGCTACTACTCCAGAGATAGGGCGTGCGTCGATGAATGGAGCTTCAAAAATTTCTCTCAATAGCTTCAGACATAATTCTTCAATCTCATCAAAGTATTGGTTTCCTGGATAGACTCGTTCTCCTATCCAACCTTCTGCATACCGATGTACAAGGTCAGAGATTGCAGCTTCCCTGACTGCAGGACTAGTAACATTTTCGCTTGCTATGAGGGGAATTGCATTCCGCCAGTAATCATGATGTTTCTCCAAAATGGATCGAATTTGCATAAAATCAGGATCTAAAGACATAGGCTTCTCACCATACACATCTTAATAGTAAATCGTGAAATTTGGGTAAAGTGATTGTATTAATACATTTACAGTCAAAATTTAAATAAATTCTCAAGTACAAGTAACCTGAATCAATTAAACCAAGTCAAAATGTAATTTCGATAAACCTCTTTTTGTTACAAAAAGATAAAATTTCATACTCAATTATCAAAGAAAACGAGAATACCATAAACAACGTAGTGATCATGGATGAAAACTCAACTCTATAATTGGCACGTCAAAAATGGTGATATGATCAATTTCTCTGGCTTTCAGATGCCTGTCGTATATAGTTCGATTAAAAAAGAGCATTTAGCTGTAAGGAACAATGCAGGTTGTTTTGATGTATCTCATATGGGGCGATTATGGATCGAAGGTGATGATTCAGAGAAATTTTTAAATTTATTAGTCCCCAGAGATCTCTCAAAGACCCAAGACGGGAGAGCGTCGTACACCTTTATGTTGAATGAACATGGAGGCTTTCGAGATGACTTGGTCTTTGCTAGAATCAATAGAAAAAAATGGTTACTAGTTTGGAATGCAGGAAATCTAGTGAAAATCAAATTATGGATGGAAACTTTCAAAAATACACTCACTCAATTCATAGATTTAGATGTTTCTTTAGTAGATATCTCTTCCACTTCAGCCATGTTCGCGTTACAAGGACCAAGATACCAAGATGTGTTAAAATCAGCTTTTAAGGAGAAAGTTGAAACTCCACTCCCTTGGCGAGTTTTAAACGTAAAATATGGTGATATTAAACTTTTAATATCTGGAACTGGCTACACTGGGGAAAAGGGGTGTGAAATCATAGTCTTAAATACAACTCTTGAAAAACCAATAAAGGCAGAAGAAATCTGGAGACTCCTTCTTGAGGCAGGTAGCCAACCATGTGGACTTGGAGCAAGAGATTCTCTTCGTCTTGAAGCGGGGTTAGTACTGTATGGGAATGATATTGACGAAACCCTAAATCCTATTGAAGCTGACCTTTTTTTTCCACCTTTTGTCCATATGGATAAAGCATTTTTTATAGGGAAATCCAAACTTGAATCCTTTTCCAATCAAACTCCGTTTCGAACACGTATAGGATTTTTAGCCCAAGAAAAAGGGCCTAGCCCAAGATCCGGGATGACATTATTCAAAGATGGACAAGAAATTGGTTTTGTGACATCTGGAGGATTCTCACCCCTCATTAACCTAGGAGTTGGAATGGGATACGTCCCTAATACTATGAAGGAGGAAGGAACTTCCCTTCAATATGAAGTTCGTGGAAAAGTACACAAAGCCAAGATTGTCAACTTTCCCTTATACAACACTGACAAGTATGGCAAGAATAGGAAAAATTGATTCCAATCAAATAATGAATTGCTTGCATCAATTGGATTTAGTTCTCTGAATATAACAATTTAGAAGCTTGGTTTTAGAATAATAACCGTACAATTTGCTCTTTCTTGAAAGTCCTCTGCCTCAATTAGATTCCCAACCGTAATATTTCCTATTGTAAAAGGATATGTATAATGCATTGGGATGACAAACTGTAGTTCGGATAAGACTTGAAGAGATTCAACTGCTTCTGCACCTTCTTCAGCTGACATTAATCCAGTCCCTAATATAGGAATAAAGGCGATATCGCAATCAATTTGTTTCATTTCAGGAATATGTGCGGTATCTCCTGCATGATAAACTCTAACATTTCCAAAATCAACAATTACACCAGTCCAATTAGCATCGCGAGGATGATTATCATTATAAGCAGGAACAAATTCGAGGGTAATACCAGATTCTTTTATATTGTCCCAAGGCTTAGTATAGTAGATCTCTTTGACATTTAAGGATTCTACTTCGTCGAGAGCTGTTCCAAATTGATCAATGTGCACAGGTTTTGGAGTAAACAGCTTTGTGTTAGCATCTGCAATTATCTGGATATCGGGCACAGAAAGATGATCATAATGATCATGAGTAGCAACCACAATGTCAGCTTTTTCGGCATCATTTGTTAGGAGATACGGATCAATATAGACCAATAAATCTTGTGTTTTGAGTTTAAAAGCTGCAACTCCGAGCCAAGTAATATTAACACCATCATAATAAAGAAAATTCTTTTCGATAATTATCTCTGGCTTTTGATCAGTACTATTATCATTTGGTACTAAGATAAGCGCTGTTCCAATGAGTAAACCAAAAAAAACAACAACAACTGTTCCTACAGCCAAATATTTATTTACTAAAATCAACACCTACCTTTTCTGAAAAATGAACTAATTCACTTGAACTGAATATATCCTTCCAGAGGAATATAAATATGTTTCCAATATTTGGAACAATGAAAAAAATGGAAACATATTTATAATAATCCCCTTTTATTTAGGACTAAGAGTTGAATTTCATGAGCAATTCCTTGATTAAAACTGATTATTTGTCTAGTAAAACCATTTTTAAGGGGATTATAACATTTTTAGTATTTCGATATGGAAGTCTCACAGCTAAACAGATTCAAAAAAGACTTGGGTTAAAAAGACAAACAACTTACAATTACCTCAAAGAATTGCTAGAGGAGGGTAGAATCGAAGCTAAATATGAGAGGATAAAAGAACGGCCAAACCTAAGCGTTGCTTATTATTCACTAAAAAAATCAACTGTTTCTGAAGAGGAGGATAAACCTCTTACACAAAGGCATAAAGAGGGATTTAGCGTCGAAAGAATTAAAAACGCACTTGATTCGAATATCGCGGCCTTAATAGAGCTCAGAGCAACATTCAATCGCATGAATGATGATGAAATTGATGCTTTTGTTAGATGTGCACCTCAAGTATGGGGTTATTATGGATTCACATATTTACTAACTGATGATGAGTATGGGGAGCTTCAGATGGAATTTAAAGAAATGATAAACAGATTAAATAAAAAATGGAGTGAAAGCGAGGATCATGGAAAACATTCTGGGAATGTATTTACTTTCACATTCTATAAATCAATTCTGGATATCAAGTGATCCTATTTCTTCTTCTTTTTCTCTTCCTCACGCTTTCCTGTTTCTCCACTAATCGTACCTAATTCTGAAAGTGCGTCAGAGAATAAATCCGCTAGATCAGGTATTTTTACTTCAGACTCTTTGGTTTCTTCTGGAGGAGTGATTTCCTGATACTCAACTTGTGGTACATCAAAAATATCGGTTGATACGGTTTTCTCTTCTTGTTTCAAGACGTCTACAATTGATTCGATTTGAGGTTCCTCTGGAACTACCTTCTCCTGCTCTGTAAAAACTTCCTGAAAAATATCTGTAGTGATATCTTCAGTAACTCGTTTATCTACATCCTCCTGAATGATTTTCTCAAGAGGACCTAAATCAGGGGTAGCATCCACAACATCAACAGGAGGTTCTTCGGTTTCAAGATCCGTGGGTGGCTCCTTAGCCATTGCCCCTTTTCTCCACAATCGTCCAAAAGAATCAACTTCCCATTCATCATCGGCTATTTCTTCCCTAGTGACTTCTGGCTGTTCTACTTCTATAGATGGTCTTTCTACAATTGGAACGAATAAGGAATCCAATTCCTCCTCCGATAACGCAGTTCTTTTTTCTTCTGGAGGAACTTCTTCGAGTGTTGGAGATATCCTTTCTGGAGGAACTTCTTCGAGAGGTGGAGATATCCTTTCCGGAGGGAAATCAACCTCTGGTTGAAGAGGAGATGTGGAAAATAAGGATCTGATTTCATCATCTGAAAGTGCACTGGTTTTCGTAATCTCCAGTTCCTCAGGAGAAGGTTCAATTAAATCAACCTCTGGCCTAGATTCTTCCGACTCCTCCCTCAGAGAGAATTCTGGAATGGATGACTCATCTACCCTTTGAGTGGGAATCTCATCTAGTGTTGGAATCTGTGCCACTTGACTTTTGTCAATTTGGGGTTCGTCGTGGCCAAATTCTTTAATTAAGCTCACAAATTCTTCATCTATCTCCTCTTCTACTATTTCCTGTGAAACTTCTGGAGGAGGAGCTTCTAGTGGGGGAGGGACAACGTCATCTGTTTTAACAAGCTCAGGTATAAGCTCAGGTCCCTCCTCTAACTCAACAGCTTTTATCTCCCCAATTTGTGCTTCTATATGGGCCATCCGTTCTCCTGCTAGGGCCGTGTATTCTTTCTTATACTTTTTCGTTTTTATATCAAGCTCTTTGACGTATTTCTGAACTAATTCAATACGTTCAGCATCCTTGGCTTCTTCAGCATAATGCAATAAGAAAACCAAAATTCCTCCAATGTCCTCTATTTTGTTAATCATAGTACTTAATCGAGATAAATAATCAAGGTAAGTGTAAGCGATTTTGAGATTGTCAGATTTAATAGCAATATCAATCAAATTGAATACTACATTAAATAAATCATCAAGATCTTGTAATTCCTCATATTTCTCCAAGGTCTGTTGTACTGAAGCAAGAGCAGCGACATTATTAGAGGAAATTAGGTATTCTGTTAGATGGGAGAGTAATTTTGCTTCATATTTGGTAGCTTTAAACTTCTGACAAATCTTAATACCTCTCTTAAATGTTCTGATAGCTTGCTTTGGAGAGGAGATTTTGTGTGCGAGATTTGTATATACTGTAACGACACCTTCAAAATCATTTATACTCCGATAATACGTAGAGGCCTGATAAGCGTACTCTGATGCTAAGTCTGGGTTCTCAGAGGCGACATAGATAGCGAATTTTTCTGCAACTTTTGCTGCAAGCACTCTACCCTCGCTACCGAACTTCTTTTCAGAAGTAACCATAGTAATGACACGATCAGCGTATTCTCTTGCATCTTCAAGAAGAGAATTGTTAATTAGATCATTTATAAAGTTGAAAGATGCAGGAATTACTTCTGATACGGGTTTTTCGGTTCTTTCCAAAATCGTCGCCATTAAACGCGACGCAAAGGGGATTTTATCAATATCAAGAAACTTAGACGCGTATTTATTGGCAATTCGATCTCCTTCGTCTCCCCATCCCTCATTATACGCTGAATTAACAAAATTGATAATTGTTTCTGGTAATTCCTCAGATATCTCATCGAATTCCAGCATATCATCATAGATTCTTTCCACAAATGGAAAGAATTCCTCAAAAGGTGGTTTTATTGTTTGTTTGGCAATCTCAATGAGCTGAGTATCAGGGTACTTGTGGATTAGGGGATCCAGATATTTTTTAGCAATTTTCTTAAATTCTTCTCTCTCTGCACGAATCTCCATAATACGTTGAAAGACTTGTAGTGCTGATTCTTGATCCCCTTTGTCATATGTTGTGTTGAAAATCATTTGTAGAAACTCAAGGGCTTTTTCACCTTGATTCTCTTCTTTCAATAATTCAACCATTTCTAATGCAAATTTAGTAGATGTAACTGTATCTCCTCTATCTAATGCACTTTTTGAGTAGTCTTTCATTGATGCAATGGCTTGCTTGTACTTCTTATGGCTCCGTCCAAACCTGAGGATGAGATCGGTCATCTTATTAGCGTCTTCGATTTGTTCGTAGTTAAGAAATTTGTCTCTAATTTCTTCTAAGTATTGGATAACTTTACCAATGTCTCCTAATCGTTCGTAATATCTCGCATTTTGAACACTGAAGATATAAGCATCCTCGTACTTTCCTGATTCTAATTGTTTCTCAATTAGTAATGAAACAATATTAATAGATTTCTTGAAATCCTCCTTGGATTCTAACTCCTTGAGAATCGTATCCGTTATCTTCTGAGCTAACTCTATTGAATGATCAAGCATTCTTTTTTGAAAAACAAGTAAAGCATCGACCGCACCCTCTATATCTCCCATCTCTCGATATGTATCTGCTACTCTATCAATATAATACTCAACTAGATCAAATCTACTCTCAGTTTTATCCACTAGAAAATCTATAAACCGATTGATTCCGTCTATTGCTCTAGTGTAATCTTTTTGATTATATTGAAGAGTTATTAGCTGATTTAAAATAAATGCTGCACGATCAAGAGCATTAGTTTCTTGTAAATCCTTTATGAAATTATTTAACAACTTGTAATCTGGATGTTCAGTTTGGATCATTAGGCTTGCAGCGTATTTCATGTATTCAAAAACCATATCGTGTTGGTTGTATTCCTGTAGTTTGGCAATGAAATTTTGACAGAATTTTATCCCTTCTTTTATTTTCTGAGCATTTAAAAGACGAGAAAGCTCATGGTTTATCATTTCTTGAGCTGATAAGGTCGCGTTACTCATTAAGAGCTCACCAACATAATCAAGTACGATCTTCTCACGCTTTTTTGGCTCACCAATGGTTTGAAGAGATTCTTGAATATACGCTTTTGCTTGTTCTTTCAAACCTAATTTCCCGTATAAGTCCCCAATGATTAAGTGCTTTTCAAGCCGGCTCTTATCTTCCGACTCATATGCTTTATTAACAAGGGATTCCACAAATTTCAAATAATCTCGGGCAGCAGTTGTTTCTTTGATGTCCACAAGATCCCTGACAATACCCAGACTGAAATCGATGGCTTCAGGTATTTGATCTAATTCGTAAAATAGCTTTATCGCACGATTTCCAAAATCACAGGCTTTCACATAATTCTCTGCATCTAGCAAGAACTTCGTTGCTTCAGTAGTAACTTCTAATGCTTTCTTCTTCTTTCCTTGGGTTTCCAATGATATTAATAACTTTTCAAAATACTTGACATAGATGTTTTTATCTTCTATTTCTTCTCTAAGCAGATTTACGGTGTTTTCTAGAGCTTCCAATAATTCAAAATTGGCTTTTCGTTCTTCTTGCGACTCAAAAGCCTGATCTAGGAGGTACATTAGATTTCCATGGATTGTTTCTTTATCTTCTGGAGTAAGTTGATCGTCAAACCTGTGTATTTGTCTAATCGCATAATGGGCATATCGTACACCATTTTCCTCCATAACTGAAGGAAGCCGTGCACTTTTGTATAAATCGATTTGTCTACGCCCAATTTTCAGGATATTTTTAAAAGTTCCAAGACTACTCTCCACATTTAAGTAATGATCTAAAAGCAGACCACATAAATTAGCGGCATTTAAATATTTCTCACTCGCCTCCAAGCTGTTCAAGGATTCTTGTACGAACTCCAGAGAAATGGCCGCATCAATCTCTAGTAATTCCTCAGTTAACTCATTTCTAAGCCTTATAGCCTTAGAATCTTTCTTTTGATCTTCAAAATAATCTAGGAGTTTCTTTCCAAATTGTAAAATTCCTTTTGTATTTTTTTCATTTCGGAATCTTTCAAGGAGTACTTCAGTAATTTGAGCAGCGGCCTTGAAGTCCCCATCTATTTCATGTTGCTCAATAACTTGTAAAAAATGTCCAACAGCTACATTAAGAATGACATCTCCCATTGGTCGCTTAGCTAATTGATCTATTGCTAAAAATACTTTTTCTGAAGCATCATAGAGATAACTAAACGAAATTTGGGGTATTTCTTGATTGATTAGCCTAGCAATTTCGTCTTGATCTACTTTAACCTCTACCACATCGGATAGTTTTCCACTTCTATCCCTAAATCGAAGAAACCACGATT
Organism: Promethearchaeota archaeon; assembly: GCA_048939725.1. Classification (GTDB taxonomy): domain Archaea; phylum Asgardarchaeota; class Heimdallarchaeia; order Hodarchaeales; family Hodarchaeaceae; genus Hodarchaeum. The sequence continues at coordinate 10,603 of JBHLPG010000002.1, read as the reverse complement.
CCATTTGACGTAATATAATACATACAACTCCACCTGATTGTTCAATCGCTACTTCTTTAACAGGAAGGGGTTGGCCCTCGTTCATAAATGCTGTGACTTCAGCAATAAATTTATCAAAATCTTTAGCTTTTTTATATTTTGAAACGTCTAAAGAGGATAAATCAACCATGACCATTTCGTCTTCAGGCACTTCAATATCCAGTGTAGGGATTGCTTCTTCTCTAATCTCGGTTACTACCTCAGCTGGAACTTCCATGCTCTCTATGTGTTCTTCAGGATGTAATATAATATTCTGAATCTGTTCGGCTGTATCGTAAATAGATGAAAATGAAAGAAAATCAATCCCAGATTCATTAATTAGCGTTACAAGATTTTCATCATTAATACTGTCTTTGGGGAATTTTTTACGAATGACTGGAGTATCATTTTGGAACAAAACAACAGCGTATTTCCCATCTCGACAATAATAAATCCCCGCATACCCTTCTTGTGAATAGGGCATCACAAATTTCTTTAACAATTTATCACCAGGTTCAGTAACAACTTTTGAAACTGGTTCAATTGATACTTGCATATCAATTGACGGTTCTGGGGTTATTGGTGTTTCAACTACCTCTAATTCTTCTCTTATCGTGTCTTCAGTACTCTCAATAACTACTTCGCCCCCAGTAATTGATTCCTGAAACTCTTTTTTTATAAAATCTACCAGTAATTCAGCTACATCAAAGATAGCTGAAAAACTGAAGAATTCTACCCCCGCATCACTCAATAAATCAACCATTTGATCTGTACTTACCTTATCATGGGCCACAGTGCTTGTTTTAATCGAACGCTCGTTTTGATAGAAAGTGAAGATATATTCCTTTCGACTTAAACTCTCTCTTATTTCACATTCAACACCCGAGGTAGAGGGTAGCTCCAGTCTAATCTGTTTTTCTTCGCGGGTTGCCATCCAAAATCCCATTGAGACGTTAGTTGGTTTCTAGGTACTAATATAAGTAAAAAAGTAAAAAGTTTCTTCAATGAACTCTTTTTCTACTCAGTTGTTCAGTAACTTTTCCGTTCTAAAGGTTTTCCAATTTAATTGAAAAAGGTTCAAAACATCAAAAACAGAGTTTAATCCAAAGTTTTCAAAAATCAATCCAACTAAAATTATGATGGATTAAATAATAAAGGTTTTACTATTCTTAAACCGAATAAATTAAAAAATCTAATTAGATGTTTCTTGAAGTTACCATTTTTGGTAAGACAATACAGAAAACCTTCCTGTAGAGAACTCGAACCAGTGGAACATCAAAGAGCTTTCTGAAAATCCTCAAACTAAGATAACGTTTAGATTCAAGCATTTTTCCATTAAGAGAAATCTTTCTTATCCAAAAGGGCTTTTTAAACATACTCATAAGTAAATGATAGTTAATAATAGTTATGAGATCCCAAGCTCTCCTGATGTGAGGTTCAGGATAATATATGGTTTCTCCCATGCTCATTCTGACAATCTCTAAAATGTGAAAAAGATCGATTTGTTTACCAAAAAGCTCACGCGATGCCCACAACAAGTAGAGACAACCACCACAGTATGTGATCATAGCATCAGCTTTTGTAGCTTCAGCCTCTTTAAATTTTCTCTCAGATACAGCCATAATATCAAAAACAATTCTGATTGGACTTTTCCATGAAGCTCCAGAACCAAAACCACAACATAGAGACTCAGCCTTATTATGGGGCATTTCTAGTATATTACATCCTGAAAATTTCAAGATTTGTCGAGGAGAATCCCAGTACTTTCCATTACCAGCCTTGGAGAAACAATTATCGTGGATTGTGACACCCATTTTCAATTTAGTTTGTAAATGGATCTGGCCCTGTTGAATTTTATCAAGGAGTAATTCATGGAAATTCACAACATCACAATTGTGGGATACACTCATTTCGGTAGGATGTACAACAGTTAGCATCCAATGAACAGCATCTAGCGCCGGAACAACTTGTTTCACTCTCCACTCACTGAAGTCTTGTTTACACTTCTCAGCAATACGTTTAACCACATCTAAATACCCTCCTTGATAGAGATACCCCCCGCACTCCCAATGATCAAGTAGATCGACAGGTGTAAAACCCTTTAGTAATCTACTATTACCAAAGACAAACGGAAGTAGATGAAGATAATTTCCAATTAGAAGAATCGATTCTTTTGGTGTTTGAGTCATCCATCTTTTGATCAAAAGGCGTTCATCGTTCGTCATAAAAACCTGTAACATCTGCCAAAGGTTATGTTCCATTGTGGGACATACAAAACGATAAATGGGAGGAGCTCCCCTTTGTATATAAAGATCATTCCAGCGCTCTAGAATTAATTGATATGGTTTACAATCATTTGGGCAAAAAAGATTACACGAAAAACATGTAGTACAATGGGAAAGTACATAACTTGCTTTTCCTTCTATAAGATTGTTTATCTCCCGTTTTGCGATATCAATAGGGAGTTTTAATTCAGGACACCTATGAAAACACTCACCACATCTTGTACAAAGGGATTCGAGGAAAACAGAGTCATCACGAGGTATTATTTTCATTTAATGGTCACTTCTTGGCTTAAAAATAACCTAATAAGCATCTATAGCTGGATCTTCGGGAATTGAAGGAAGAATAAATCGCTTTCTTGACCAGGTTTTTGGAAATTGCTTTAATATAATTCCACGATACATCTTTGATGCAGTTCGATTAATCATTCGTTCTGGCATCTCTCCGATTGCTAATTGGAGTAATTCAATTAAGTGGTAGATTTCCATATTGAACCATTTTAGATATGTTTTTTTAGTTACATGATACTGTTGGTTACAACCAGAGCAATATACACATAATATATCAGCGCCTGTTTTTTTAACAGAATTTAAATTTTGAACGGTTGCTTTTCGCAGTTTTAACGGGTGATAAGCAGAATTCACACTAAAACCAGCGCCAATTCCACAGCATTTCATATTTTCACGGTTATAGGGAAGTTCTACTATCTCACAGCCAATTTTTTCCAAGATTTTCCGGGGAAGATCCATATATTCGTCTCCAAACATCTTTGAATAACATGAATCTTGTATAGTGACTTTCAGTTCTAGCTGGTTCTTGATTCTGATCTCTCCTGTTTCCAAACGATTCCATAACCATTCAATGTACGAAGTTATTGACTCAAACTGATATTGTAACCCAAAATTTGGTAAGATATTCCGAAAAACGTTTGTACCCGCTGTACACAATACTAGAAGATTTGTGGGTTTTAATATGTTAAACCATTTATCTAATCGCTTAGTAATTTGTTTTAATTCCTTAGTGTACCCTGTTCTAAAGAGAGTCTCTCCACAACAGTACTCCAGTCGTCCTCTGATGTCACATCCATTAAACAGGCTTGATTGGATAAGAGTGGGAGTAAGGATTATATTACAACCAGGATAGGTTAAAGTGTCTCCTTTAAGAGGTTTTAAGCTCCTCCACCTCTTAATAATAGCTTTTTCCCTCTTTGTCATTCTCTGTAAAGTGTATGATCGAAAATTAGGATACAATGGATAAAGTGTCATGAAATATTTTCCTCGAATCCGTAAGCCTTCCCGTTCATACTGTTCCGACCAACGCTGGATAATTAGACTCGTTGGATTACAGTTCTTCTCACAATAGAAGTTGCAGGTAAAACAGCTTTGACAATCTGATAAAATTAGAGTAGGATTTCCAGCAATTAACTCCTGTATACCTTCTTTCGCTTTTTCCAAGGTTAAATCCATGATTGGGCAATGGGTGAGGCATTCCCCGCAGCAATCACATTCATCAAATTTGAAGGAAGCGAAAAAATCACTAGATACTGGTTCTAACCTTACCATCTTATTTGAATCCATGGAAGTTAATCAAGTTACAGGCTAGAAGTTACATTGTTTTTTCCACATAAATCTGAATTAAATTTAAAATAGTTTCAACTGATTTCTCCATAGCAATAACAGGAACGAACTCTTTCTTACTGTGAAAATTGATAGATCCTGCAAAAATATTGGGTGTCGGAAGCCCCATGTAACTTAATCGAGCTCCATCAGTACCTCCACGTACTGGTTTCCTAATCACATCAACTCCAGCTCGCTTGATAGCTTCTTCTGCATAATCTATAACGTGTGGAACCTTTTCAAGCTGATATTTCATATTTTTATATTGTTCTTTCACATTTAATTCAATTTTGGTTTTTGGATATCGTTTTTGTGTTTGCTTGATAATATCTTCTAATTTCTGCATTTTCTGACTTAATTCTTCGATTTCAAAATCTCGTAAAATAAATCTTATTTTTGCTTCATTCACAGATCCAGAAGCTTCATAGACATGATAGTACCCTTCTCTCTTTTCTGTAGTTTCAGGAGCCTGATCTTTCGGAAATTGTGTTAGAATATCACCCATTGCATGCAAACTATTTACTAATTTATCCTTAGCATATCCAGGATGGAAGTTGAATCCCGTAATAGTAATTGTTCCTCCTGCAGCGTTAAATGTTTCAGATTCTAAAACTCCCATCTCATCACCATCAATAGTATACCCAATGTTAGCTTTTAAAGCTTCAACATCTAATGCATCCACACCATGTCCTACCTCTTCATCTGGTGTGAAGACAATTTTAATTGTACCATGTTTAATAGAAAAATCACTAATTAAAGTGTCTATAACTGTCATGATAACAGCTATCCCTGCTTTATCATCCCCTCCAAGCAGTGTTGTGCCATCAGAAGTAACAATATCACTTCCGATGAATTTTTTTAAGCTTGGAGTTTCTTCAGGAGAAATAACAAGATCTGGATTACCAGGTAGAATTATCTCTCCTCCATCATAATTGCGTATTATCTGTGGTTTTACATTTTCTCCTGGTTCCTCAGGCGAAGTATCCATATGTGCTAATAGACACAGGGTTGGAACTTTATCAGTTAATTCCTGTGGGAGGTTTGAGGGAAGAGTTGCTATAACATAGCAGTGTTCATCTACGGAGGCATCCGTTAGTCCAAGTGCTTGCAATTCTGAGACCAATAAATGAGCTAAGTCAAATTGTCTCTTTGTACTAGGAATCTCATCAACATCTTCTTGACTGGTCGTATGAATTTGAACATATCGAAGAAATCTCTCTAAAATATCAGATGTCATAACTACACCAACAGGTTTAGCCCGCTAGATGCATTTATTAAAGGCTTTACTGATGTCGCAAAGAATTTGAGAAATAAGTTGTGGCAAAATACTTGAAAGGTTGTTCTTTTAATATTGATTTACTGGCATTATAAGGAGCGACTAATTTGGAAGATTTATTACAGCAAGTTCTAGATTTTGGGAAAGGAAACGAGTATTTAGACATCCGATTGGAATTCTTTCAGAACGTAGTGATTAAATCAATCAATGAGGAGATAACAAAGGCATTTACCTACAAAAAAAGCGGATTAGGAGTTCGTGTTTTATCAAATGGCGCCTGGGGGTTCGCAAGTACTCAAGATTTGAACATGGATAAAATAAGAAAAACAGTTGAAATTGCCCGTAAAATGGCACAAATAGAATCGAACCGAACAAAGATGCCAATCCAATTAGCAGAAATCCCTATCTCAGAAGATCGTGTCGAAGTGAAATGCGAAATTGATTTTCGGGAAATGCCATTAGAAGAGAAAATTAAAGAGATTCTAAGATGGCATAATGAGATTAATGTATCAGATAATATTATGAGGACGATTGTCGATTATGCTACAATTGCTGCAAGAAAATTTTTCTGGAGTAGTGAAGGAACGAAGATTGAATTTATACGCCCGATTGTGAATGTTAATCTAGGAGCTGTAGCAAAGGGTACATCTGGGGTAAGAGCCTATTATCAACCCTGGGGTGGAACATCTCCTGATGTTGGAGGAACGGGTGGTCACGAAATTCTGGGTAACAATGGGGATCTCACTGAAACCTGTCGGAAAACTGGAGAAAAAGCTTTAAACTTAGCAAATGCGAAACCTGCACCAAATCTTAGAAATATCCCAGTTGTATTCGACCCTTCGTACATGGCGCTCCTTGTTCATGAGATCGTTGGACATCCCTCTGAAGCTGATCGTGTTCTGGGCTGGGAGGCTGCTTGGGCTGGGAGTACATGGTGGAAAGGAATGAGTAAAGACGAGGGAAATCCAACTAAAATAGGTTCCGAATACGTGACAGTCTATAATGATCCAACAATTCTTAATAACTTCGCTTATATGCTATATGATGATGAAGGAACCCCTTGTAAGAGAACAACTCTAGTAAATGAGGGGATCTTAACAGAACGTATGCATTCAAGAGAAACTGCATTTATTATGGGAGTAGAGCCTAATGGCGCGATGAGGGCTAATACTTATGAGTATCACCCAATTATCCGTCAAATTAATGTGTACTGGGGAACGGGAGATTGGCAATCCAAAGAAATAATTGAGGACACAAAAGATGGAGTTTATCTTCAAGGAGCAAACATCCCGTCGATTGACGACCAACGATTTAACTGGGCAATTTCAAGTCAAGAAGGATTTCTGATAAAGAATGGAGAATTGACCGATCAGCTCTATTCATGTACAGCAACTGCAACTACCCCTGCTTTCCTTCAAAGTATTGATGCTTTAGCAAAAGACGATCAGCTGCTATTTTGGTCTGGGTGTGGAAAAGGAGATCCTATGCAGGGAGGGACTGTTTCGAATGGTGGGCCCACCATGAGAGGAATTGCCACTTTAAAAGGACCAGGAAGTTGAGAAGGAGAATACGAAGATGCATGACTATTCAGAACGTTTAGAATATACTTTAGCAAAGGCAAAAGCCCAAGATAGGGTAGCTCAAGCAGAGGTATTCCTCGGAGCGAATCATCTACTAACGATTCGATCAGCGATTGGTAAAGTCCTTGAAAGCAAAGTAATTCAAGATGCAGGCCTAGGGATCCGAATCTTAACGAAAGATAAAGGATTAGGGTTTTCCTCAACATGTGATTTTTCTGATAAATCAATTTTAGGTGCTATTGAGGAAGCTCTAGCGTTATCAAAGTACCGAAGACTCAAACAGGATTACTCTTTTACACTACCTCGGACTTCTAATCGTGGGAATAAATTCTATGACAAAAAACTGGTTGAAATGATATTCTCGTATGATGATATTAATGAACAGGTCAATCAGATGTTACAAGAAACCGTGGAATTGAATCCAGCAATTAAGGAAGCTGCTGGGCCCACTCATCTGGTTGAGTTTTCAAAACATATTATGAATACTAATGGATTAGATGTTTCAGAAAAAGGAACTTACTGGAATATGGAGCTACTCGCTGTTGCTGAATCATCTAAAGATCGACGAGAAGGATCAGATTCTTCTGCAGGATGGAAGTTGGACGAAATTGATACTTCCTCCCTTTCAAACCATGCAGCAGACATGGCAGTTAGAAGTCTTGATGGACACAAAATAGAAGCAAATACATATGAACTAATTCTCAGCGCAATGTCTGTTTCAACGTTTTTAGGGTGGTTAGCTCTTTTAACCTACCCACAAAACCAAGAGCGAAACATGCCTCTACTAAGAGATAAAATTGGAGAGGAAATCGCATCTTCTTCAATGACTGTAGGCCATGATACTCTAAAAGTTCCTAGTCCTGTATCTGGTGCCTATGATGATGAAGGTGTTCCAACTGAAGATCTTCTTCTGATAGAAAAAGGTGTGTACAAAGCCATGCCTCTTGATTCTTTTTATTCGACTCAATTTCAGACAAAATCCAATGGAACTGGATATCGTTTTCAAGCCGCTTCAGGTATGACAGTATATCCAGGCCAACTCTACCAAAGCGAACCTTTACCACTACTTCCTTCAATTTATATGACAGGTGGAGATAGTACCATTGAAGAAATGATTACTGAAACGAAGAAAGGAGTCTACCTCGATTTTCTCCATTATGCGTATGTCACAAACGGGGGAACTGGAGATTATACTGGTATTTTAAGACAAGGTACCTTTTTGATCGAGAATGGAGAAATAAAACAGCCTATCCAGAAAAGTCGCCTTATGGATAATATTCTAGAGATGGCAAAGAGTATTGAGATGGTCGGGCCTACTCGCATGGCTGGTCATTGGCGAGACATGGTAATGGTACCCCCAGTAAAAATCTCAAAAGTCAATATTACTCCCTATTAATCAAAAAAAGGAGAAAGAAGGATAATTTATTATCCTCGAGTAACTGGTAAATATGGCGCGAGCAAAGAGGCTAATAAGCCGATCTCGCGATTCTGAGTGTAAACGACACCTGGTCCAGTGTAGCGAATAACAATCCCTTCACCGCCAAGAACAAAGCTCTTCCTGCCACCTACCTTTGAAACTCGATGCTGCATGTGGGATTGAAAAGCCATCATCACACCATTGTCACAAACGAATTCCTGACCTGGCGCGAGCTCATGGCGCTCTACATATCCATAACCACCTATCCAGACGTCACCCTCACCTTCAGCCATAATTTTTGTGAGGACGAGTCCTTCTCCTCCTAACATACTCTTAAAACCACCCAGTTGTGAGGTAACTGCTATACTGGTTGATCCACAAATATACGCATCACGACTTAGTGTCCATTCTTCGCCCTTTTCAAGATGGAGATGGACAATATCCCCTGGTGCACCGTGCGCAAAAGCAACCATACCAGCTGGTGCGCCATCAGGAAGAGAAAAAAAGTTCTGGAACATGGATTCACCAGAGAATTTTCGTTTCAATCCCCGCATAATTCCTCCTGCTGATTTTGTCTCCATGTGGATATGCCCATCCATATACACCATGGCCCCACCTTCTGCTCGGACTTGTTGACCAGGTTGGTCGAGAAAAATTCTCACCACGGAGAAAGCGGGACTTCCTGTAATTTCATATTTTAAGAATGATCGATCTTTATCAACTGACATGTTATCATCTCTTTTAGTGTTAAGCTCCTAAGCTAGTATGGTTATAATAGAAATTGAATGATTATTAAAAGCAAAGCGATTTGAAATACATTATTCTCTCTTTCGTGATTAAATCATTGTTCTATAAATTTCCTAAAAAATAAGTATTATCTTCGTTTCCTTCTATTTTCTACTATTATCCCTAATGTAAACATCGAAATAACCATTATCCAAAAGGGAATACTTATAGAAGAACTGGGATCGTTTTTGTTTCCATATATCGTATTATTAGTAATCATGTTAAAATTTGTACTTGATTGAAAATAGATATTATAACCTTCCCAAATGCTTTCACCTTCATTATCAAAGATCTGATTATCTCGAATTGTATTAGAATATGATTCATATAATTCTATTCCATTCATCAAATTCTTACTAATCTGATTGTCAATAATCTCAGTCTCATTTGACTTCACCAAATAGATCCCATTGTATTTGTTTTGAGTGATCAGATTAAATTCAATTTTGTTTTTATGAGAAAGGATCAAAGTAATGCCTGTTCCTGAATTCTGATCTATTGTATTATTTGAAATTAAGAATTCTTTTGATCTAGAGATCTTAATTCCTCCTGCTTTGTTTAAGGTAATATTGTTATATGTGACTGAATTATTATAGGAATCGCGAGCTGAAAACCCAGATACTTCATTATCTTTGATAATATTATGGGTAATTACTGATAGATTGGTACTTTCAAAATTTATAGCAGTTTGTTTGATTTTCTCAAATTTATTCTGTTGAATCTGTAGAAGTGAACTTTGATAGGCAAAAATACCATAATTAGAGAATTGTTGATTTGAAACTTCAATATTGCTTGAATTGATTAGGACTACTTGCCCGACATTATCAGGCACGACCTTATTCGATTGGTTCCTCCAGACAAGTAATATTTTTTCATTTACCGTATTTCCTGTAATATTTACCCCAAAATTTCCAAAACTACTCGTATCAATACTACTATTCACAAAATCATTGTTCGTGATTTGAACAGATTCTAAATCCCCTGCGAAAACAAGGCCTAATAAATGGTGTTGAAAAGAATTTTCTGTAATAGTGATATTTTTAGAATCAAACAGATCAATTGACTGCTCTTGATTAGATATGAAATTCCTTTCTACCAATATATTACTTGAATTAAATAAAGAAATTCCAATCCCTCCTCTATGAGAGATAATATTGTCACGAATGATTATATCTTGACTATTTACAATGTCCACTGCAGGGTCATTCAAAAATCCTGTTACTTGATTATTTGAAAACTCACCATTAGACACGTTGCCTAAAAAGAGTGCAAAGTAGATGTTGGAAGTTTCTTCATCCGTGATTATGATATTATTAGTAAATCGGAAATGAAGGCCCGTGTTGTGAATTTGAAGCTCATAAGGGAAATCGATGTTCAGATCTTTCATTTGGAATGGAGAAGATTCTGTTCCGTCACCTGGCCATCCTTGCTGGTTTGCAGCGGTGGTAAACTCTACATTCCCATCGATAACTATCTTTATTGAATCCTTACTTTCATAAAGACTTTGAAAACTAGCTTTCACCGAAAAAATGTTTGAAGAAATAGGAATTATTAACAAATTCAATAATAATATAATAATGCAGGTTTCTTTGATTTTATCCAATGGAAGTCTTCCTCTCTTTCTGGT
>JBHLPG010000363.1:0-3969 GCA_048939725.1 Promethearchaeota archaeon | reverse complement strand
GAAACTCCATTAAGCGTGCTAAGTCAGAAAAAGGTCGCTATTATAGGCATGGGATCTGGAGGAGCGTTGTTAGCATGATATCTAGCGAAATCTGGGGTAAAAGAGTTTATTTTCATTGATGATGACCATATTGAAACTCATAACATCATCAGACATATCTGCGATCTGGATAATCTTGGACGATTCAAGACTTTAGCAGTGAAGGATTTTATCGAAGCAAGAATCCCTGATGTTAAGATTAAAACAGTTGAACTGAAATTTGATTTACACACAAAAGCTGATTTTGATTTTTATTGTAATCTTCTTGGTGATGTAGATTTAATTGCAGCAGTTTCAGGAGAACATGATGTTAATTATGCAATTAATGACTTTATTCATTCAAATCAGTTCAAAATTCCCCTAATGTTCGCTGGAACCTTTGATGGGGTTAAAGGGGGATTGATGTTCAAAGTGGATCCTCAGGCTGAAGACTATTGCTATCATTGTATTTACTCAAAACCGGATGAAAATGGTAGTATACAGACTAAAGCAATCCCAACCACCATTGAACTTGAACAGAAAATAAGCTATGATCGCACATTGCAAGAACAACTTGCCCAACCTGGGTTAGGATTGGATATAGATAATCTTACTATATTACTTTCGAAATTCTGTTTGGATATTCTCCTCACAGGGGAAAAACACGGACTATATCATTTTCCTCACAATTTTTACATGTGGTTCAACCGAACGATAATGGCAACTGATGAAACGTCTGTTAAATTCGAAGGACTTGAGCTATATTACTATGAAGACTTAGAGAAGGATCCTAATTGTCCTTTTCATGGAGCCCAAGCATACCAGAAGCATAATCAAGAGGACTGACTTAAAGGATGTTACTACGACAGACCTTACCAAAGCGTGAAAAAGGCCCCCTGAGAAAAATCTTTCCTGATATAAAGAGAAAAGATTTTCGAAAGCTTCCAAACGGGAATTATTGTGTTCAAGTCACCTTTATAACGACGGGAAAGTACGCTTGTGGATCTTTTGACGTATTGATAGAATATCCTTTTAATTATCCCATCAGTGCTCCCAAAGCTTGGGTTCAAAAGCCAAAAATACCCCAAAAGACTCCTCATGTCTTTCGGTGGGATGAGGAGAATCATGCACTAATTTGTTATTTACGTCCGAAAAAAGACTGGCATCTTAGTTATACATCTTATGAGGCAGCGAAAATGATTGAAACGTGGCTCACCACTTACTGTCGCTGGATAAAAACGGGAGATTGGGATTACCCAGAAGCAGGATTCTGGGATCATTTATTCCGTGGGTGACTTCAAGTTGCGTACTCGAACAGTTGAACAAGAACTACATGAATTAAAGGGAGTTTTTCCATCACTAACGAGGGATGATTTCTTCTATCTGGAAAATGGAAATATCTGTGTTCGGGTAAAATATGTTACAACTGGGCCATTTGCTTGTGGAAAATTTCAGGTACTAATTGAATTTCCCCACACTTACCCGACAGCTCCACCTAGAGCATGGATTACCGAACCAAAACTATCCTACAAAACTCATCATGTTCATAGAACAGATAAATATGGCCACACAGAAATTTGTTATCTTAGACCTCAAAAAGACTGGCATTATTCATACACGGCCTACGATGCCGCGATTATGATTCAAACTTGGATCTGGGCTTATTGTCGATGGCGTAAAACCGGGTCGTGGGACTGGAGAGAAGCCTAAAGAGTTTTATCTTGGAATAGCTTGAAATGAGCAAACAGAGGTTTAGGATTAGAATTCGTAAAACAGCTGTTGAATAGGGGTGGAGAGGTTATAGCTACCTGTCGAAAACTAGGAGTTATTGACACAGTCAGCTTATTAGATTCTGGAAAATTTCTTGATTCCCACATAAGAAAATATAAAGGTGAGGCATCCAGGGTTGTTACAAGGTAGTTAGGGTAACATGTTCGAGGCTATCTTTAAAATTAATCTGAACCTTTTATTCTACTTGGTCGAATCCTAGAGTGGATTGAACTGGAATTAATTAAGAATCAAGTTGAAGAATTGGTTAACCAAGAAAAATTCGAGGAAGCATTGGAACAGATTCCTAAAGATGAATTTGCGAATGAATCCTCCCGATTGAGCATACTTAATTTCAAGAGTATCTGTTTCCTTAACCTTGGGGAACTCACAAAGGCAAAAGAAACATTATTGCAATTACTCCATATGAGTCAAAGAACTAATAACTTCCTTTACATACTTGATGCTATCTGCAGTCTTCTCAAGATATCTACGATGTTAGAGACGAGGGATGAAGGGAAAAACTTGGTTTCTCAAGGGGAGATTATTCTTGACCAAAATTTCGATAGTAGATCTAGGAAATATATTCAGAAGAAAGCAACTTTTCTGTTCTTGAAAGCAACTTCTCTCGATCCTAATACTGATTCAGCCGAATATTTATCCTTAATGCAAGAAAGTTTATCACTAAGAAAATCTATTGAAGATAAAACTGGCATCAGTGAATCATTATACGGATTGGGAAATTATTATCTATATAAAGGGGATCATAAATCAGCACATCAATTTTTCACAGAAAGCTTGTCTGTAGGGGAGGAAATAGGAAATAAATACCTCATTTCCCAAGCTAATCGTGCGTTAGGGAATGTATTTCTATTTAGAGGAAAATTTAAGCACGCTCTTGAATATACTCAAAAAGCTCTAACTTTAGTGGAGAAAATTAAGAACAAATGTGAGATTTCTCACAACTTGCAGCATATAGCTGAAATATACTATTTCAAGGGAGAATTAGAGGAAGCAGAGAGGTATATTGTTAAAGCACTCGCACTAGCAGAACAAACAGAGTATACAGTCATGATAATTCTGTGCCTGTACAATTATGGAAGCTTATTACAGGATCGAGGAGACTTCCACGCTTCATTGGAAAGCTATACAAAAGCATTGAACCTTGTTAAAGAGAGAGACGCTAAATTCTTCTTAGCTGAAGGATTATATTATCTCATACGACTCTATACCTACCATCTTTCTCCAAGTGACGCTCATCCTCTTATAGAAGAGCTAGATGCACTAAGAAAGGAAAAAAAGAATCTTTGGAATGAATTAATATACCAAGCAGGAAAAGCTCTCGTCTTGAAAACAAGCAAACGATTACCAGATAAAATGGAAGCTCTTCGTATCTTCCAAAAATCTCAAAGGAACCCCATAGTGTTTACAAAATTACCGTGGAAGCAATAATAAATTTATGTGATTTACTTCTTTTTGAACTAAAAACTACTGGTAATGAAGAAGTTCTTGGTGAATTAAATCAATATTGTAACCAACTTCTTGAGATTGCTATAGAACAGAACTCTTATTCTTTATTAGCAGAGACATACTGGTTACTATCGAAACTCGCTCTCTTGAAGTTAGACATTCAGCAAGCGCAAGCACTCCTACTAAAAGCTCAATCTATTGCTGAAAAGCAAGGATTGAAAACCTTAGTAAACTCTATTGGTTATGATCATTATTCATTCTTCTCTCAGTTACAAAAATGGGAGGAGTATATCAATTGGAACGTTTCATTAACCCAACGGATTGAGTTGGCCCAGCTCGAAGAGCTCGTTATTAGAATGATTCATAAGCAACTAAATGATGTTCCTAACAAAACAATTGAAGAATTAATGAGGATAGAGGAATTCAGGACTTACTTAAAAGAGGCTAAAAAAATTCTTTCTGAGTTTGAAGAGGAATAATTACTTTTGATCTCTTTTTTCGGTAATTTATTCCCATTACAGGAATCTTCAGCTACAATCTTCTTTTTCCACTGAATATTTATTGCACTGAAATAAAGAATTTTATTTAATTATAAAACAAATTAGGAGAAAAGGATAAAACAACATATTTCCTAAGATATCGGTTCTTCTTGTATTTCAAATGAAAACAGTGATCACCATGAAAAGAATTTACTTGAAAATAATTATGATTGTC
>JBHLPG010000362.1:0-3970 GCA_048939725.1 Promethearchaeota archaeon | reverse complement strand
TGGTTATAAAGATAACATTAAACTTTAAATGAGAGGAAATATAATGAAAAAGGCCCAAATTGTCATTTTAACAATTTTTCTACTTATTTGTATTTATCCATTTACCTCAATGATGCTTATAAAAACAAATGCCCAAACAGTCGGGAATTTTCGCTTGGATTTAATAAATTGGACTGGAACAAGAACTGCTGGTGAAACTGTTGAAGTAGAATTTCAATTTACCAACCTCAATAATAACACAATTACCGCTATTGTTGGTGTTCTTAATGTCCCATTTCCGTTTTCTGATGCAGATGATGGAGATAACAATGTTACAAGTATCGGTGAATCACTAATTACTTATTTTAACGTAAGTCAATATTTAGTTCTAGAAGGAGACCTTTTTCAACTAACATTTTCTCTTGATATCGTAGAAAATGCTTCAAAAGGGTTATATCCCGCGCAATTAGAAATTAACTATTTTATTAAGTCAAGTAATGGTGTATCTGCAGGCACACCAGTTGTTTTCCCAATAAATTTAGAGATACCTAACACTCCACCTGAAATTGATTGGGTAAGACCAACAGCAGGCACTATTCTTGTTGAACCTAGAGAATTAGTTAATTTTTCTGTATTATGCAGTGATTTAGACAATGATTCATTAGAGTACTCTTGGGTTGTTGACGATATCCCTGTTAACGTCACAAAGTCTTCTTATTTATTTATCTCGCAAGATTCTGTCGGTATCCAAGAAATAATTGTATTAATATCCGATAGAAATGATACAATTGCCAGAACGTGGTTTGTTGAAACTCAAATCCCGAGCATAACCTCGATCAGCACAAATAGCCAGTATATTGCAGCAGGGGGAACTTCTATATTCCTTGTGAATATTTCGAATAATTTATGGAAAGGAAAAGTTGAGATTGATCTACAAATCCCAGCCCCGTTGATAGTTCAGAGTAACTCAAGCCTAAGCTTTTCAAATGTCTCGGAAGGAGAAAATGTAACAATTCCTATTACTATCTTCACTCCAGAAACCGCGATGGGGAGTACATCGGCAATGTATTTCACTATCCAGTTCTCTGACAAACATGGTACAAATTATGCTGAAACAATTTCCATGGGTCTAATAGTTTATGGTAGAGTGCGGATATCAGTATTTTCTTCTGATATCTCATCACCCTTGGTTAGTCCAGGTGGGAATGTAGTCGTTTCTGCTACTCTATTGAATACTGGAAACACAAACGCGTTATTCGTGAATGCTTCCTTAGAATCCGATCAAAATGTTTTTATTGAGTCAACTAGTAGGAGAAGTTACCTCGGGGAGTTGGAACCCGATTCACCATTGCCTTTTTCTTTAACTGGTGTTATCAATTCATCCATAGTCCCAGGGAATTATCAGATCGACTGTGTCATCTATTACTTCGACAGTTTATATAATGTGCATCAATTACTAGTACAATTCTCAATTTCGATAGAAAATTTTCCTCAAGAAATAAGCTCAGAAGCTGGGCTTGATATGTATTCCTTATTCATTGGATCGGGAATTACGGTGATCCTAGGTGGGGGAACAGCTATAGCTATTATTATTGTGTTATTCCGGCGTCAATCAAAGAAGTGAATGGAAGAATGACTTCATTTTTTCAAATGTCTTGGCAAGCTCTCAAAGATAGAAAAGTGAGATCAGTTTTAACTATTTTAATGGTATTGATCGGAAGTGCTTTGATTATAGCAGTAAATGGGATGTCAAAGGGAACTGTAGTTCACATTGACAAACAATTACAGATATTGAACCCAAATATCCTAGTTATTACTCCCCGTTCGGGGGATTTAGAATTAACTGACTTTGTAGTCGAGGATATTACTCAGATTGGAGGTGTTTCGCAAGTTATTCCTTTCGTTCAAAGTGGGATTTTAGTATCTTCTTCGGGGCATGATGATCTCACAAGTATTGTTATAGGAATAGATAATAATATGCTACCTTTAATTTTCCCAACCTTTGGACTTATTGACGGTGAAATTGTATCTGAAACCGATAGTTTTGGTGTCATCCTTGGAAACGAGTTAGTTCGACCAGATGGACCTAATCCTTACGCAAATGTAGGGGATATTATTAAGCTTCAATACCAAAAAACTGAAGGTCGTAAGACTACTATTGAAAAAAAATCCTATTATGTCCGAGGAGTAATGGAATATATAGGATCTTCAGGAATGTTGGTTCCTGTTGATGACATGTGCTTTATTTCTTTACGTGAAGCAAATTCATTCTTAGGGCGGGGAGGATCATATGATGGATTTTATGTTATTACTGAAGACGAAAGCCTGAATAGACAAGTTCGCAATCAAATCAATGATAAGTATGATGTTTCAATATTAAATCCAAAAACAATTACGGATATTGTAAATCAAATTAGTAATGCAGTAGCAAATTTTGTGAACAATATTGCAGTTGTCTCCTTAGGTGTTGCAGCCGTTGGGATTATCACCACTTTATATACATCAATGATCGAGCGAACAAAAGAGATTGGCACCTTGAAAGCATTAGGGTACACCAAACGTCAAATTTTAATGCTGTTCTTAAACGAAGCTTTGATTATTGGAATGGTTGGGGGAACATTGGGTTTATTTCTCGGAATTGGATTAGGGTATGTCATGAATGAACTTGTCGCAGCTGGAGCTCCTAGTGGGGAAAATTGGAGAATGAATCCCATTTTCGAACCCCACATCTTTGCTTTTACTTGGGTTCTTTCAGTTGTTCTCTCAATGGCAGCGGGATTCTACCCCGCCTGGAGAGCTGCTGAACTAGATCCAGTAGTTGCGTTAAGAAAAGAATGAAAAGGTTAAAGATTCCTCCTAAGAATAGAATAATAGAAAGGAGAGAAGATGAAGTTATTTCTTTTCTACTGCCTTTACATTAAGCGTAGAGATCAAAGATCGGATTGTATTATCAACACCTTCCCCAGTTTTCATTGAGGTCTCAAAGTATTCATAAGACTCTTTTGAACCTATCATGTGGCGAACACTTTCCAATCCGATATAACAACCACGCTCAATTAGATCTTTCTTGTTAAGAAGAATAAAAACTGGGATACAATCAACCCCATCACTAGTACGATATTCCTCCTCCCGAGTTAGTTCTAAGAAATATGAGATTTTCTCAATACTAGCCATATTGGTACCATCAGCAAGAACAATTACTACATCAGCACCCCGCATTGTTATTTGGGGCATGAAATCAAATCGTTCCTGACCAGCATTATCAAAGAACACAAACTGCCAAATTTCCTCAATATCATCACGCAGGAGTAATTCATTGACTTGTTTTATAGGGTGAAACTCAATAGAATTGTAAAGGGTTCGTACAAGCAAAATCCCAACTGTATTCAAAGAAACAGTTGTTGTTGATTCTGTTTTCTGTTTGCCAATACGAAACCATGTATGGGTTGCATCCACAACATTTTCCGTGTCTGATCGGCGTCTTGCTTCAGTGGAGGGTTGAAAAAGATCACCTAGCAAACATCGAAGAAATTCTGTTTTTCCTGCTCCAGTTGAACCGACTACATTGATCTTATAAACTCCCCTGAATCCTTGAGGAAGGGCCTGTTTCAAAACACGAGTTACTCGTCCTGTTGCACGAATAGTCATTAACTGTTTCTCCACTATTTCTTTAATAGAGCTTTTTCTTTAGTTTTACATTAGAGGTTGTTTGATAAAGCTTAACAAAGCGTTTTTAATATGATTTACTAGGAAATTTGTTAGCATCAACTAAGAAATTACCTGAACAATTTTCGCAAAAATGATAGTGTAAACAGATGGCTCCAACTGCTTTTCATGGTTTACTAGGATTATTGATTGCTAGTAGACTAGATCCTAAGTATAGTAATACAAGAATCGGATTAGTTGTTGGTTCTGTCATACCAGACCTAGATATTCTTGGTAGTGTCCTAATTTTCATTTTGACTTCTAATATTGAGCTTACAATAGCCTT
>JBHLPG010000361.1:0-3993 GCA_048939725.1 Promethearchaeota archaeon | reverse complement strand
ATGAAAAATCACTTGGATTCACATCAATAACTTTTCCGCTAGCTGCAATTCGTAATTTAGTAGGAGGAAGATCTAATCGAGAGATAAGAATTGGATCATCTGGCTCTGATACTATTACAGAGTTAAGAGTGATGTAAGCAAAAAATTCCTGATTTGCACTCACTTGATCTGATATAACGTTATGATCATTCTCTTTTTGGAAAGGATAAATTACTCCGGCAACCGTAGGTGTTCCAATCGTTAAATGAACATTCATACGTGGAGCAAGGATGAATTTAAAGAACCTGTTAGCTTTTAATTGAGCTAATATCGTATCTGTTGATGACAGGGAACCCGGTGAACATAAATAACTTCCTCGGTGAATTATTCTAGCCTGAATACCTGGAATTGCTATGCCAACCCGATCTCCAGCAACTGCACTTTGTAGGTTTTCGCCAAACGTCTGAATTGATTTTATTTTTCCTTGAATTTCTAGAGGCATTATTTCTGCTACTTCACCAATATTGATTTTTCCACGATGAACGGTTCCTGTAATAACTGTACCAGCGCCTTTTATGTGAAATGCGTGGTCAATCGGCATCTTAAATGATCCTTCAACTTTTCGAATAGGTTTACTAAGTAGTTCTTGTAATGCTTCTTTGATACTTTCAGCACCTTCTCCAGTTTTAGCAGAAACTCTGACAACAGGTGAATTTTCTAGAATTGTTCCTTTTAGAAGAGCCTTTATTGATCTTTCAACTGTATCAATGCCTGATTCGTCAACTAAATCGATTTTATTTATAATAATTAGTGCTTTGGAAATATTAAAACTGTCCAAGATTAGAATATGTTCTCCTGTTTGCGGTTTCGGTCCTTCATCTGCTGCAATTACAAGAATTGCGGCATCAATAATATTTGCACCTGCAACGACACTTCTTATAAGATCTGCGTGTCCAGGTGCATCAACTAATGTAACCTGGTAGGGAGCAAGATTAAATGCTGTAAATCCCAAATCTATTGAGATGCCCCGTTCCTGAGCCTGAGGATGTTTATCCAAGCCTGCTGTGGAAATCTTTTCAGAAAGAAGACGAGCTATGGCTGTTTTACCATGATCAATATGTCCAAAAAGCCCGACATGAATTGGAATAAGTCTCAAGCAAATCGCCCATAGATTGATCAAATCATGTATTCATTGAACGTGGTTTTGTACGACTTTTTCAACTAATTCCTTGAATTTTTCATTCATTTCGTCTAATGTCAGTTTGTTCTTAATGGCCATTTTTAAAAAGTCTCTTCGAACACCGCTTAAAATCTTTGCTAGTTTTTCATCCTTTTTATTGGCTATAGTTTCAGATACAATTCTTCTGGTTAACTGATCTACAGCTTCTTTTTGCCGATCCTCTTCTGAGGGTTCTACAATAGTCTTTATTTCATTTATGCTCGGTTTGGATAAGAGATCTCTAATCAGGGTAACTGCATCATTGGCTGCACTTTTAGGAGCTATAATACTCAAATCAGTAGTTAGTATTGGCATATCCCATTCATAATCCTTTCCAGGGATGTCAAATTTATTATAGACATCCTCAATTACATCTTGAGGAATTGGAAGTCCTCTTTTTTCATTCCAAGAAAGAGCTATTTCTCTTGGTGTAGAAATATAGATTATTGCAGATTGAACGTTTAATTCTAAAGCAATTTCCCGTAGATCATGTCTCATTGATTTATAGTAATTCATATCATCATTAATTACGAGATAACCTTGCTGCAAAAAATGTTTAATTAACGAAAACATTGCAGATCTTACAACAGGTTCATGATCTGGATTGAAACGTCGTTCTCTATAAGAGGGAATCATATTTCTGATCGCATCGGATTCAATGATTATTGTTTTCATAGAAAGATCAAGTTCAAAAATTTTAGCAATTTCTTTTGCCAGTATTGATTTTCCTGAACTTGGCAACCCTGAAAGTATAATTAACACTCAAATCACACTCAGCGAATCAAGAAAATTTATCGAACGTTATTATTTTTGTTCTATTTAAGAATAGTGAGCTTGATTTAAACTGTTTTAATTTACACTTTTATATAGTATTTTTCGATGGTCAAAACTAAAGGAATCTAGATAACTCTCAATTTCTCTACATAATACTTATTATGCAATTTTGCTCACCATATTGAACTGGTTGGAGGTCTTATATTGTTAAGTAAACCAAAACGTCCCAATATATCAGGGATAGAAGCGTTGAGATTACTAGATGACTTGTACGGTATAACTGGATCAATTCAAGAACTTCCAAGCGAACGCGATCAGAATTTCTATGTGAAAACAGAAAAGGGAAAGGAATATGTCCTTAAAATCGCGAATGTATTCGAGAATGAGGAGGCACTTGATTTACAGAACAAAGCCATGTTACATTTAGCAAATCTTGATGATTCTAGAAGATATCCTTCAGTATTGCAGAATAAATCGAATGAATTGATTGCAACTTATCAAAAAGACGATAAAACATCTCATTTCGTCAGGTTAGTGACTTTTCTTCCTGGAAAAGTTCTGGCAAATGTAAATCCTCATAATAAAGAATTACTGTATGATTTTGGTCGTTTTGTAGGAACATCAAGTAGCTATTTAGAGACTTTTAATCATGCAGCCGCCAATCGCGAACTTTATTGGGATTTAAAACACGCTTATACTATCATAAATAAATACAAAGAACACATCGCTGATCTAGAAAAACTCTTGATAGTGGAACATTTCCTTAACGAATTTAAAGAGATCGTACTTCCCAAATTATCAAATTTAAGAGCTAGTGTAATACATAATGACTTCAATGATTATAATGTGATTGTTAAACGAGAAAAATCAGCAAATCAATACCAATTTGGAATTATAGATTTTGGAGATATGGTTCAGAGCCATACAGTATTTGAGCTTGCTGTAGCAACAACATATGCTATTTTGGGGAAAAAAGATCCGATCAAAGCAGCAGCCTATGTTATTGGCGGATATCATTCTGTCTTTCCACTAACCGAACTCGAATTAGAGTTGCTCTTTATTTTGATATGTATCAGACTCTGTATGAGTGTGAGTATCGCAGCATATCAGCAGAAACTTGAACCAGAAAATGAATACCTCAAAATATCTGAGAAGCCCGCCTGGGAAACCTTAACTCTACTTAAAGAAATTCATCCAAGATTCGCTAATTACGTTTTCCATAATGCCTGCATAATGCATCCCTGTCCTCAAAGTAAAGAAATTGTTGACTGGATTAAATCAAATCATAAAGAATTTGTATCGATTCTTGGAAATGATTTTTCTAAAATACCTCATATTGTTTTCGATCTAAGTGTGGGTAGTCTTGAATTAAGCAGTTTATACGATTTTACTAATAAAAAGGCACTTAACGAATTACTTTTTAATAAAATGAAGAGAACCAATGCAAAAGTTGGTATTGGTCGATATAATGAAGCACGTGCTATTTATACTGAAGAATTATTCCGATCTGAAAGCAATGAAGGTTTTGAATATCGGACAGTCCATCTTGGTATTGACCTTTTTCTGAAACCTTATTTCCCTATATATGCGCCATTGGATGGAAGAATCCACAGTTTTCAAAATAATGAAGGTCATCTTGATTACGGACCAACTATCATCTTAGAACATGAAATAAACAACGGAAAACTGAAATTTTTTACTCTGTTTGGACATTTGAGTCTAGAATCGTTGAATGATATTTCTGAAGGAATGATTATTAAGAAAGGGGAACTGATCGCACACGTTGGACCTTTTGAACATAATGGAGGATGGCCACCACATTTACATTTTCAAGTAATCACAGATATGTTAGGGAGAAAAGGAGACTTTGCTGGAGTGGTATCCGAAAGTCGAAGAGATATTTGGCTAAGCATCTGTCCTGATCCAAATCTGATTTTGAGGATTCCAGAAGAATCTTTTCCAAAACAATCTTTGACCAAAAATGAGATTCTCAATCTTAGGAAGCAAACGATAGCCCCCTC
>JBHLPG010000360.1:0-4010 GCA_048939725.1 Promethearchaeota archaeon | reverse complement strand
CCGAGAAATCGCAAATAACTTAGGTTTTAGAAAATATTGACCGCCAGAAGGACTCCATTCCAGCAAATTAAACAAGCAATCCGAGACGAAGAAATATTACCAAAAGAGAGTATTTCATTACTCCCAAAACGCTGGAAACGGATAGGGGAAGTTGGAATATTAAATTTAAACCCAGAACTTTTACCTTGGAAGAGAGAAATTGGTGAAAAATATCTCAAATTCTTACCAGAACTAAAAACAATTGCGCACAAAGTGGGAATAACAACTACCACTACCAGACAACCAGATAACGAAGTCCTAGCTGGAGACACCAATACTATCACACTTCATAAAGAATTAGGATGCAAATTCTGGATTGATGCCCTGAACCTGACCTTTTCTAATGGAAACCATGCAGAACGCCAGCGATTGATCAAGAAATGTCAGAAACCTGAACAAATAATCGACATGTTTGCCTGCGTAGGAAACCTGTCTTTACCGATAGCGGTTCACAATTCAGCAGTAAAAATTATAGGAATAGAAATCAATCCCGAGGCATTCAAATTTTTAGAGAAGAATATCCAAGAGAATCAGGTAAAGAAACAATACCAAGCAGTATTTGGAGATAATCGAAAAGTCACACCAAGGGACTGGGCAGATCGAGTAATTATGGGATATTTCACCAGTGATAAAACTCAATTACAGACAGCACTAGCAAGCCTACATCAAGAGCAAGGTGGGATTATTCATGCTCATGGATTGTCAAGTTCACGAAAACCAACAGATTGGCGACCCCAACTGCAAGCGATAATCGCAGAATCGTTTCCTCATTTTATCATTAAAAGTAGCCATAAAAAGATCATCAAAACAGTAGCGGCAGGCATAAACCACTACGTTAATGATTTAGAAATTCAATACCATGAACAACGAGAGGAAAGTGATCCGATTCCTATTGTTTTTGCATAAAAGAGAGAAACTCAGCAACTTTAGCATGAATATCAAGCGCCTCTTCCTTGGAAAGAAGATAATTATCATGGACCACGGCATTACGGAGAGAGTTGAGACGATTAAAAAATCGTTGATAGTGAAACAACCCATATCGAGAGACTTTCGCATCTAAACCTGCTTTAAAGTTCCCATCAAGACCTAAAACCTCTCGGACGGTCGAATGAGCGTAATGGATAAAAGCATTAAGATAAATTAGATTCTCCCCCTTAGTACCTTCTTCATAACATTCCAATGCAAGGTTCCAAACGCTTTCAGCTTCAGGGGGAATTTGAAAGGTTTCTCTTGGCTTAGTAGAGATAGTAGATGTTGTTGAGTGATCATTTATTTCTACCTCTTTAGGTTCGTTGATAATAAGAGAATCTTCATGATTGATTGTCTCACCCGTAATTTTTTGGATCCCTGGAGGAAAAGCAAGTCGAACTTCTAACTGATGGAGTAAGGAATTCAACTCATCCGTAATCAACGAATGTGATTTTAACCGAGATTGAGCCTCGGTAAGGAAAAATGATGCTTTTAGGAGTTCATCCTCGGCTTTAAAAACATCTGCAATCCGTAACCAAGTGCTCACATCCTCAGGAAGCCATTGTGTCGCCTCAAAAAACAGCTGAATCGCCTCAGGATCCTGGCCCTCTTCCTTCAAGATCATTCCACGGAGAATCCAGAAGTCTACTAACAGAGACAAATTATTATTGCTTAATTCCTTGAGTGAGGTAATATGGGTGGAATCAATATCCCCGGAATTATCAGCTAAAATAGTTTCAATAATTTCGATAATCGCTTCTCCATTAGGATGAGTTTCTAAACTCTTAACAAAACTGGAAACTAATTGGTTAGTTTCTTCCATTATTATTGACCAAACAACTCTAAATACACAGATAATGAAAAAGGGTTATACCACAAAAATAGAAACCAGTTTTCCTTTTTAAGGTCCAAAGAATATTATGTCCTATTATTTTTGAACATATTCCTCCATGATCTTATCTGGTATTTCTATAGCGAATTTACAAACCATATCGCCCCACAGAGCAGTCTCAAGTGGTTCCACCTTTATGGATTGGTCAAATATCTTATCCCAGTATAATTTGAAATAACCTCCACTACAATAACAAAAATTAGGAGAGACTTCTTTTTCGGTTCCATCCTTGATTGCGCCCCGTACCCAGGGACAATAACACCAGTAGTACCGTTTCATGTGATCGGAATCAACAGTCAAAAATCTTTTGATTTGATAAGGAACTTTTGTAACAATAATTTTATTCTCGTTCCGGACACCTACACCCATTGTAGGGATTGTTTTTACATAAGCCAAGACTTCATCGTCAACTAATTGAGCAAACATGGCTGTTCCATCCTTTCGATGTTTGTCAACTTCATTAATGAATTTTTGCCGCTTCATGCTAAGGAATTTATCTAAATCCTTTAATTCTTGGAGTTTCTCTTTATCTGTACCAACTGGGGCGCCTTCGTGTAAACAGGGCCGCAATAACTCGATTGCCTTTTCTTCACCTAATTTCTCTTCTAGTCGTTTCATAACAATTTTTGTCACTTGAGGTTTCTTCTCAGGATGAGCTCCAAGAGGAGGAATTTCTATATCCTGAAAAATTTCATCTCGGACAGCCTCACCATGCCAATCAGCTATTCGGCTGTAGAGATTGTCCATGGCTGAAGCAGATTCCGCGATATCTATAACCTCCTCAACATGATGGTGCTTTCCGATGAAGGGAAAATATCTCCATAATCCGATGATAAGATGCCGTGCAGCTAGTTTATCCTCCAAAGCTAGTTTGTCTGCATATTCGATTAATTTTCCATACGAGAAGGAATGAATAGTCTCATTCTTTTCCTCAATAAACTGAATAAAGCCATTAACCGCGTTAACTAAGTTAGGAATCATATTTTCAGGGACATTGTTTTTTAAAAGAAAGGTTTTGAACTGTTCCAATTGATACTCGTTTTTCTCCATATTACTCACGAATCCCGTGAAAAAATTGTTCACCTATGACAATCAAAAATTTTCCTTTCTATGCAATTTAAAAAGAAAATTCTCAGGCTACAAGAATTTAGCAATAACACTTTACGCTATTTCTTAGCTCACAGAAGATGACCGATCTTCATTTTTTCTTCCTGAGCCTGTGTATGAACACTACGAGGATTCCAAAGAAGAATAGAATTGTAAGGAAGCTAGGAGAGGAAGTAATCCTCGGAGAACTGGGTTCACCAGGTTCAGTAGTTTCAGTAGTAGTCTCAGGGAGAACTGGGAGGGTAGCACTTGCTTCATTGGAATATCCACTCTCACCAATGCTGTTGACTGCAGTGACAACATAATAGTAGACGATCCCCCTTTTGACATCGGAATCCTTGAAAAACATATCGGAGGTGTATTCTAAGAAGGAATAGCTTCCGCTGGAGGTACCACGATAGACATTGTAGTATGTTATCTCGGCTCCACCATCACTACTAGGAAGAGACCAACTCAATTCAATGAAATCCCCATCAGTAGAAGCATCTAGACTTTGTGGTGGGGTTGGAACTGTAACAGGAGTAGCAAATGCCTCGTTAGAGAATAGACTCTCCCCAATGCTATTCACGGCGGTGACTACATAAAAGTAAGTGACCCCGTGATCAACAGCATTATCTTGGAAAGTAGTCCCGCTTACAGCTGCTAAAAAGGAATAGCTCCCACTTACTCTACCGCGATAGATGTTGTAGTTTGTGACTATCGCTCCGCCATCGTTAGTTGGAGGAGCCCAGTTTAATGTGACTGAGTTCTCATTAGCAGTAGCTTGTAGATTCAATGGAGTACTTGGAGCTTCTAGGATATCGTACTGGAAAGATCTTAATTCGGATCGATAATAAGTCCCCGAGGAATCATTTCCATAGACCTGAATCATATGGTTACCCTCGGCTGGCATAGGAATGGTTGTATTGCCCTGAGTCGTGATATTTGAACTCCCATCAAGTGAATACCCTGTCCAGACGAGGGAGGTGGGAGTGTTATAATTAAGGAGTAAACCCTCCTTCAA
>JBHLPG010000359.1:0-4023 GCA_048939725.1 Promethearchaeota archaeon | reverse complement strand
TTTATGATATTGCTCCATATAGCTATTAGAAAGTACATAAATACTTAGTATGGATGAATTTGTTGGAAAATAACGACATAAGTGACTCGACAATAAAGCTGCTAATGCATTCCCGATTAGACTTTTTCCCTGAACTAAGAGCAATCCATTTTCGCCTACGACGTCAAAAAACAGTTTGAAACCTCTATCCCAAAGATTATTAACAAGAAAGTCATAAACTGCTTTTCCTCTGTGTAAAAATTTGGAATCTTGAGTTTTCTCATATAAAAGTAAGTTAATTACTCCGTATAAAGCATTTGTACGCAGTTTGAAAATATTATCAGTAAACTTTCCATCTGGAGTCACTACATTGTAAATTGCTCCATTTAATGTTCCATTATCATCTAAAAAATCTGCCATTTCAAGTATTGATTCAAATGATAGTGGAGATTGAAAACCTATAGGTAGATTTAAGGAAGCCCAAATTGTCCAACAAATATGTTCCACGATTTTAAATCTATTTTTAGTGTACAGAGTCTCATTAAACGTAAAAACAGAATCAATCCATCCATTAGGCTCTGTGAGATATTCTTGAATGAATTCGTATGTCTGATTATAGTCCTCTAAATAATCAGGCCTTTTCGGGTCATTGTGTTCTAATTTCAAATAACTATTTGCTAATCCTAGAAGCATTAAGAATTGATCATGGGTATATTTTCTACTCTTAACAAAACTTTCAGTTCCTTTTGTATAATCATAAGAAGAAACCCATCCACGGCGATCACTGTGAAAACTCAATCTAAAGTATTTTGAGCTCGTGTTGATAATTCGATGGCCGATATTTAGTAAATCTACTGATCCTCCAGTATCATATTCAGTAAAAAAGGAAGCAGCAGTTAGAGTATTTGTCATTGTGCTTATGATTGAAGACTTGGGTTGATCACGAAGAGCTCCCTTATGGAGAAATTCGGAGTTCAATGAGGTTGCTTGTTTGTGAACTATACCGAAAAAAAGTTGGTCTTCATTTACTGAACTTCTTACAGACGTAATAGGAATAGTGGCCCCGATTAGGAGGCTAATAACGAGTAGGGAAACAATTTTCTTCCTCATCTCTTATTATCTCTCCTTCGATGTCTGGTTACGAAGATAGTTACAATACTGATACTCAAAAGGACTAACCACGCTTCAAACGAACTTGCTGCTCCTTCTTTCATATCTGGGTATATATATTCAGAACTTGATGCTTCTTCTTCTGGAGATGTTGTCTCAGCTGGAGGGGGCTTCTCCTCTTCTTCAAAGACGGGGATCTTTCGATCTTGAGGACCTGCAAAAAGAACATGAACATAATTGGAAGCATTAGCATAATCAGGATAAGTTCCACCTTTCCACGTTCCATTTATGCCCGAGTCGTCTAATACCACATCCATTGAAATACCTATGATTGTTGTTTCGGGATTCTGGATTTGAAGATCATGAAGATGATCATCAGTTTGTAGAGGTATTTTTAGTTCAAAAATAGTATTCTCTATACCAACTGAAGTAAAAGTCCTCTTTGAAGCAGTGAAATCATCTTCTTGTAAATCAGAATAGGCTTCAGGATAATTTTGAAGATAGTGTTCATCATCATAAGAGAGATAACGATCTTCCAAAGTCAAGGTTTTTGCATCTTCTGCCCATCCACCGTCTGCATCTACATCAAAATTGATTCTCCAGATTAGATCTTCATCTGTGATGTCGTCAAATATTCTCACCCCTAAATATATGTAACTATAATCATTTTTGATGTAGAGAGAACCAGTAAAGTCCAATATCGAAAATTCTATCTTACCTGCTTCTGACCAATCAGTTAAAACAGTATATTGTCCATAACCTAGAGTGTTCCAAAAACTATTTACGAATGTATCATTACTTTTTGCAAATGTAGGTATTAACAAAAGTTGCGTACAAACGCAAGCAATAATAAGTAAATAATGTTTTCTATTCGTTCTTTTCATCTTCATTTCAACCTCAATTTATTTATTTATTATAATTGATTTGTAGAACATTTATTTTTAGTTTTATAGGAAAATTGTTTGATTAATAGATTTAGGTACATAATCTGCCTTAAATTCCTTTCCATGATAAGCAACTCTGCAGTAATTACTCCTAACATTGCTTCTAGCTTAGTTGATCTCTGGTTCTTCATACAATTTTCCTCTGATTGTACAAACAATATAATATGTGTATTTAATCAACAAATATCATCGATTATAATCAAAGATCATCTATGTTTAAAAACGTTGCGCAACATTGCGCAACGTATATAAACCAATCTCATTAAATATAAAATAGGTGAAAATGTCAGAGAATAAGGTCTTAGGAGATATCTTAACGGAAATTAAGAAAATCTCTCATCAATTGATGACTATTGAAGGTTCATTGGCTAATTTACATGATTTTTTAGAGAAAACAACAGGAGTAGAGGCATTTGAAGCCTCAGGTTCGCATGATACTGATGAATCCATCTTCCCTACGAGCTTAGATGTATTGAATTTACAAGAATCAAGACCAGGGTTGTTTAAAACCTATAAAACAATCCAAAAACAAGACAATTGGGTCACCAGCTCTGATATTGCTGCTGAAACTGGGCGTAGTAGAGGATTAGAGTCACGCTATCTAAACTATCTTGCAGACAAAAGTTTTATTCTTAAAAAAAGAGTGAAAGTCACTCCAGAGAGTAAAGCAACAGAAGTCTTATATAAAATTCTGGGAGATGTCGAATAAATGGAGACAATTACTTTTCATAGTTATCGAGGGGGTGTCGGAAAGACTCTCCTGTCAGTAAATACCGCTGTACAACTAGCAATTCTTGGTAAGAAGGTGTGTTTAATAGATTTCGATCTTCGTGCCCCCTCTCTCCAATCTTATCTACCTTCTAATTCCCTTGATAAAGAATCAGATGAGAAAACACTAACAGAGTTTTTAGTAGGAGATATTGAACCGAAGGATGTACTCATCTCAACAAAGATTGCGAATTTTGACTGTGTTCTTTCTGGCATTGAGGTTCTTCAAAAACCAAAAGTACGTTCGAAATTAACCCAGCATGGAGAAGGGAGAATTCTTGCAAAGCTTTTTGAATTCATACGTTATTGTAATCTACAGAATTATGAATTCTTGATCATTGATTGTATGCCTGGTATCACCTTTCGATCTCTTGATGCATTGGTTGTCTCGGACAAAGTTATGATTGTCACAAGACCCGTTAAATCCGAAATTGAAGGATTAAATATTTTAATATCCGAATGTTATTCTAAACTAGAAGGAGTAGAATTTTTCGCGATTATGAATCAGATAGAACATCGTGAGGATATTGCTTTTGATCCAAATCCCCAAGATGTAAAAGTAGCAGAGGAGAATGTTCGAATGATATGGGAGAGTTTAAGCAATAATGAACAATCAATTTCTATTCGGCCTATTTACTCATTTCGTCGAATTCCCTTTGTGACAGAAAGAATTTATGTTTTAAATGAAAAGATGCATTCTTTTTCAGAGGATATAGAAAAATTCTGCAATAATCTACTAGAGACGATGAGTGAGGATTAAATGAGCGAGGTTCGTGGTCAAGAAGGGTTTGAGGGGCCTACCGAGCAAGAACTTGAGGATTATATCAAACAAAGTCGAAAATCTATCTCACGGATGCAAAGAGGTAAATCCCCACTCTTTTTTCGCCCTAAGAAGAACAGAATAAGGTTGATAATCGGAATTGTTTTTCTTTTTGTAATTCCTACTGCTCTTCTTTCTATTGCTTCTTTGATGAGTATTCCTCCTCCAGAGAATAATCATGATGATATCACTGGCACTACTGACACTTATATTACTGAACTTACTTTTGAGACTACAACACCAATACCAGAAGAACTTGACCCAGAACAAGTAACTAGAAACTTAGAAGATATTATTGATGAAATGATTACCCTAAATCATTCAATTATACATCCAGAAATGATTGATGGTTTAATTAATACATCACATTTAATTTCTGACTCTGAATTATTGGATGAGTTA
>JBHLPG010000358.1:0-4026 GCA_048939725.1 Promethearchaeota archaeon | reverse complement strand
ACGAAATAGAAGATATTATTCCGTAATAAACCCACATCATCACGGATTTCAAGATGAATGGTGATTTCATCGCCCTGGGTTGGATTGACTGGATCAACAAAAATATTCATATTCAAGGAGCGTAGAACTAAATAAGACGCGTCCAAGTTAAAAAATTCAACATCCTGATGAGAAAGATGGATGGAGAATGCGATAGGACCTTCTAGCGAAACTGAGAAATTATAGCGAATAGAATAGTTTGATTTAGCTGTTAAAATAGGAGTGGCTATAATCGAATTCAAGGATTCAGAAGGCACATTCAATAGAAGCATACTATTGATAAATAATCCAGAAGAATTTTCTTGAGTGAGGGGAATAATTCGAATATATAAACTCTGATTGTCGCGTACAGTTATTGGAGTTTCAAATTCAACTATAAGTTGAAAAGGAAACACGGTTCCTAATCCGTTGAGAGCTAAAATATTAGCTTTAAGTAAAGATCCTTGGGAAGTGTTATCAAATAAATAGAGACCAAGAGATACCGAATAAAAAGCATAGAAAAAGCCTGACGATGCGTTTATAGCGTTTGCACTCCGCCCACCTGTTGATGTACTGAAGGCTTCTAATGCGAGATAATCCCATAGAAAGATAATTAATCTTTGTAGTTGCTTCCCAAACAATTGATAATCGCTGGATAATAAGAATGAGGAATACCAATTGGCCATTCGGGATATTAAACTAAGGAGAGAGAATTGGTCACTTATATAGATTCGATCACTAGGATATACTGGCAAAGTTGTTTCAAAATTGTAAGTAATCATCCTTTCATAATAGAGGATGTCTTCGTAATGGAAAAGCACTTGGATGTCTGTTAATAGACGAACTACATCTTCTTGGTATAAATCGGCTTCAACCAAGTTGAAAAGGTCAAAGATTTCTTTATCTGCTTCAGTACTTAAATCTTTAATTTGATTGAAGAAGTACTCTAGGAGGTATAGTCCATCACGAAAATAAAAGCAACTCATATTATTCTGATAATGAAATCTCTCGAGAACCTGATCTCTTCCAGCATGAAGATAACCAAAATTTAATCCTAGCTTATATGATAGATTGTAATCTATAAATCCATATGTATCACTCTCAATAAGGTTTTCTAGATCAATAAACCTGGTTGTAATTTCGAGAACCTGATCATCCGATAGTTCATACGATAGTTTCTGATAAATTGTCATAGCCATTAGTTGGTCTTGGAGAAGTGCGATTGGAGATATGGATCCTGGGATAGGAATATCAGTTGGATCTAATAGAATAGAACTATGCAAATATTCTGCAGGAGGTTGTCCACGAACAGTTAATTCAAGTGATTGCATGATATCGTTTGCCATTTCCACGGAAGATTGATAACGGGAAAGGTCAAGTGCTAATAACGCTTTTGCTATCCAAAGGTTCAAATTGGTTGTAACCTTCTTATCCCCACTCTCTGAAATATAATAAAGGCCTTCTACAGTTTTACTTAGTGTTTCTTTAGAGTTGCTTAAATTTGTTGTAAGAATAAGGTCAAAATCAGTAAGAATTTCATCAGTTATTTTCGAATTGATCTGAATTGATGGTAAAGCTGTTACTGCTTGACATATTATCTCAACAGCAGCGGATAAGTCCTCTTCAAGAATTTTATTAACATCCCAGCTATCTATTAAATATTTAATAACTTCCATTTGCTGTTGGATTGAATTTGACACTATTTGAGAAGTCTGTGTGGTAGAACAAGGTAATAATTGATCCCAATCAGAGATTCCTTGTTGAGTATAATAAGAACGAGCAGCTCTTATTTCTATAGATGAAGGGATAAAAACTAGTATAATAGCCAAGAGGACGAGTGTGTGTTTTAAATTCCTTTCTAGCATATGATTGACCTCTTTATAGGAAGATTAACTTATCACAGAGTTTATTCATTCAGTTCTTATTTGTAGAATCAGGTTAAAAAATATACAGTTCAATTCAATTAAAATGGAAATAGTCAGATAGGTTGATAAAAGTAAATCTTCTTTTCTTAATCAAACAAACTTATGATGATTAAAATCTGTTTCAAGTACATTTCAATAAAGACTAGTAATCAAAATCCCTTTCTATTCCCACCATTTCCCTAATACTTTAAATAAGGTATAATAAAGAGAAAAATAAAAAAAAGGAGGGAGAAAAATGAAGTTTCCATTTATTTAGTTGCTGCGAGTCTAATATCTGGTTCTTGAACAGTCTTTCGTCCAGAGTGTTGAGCAATATCAACAGCATAACGAGCCACATTCATGGCATATTCAGTCAAAATCTCGTTCAATCTATAGACTGCGTCAGCAGAAACACGAAAAGCTCCTGCATTGCGAATAACTTTTTCCACGCGAGCACTCGCAAAACCAGCTTTTCTTTTTGTCTTCTTAACCATATTCTTTCACCTTTTCTCGGTTTTAAGTTCATGTAAGAGTATTAATACTCTCACAGTGAGCGGTTGTACTTTCAATATATATAAACTTTACTCTTCTTTTTCTAGATTATGTCATAAGATGTAAAGTATTTTGATGTCATCATTAAGTTAAAATTAAAGGAAGAATCAGAATCAGAAGCCTGATTGAGTTACTATATAATTTTTCTTAGAAAGAAACATCCATAGTACCCATCTACATGAAGATGCAATAATTAGGATCCTATTACTCTTTTATTCTTAGATTCTAGTATTCCTACTTTTTAATCAACCGCTTAAAGATTATTTACTAAACCAATCTAAGTGTGGTACAGTTTTAAGATTAATTAATTTTCTGACTCAAATTTCTTTAGTTGCAATATGAATTACTTCAAATCAATAAAATATCTATCTAATAATTTATAACCTCCGTCTCATAGTATGGCTGATTGGTTCTTTAGTTAAAAATTTCTAAAACGTTTGCTCAGAAAACTAATTTAAAGGGTTATAGGTTTGTGGGGGAGTGATCTGATTTCTTTCGAAGAGTTTTATAAGAAATTTATTCTCCATACCACCAATATCAAGGTTTAAACCAAGAATCTTAAAAATGCTTGATAATTTGCCTCAACTTGGTAATTATCAGCTTTTTTTAATACTATAATCAAATTTGAGGTTATATTATGGATAAAATTATCGAATGCGTACCCAATTTTTCAACTTCTGATCCTACTGTTATCCAATCAATCACAGGCGCAATTGAAGCTGTTGCAGATGTAAAATTATTAAATGTAGATCCAGATGTTGATTATAATAGAGTCGTAATAACTTTTGTAGGAACCCCTGAATCTGTAGGGGAAGCAGCATTTCAGAGTATTTCCAAAGCTACTGATCTCATAGACATGAGAGAACATAAAGGGGAACATCCTAGGATAGGAGCTGCGGATGTCTGTCCTTTTATACCAGTAAAAGGAGTAACTGATGCAGATTGTATTCAAATTGCGCGTAAAGTCGCTGAAAGAGTAGCAGATGAATTAAAAGTGCCTACTTATTTATACGCAAAAGCGGCTACTAACAATGAAAGGGTAAGACTGCCTGATATCCGGAAAGGGGAGTATGAAGGCTTACCTGAAAAAATCGTTGATCCACAATGGAAACCTGATTTTGGTGAACCAATGTTTAATGAGCGTTCGGGGGCATATGTTGTAGGTGCCAGAGATTTCTTAATTGCTTATAATGTAAACATTGATTCAGAAGACGTGGATATCGCTGTCGAAATTGGGCGCATTGTTAGGGAATCAGGATGGTGGGTGGAAAAAAATGGAGAGAAGGTTCGTGAACCTGGATTATTCAAAGGTATACAAGGCATGGGAGTGACACTTGAGAGACCAGATCGGAAATTAACACAAATATCGATGAATGTCATGAATTATCGGGAATTAACAAAACCACATGAAGTTTATGAGGAAATTAAACGATTAGCTGCTGAAAGAGGTGTGAAAGTAACAGGAAGTGAAATTGTTGGGTTGATTCCCTTAGAAGCAATACTTATGGCTGGGAAATATTATACTTCAGATGAAGATAATGAAGAAAAGGAA
>JBHLPG010000357.1:0-4028 GCA_048939725.1 Promethearchaeota archaeon | reverse complement strand
ATACTTCTCTAAGCTAAGATCCGCAGTGTGAAATGTTTCATGCGTACCGATATAGTCTTCTAAATCAGTATAAACGAAAGAATTTCGAAAATTTAGATACTGCCAGAAATAATCAGTAATAATCCAATCAAAGTACCATATCGCGTCAAGAGCCGAGGGGTCAAAGAAAAATGTTCTTGAGTCTCCACTTCCTCCCCAACCCGCGACAGGGCGATCAAATAGCCCAGAATATTCACTGAACCATTCGGAAGAGAGTTTATCAGTATCCAGATCAATTTCAGAAATGTCATACCAATGTTCCGTGGTTCCTGAGTCTAATACACTTAGGTTCAAGAAATTGAGCGTATAGGTCCAAGGATTATGTATTTCTGCTGGAGGATGATCATCAAGGTAATTCTGAACAAGGGTTGCATTGATGGCGATTCCAGCTCGTTCATAGAAGATATCTGACTTAATCCCATCATGAGGATCGATGTTATCTTCTTCTAGTAATGTGATATTAAGCTCGGAGGTTGAGCCAGTATAATTTGCGATCGTTTCAATGTATGAGAGAAAGTTTTGGTAATACATATCCTTGAAGGTAATCAAATTGGTTTTTAACGAGACATTGTATAGCCCGATGGTTTCAATATAAGGATAATAGTCATTGAGTCCTCCTAGCTCATGAAACATTGTTGTATTTAATATTTTATCATCATATCCAATGAAGTTGAGTTGAATAGTAAGATTGTTGGTTCTTTTTTGATTGTTTGAGGAGATCTTGACGGTATTTAGTGAGGATGGGTAAAACTGGAAGATAATAAATATCAAAATCACAACGGTAAGCCTGGATTTCTTCATAGAATACCCTCATTCAGTCTTTAAGTAGCCTCATTTTTAAACTCAAAAAACATAACCATTCCTGAAATTAAAGGTTTTTTCTATCCAAAGTTTCATAATCCGAAGAATTTTATACACAAAAATCTAAATCCATTCTGAAGATGTCTGATGCGCGGAAATCATCTGAAACTATTGAAAATAAAAGCAATAACACTTTTCCTTCTAAATCCGTGGTAAAGAAACGCTTCAAACGTGGGTTCAGACGTTATATAAAGAAAAATTACTCGTACGGACGGAAAGCATTTATTCATCGAGTTCAATATCGGAAGGAAGTTTGGAGAAAAGTGTCACCCGTTTATTTTATTTTATTGATTATCGCGACCATATTCTTTACCATTATTAGCTTCCTCAACCTAGAAGATAATCCCTTCCTGTTCTCAGTCCTCAGTGGTTTATTCTTCATCATTTTTCTCTTAGAGATATGGTACGTCGGAGGAAAGAAAGTTCCTAGAACTGTTGGTCGAAAAATAAGGAGAAAGAAGAAAGAAAAGGAAGCTGAGGGTTAGAGGGCTCGTATTTTTTTCCATTTGAGGCGTTCGTGGTGCATCCAAATAGTACCATCTTCATCAATCTCAAATTGGATAGGATCTTTTTCCCCGACTTCAGTAAGAAGATAATAGTTGAGAGTAATTAAATCTCCTTCACTTTCTTGGGGGATTAAGGGAGCATCAATTCCCCAATAATCAAACTTGTAGATCAATAGCCCCCCTTTAAGGATTAACTTCATTTTACCTACCCCTTTATACAGTTCATACTCCCCAGCGAGTTTTTCAATATGAGTACGATATCTGAGAAGGGGAAATTCTTTCTTTACATCAACCTCAAGAAGCATGATTAAGGTACCTAAAGCAAACATTCTAGGGCTAGGATGCCTATTAGATAGAAAGACCACACCTACTTGTAATTCAGGGAGCATGGCAACCCATGCACTGGCCCCAATCCAGCTGCCAGAATGGTGGACTAATCGATACCCAAAGAAATCCTCATGAATAGCTAATCCGTAACCATAACCTGTCCGTCCAAAATTTCCGATAGTAGGGCTATATAATTGTGAATTCGGCGTCTCTTGGAAATGCATGGAGAACATGGCGTCAATCTTCTGATTGTCAATTATTTCTGTTCCCTGAAAACTTCCTCGGTGTAAATACATGATGATGAGGTTGGCTAGCTCAATAACAGAGCTGAATAGCCCACCAGGGGCGTACCCAAATTTTTCATTTTCACGATAATAAGAAGTCTTTTCAATTCGTTTTTCCTTGTCGGACATTTTATACGCAACAGCGACGTTGTCCAGTTTATCCAAGTCTTCCTTTAAAAATGTAGATTGTTTCATCTGTAGCGGAGTAAGAATGTTCTTCCTGATGAAATCAGGCAAGCTATCACCAGATGCTACCTCAACGATCCGGCCCAGCATGGTGTAGCCATAATTCTGGTAGTAAAAGCGGTTGCCTGGTCTTTCACTAATGTATTCCTTGGCTCCGTTGACATGTCGGAAAAAGTCATTCCAATTCATGAAGGGGATGAAGGGAACATCAATAAACTTGGCTTCCATGGCTAGGTCTAAATGAGCGATTCCTCCCACGATTTCTGGAATACCTGATGTATGAGTCATCAGATGATGTATAGTAATAGGATCATCTTTGAAACCAAGTTTACAGGGGATATACTTAGAAATAGGGTCATGCCGATCTAATTTCCCTTGTTCCTCAAGCTTCATGATGGCTAGACAGATAACCGATTTGGTGCAACTAGCAATATTAAAAAGAGTGGTTGGAGTTACAGGAAGATTACGTTCTAGATCACGAGCTCCAAAACTCTGGTGATAAACAATTCTATCTTCTTTGACAATCGCAATGCTTGCTCCAGGAACTCTGTGACGAACCATCTCTTCGCTAATTAATGTCTCTAAAGTTTCAATAAAATTATCAGTAACTTCAGTAATAGGGTTGTTTTTCATAATTCAAGCACCTTAGGTAAAAGAATAGCTTTTCCCTTTTAGGTTTACCTGCTCCTTTTCACCTCCCTAACTACTTTACCTAATCTCTACTTCCCTGTTTCCTCCACTTCCTCACATCCTTTTTCTTTTCATTCTTCGAAGAATGACAAGAGTGATGAAAAATAACGGGATATTAACAAATGTAGGAAATGGGCTTCCTTGTGGTAAGAAGGAAGTTTCAGTTTTAATTGAAGTAGTATTTGATGCTGAACTCGAAGGTGTGGATGTGATTAACGTTTTTTCTGGACAAGCGGGAGGAAAAATAGATGGGATAATGAAAGATGAGATCAAACGTTGAATATCCATGCCATCTGATGTGTAAACCACCACAATATCTAGTTCTGGGATGATGTAAATTTTCTGAGTATTATATCCCCATGCAAAATAGCTTTTTATGCCACAATCAGTGAATGAGGTGAACCACACCTGATACCCATACAAGTCATTACTTCCTAGGTGAGGATTATATCTTGTTGCTTTTGCTATCCATTCAGCCGATACAATTTGTTCTCCATTAAAAGGCCATGTTCCATTCTTTAGATAGAGATATCCAATTTTTGCCATGTCTTGGGGGGTTAAATATAACCCAGTATGTCCACTTACAATTCCTAATGGATCATGATACCAGACAATATCGTCTAGTGTAATATTTAGTGGATCAAAGAGATACTCTTGAGCGAAAGAAAGAGTTGTGCGTCCTGTTGCATTCTGGATGATAGCCGATAAAAGATGAGAACCACCTGAATTATAATTAAAGACCTCACCTGGATCAAAATCCATGGGTCTATCAAGAACAAACTGTACCCAGTCAGAACTACCAACCATTAAATTAACAGAATTCTTTGGATCACTTTGGTGGGTATTCCATTCTAACCAGTTCATCCCTGAAGTCATGGTTAATAAATGTTCAAGGGTCATTGTTTCTTTCCGTGAATCCACATTAGAGATGTTGCGGTCAGGGAAAAAACTCAAGACTTTTTGGTGTACACTGTCGATATATCCCTGCTCAATGGCGATTCCCACAAGTAATGAGGTTATACTCTTCGTACAGGAGTATATATAGTGTTTGCAATCCTTAGAGTAGATATGATTATCTGTTTGATAGTACTCTTCAGCAACTAGGTACCCATTACGAAGGACTAGAAAACTATGA
>JBHLPG010000356.1:0-4033 GCA_048939725.1 Promethearchaeota archaeon | reverse complement strand
TCCAAAAAGGATTAGATACATCACGAGAAGAACCTGGGCGGCCCGTTGTCAGAGGACGTAGAACGACAAGCCTACAAGGACAAATAAAACTACTAGAAGAAAAGCTAAATACTCCAGAAACACGAAGTACTCCACCAAGACACATAGAGGTAATCAGAAAGCTCGCAGATAGTTATTTAAAACTTGGGGATGAGGATATTGGCTATTATGTCAAAGCAGAAAACCTTTACAAGCAATTTAACGTATTATATCCTTTACACATGGAAAAAATCGACTGGATAGTCTGGATTGAAACTAGTGCAAAAGCGAAGCTAATTCGAGAAGCAAGAAGACTACTTGAAGAAGCACGGATGCTGTTCCCTGGGGATCAGGAATTTGATGATATTGAAACTAGAGTCCTGCATATAACAGATTCTTCTTAAGTGTTAATTTATCAAATTCTCAAGGTTCCGATGGGGATGGGTAAAGTGAAGAATATCTAATCCTTAGCTTTACTTATCATATATTTTGAGTTTAAAATCACTTCACTCTAAACGAAATCTATCTAAGCTGGTTAACGGTAACACCTTACGGAGCTCAGTGAATGTCATTCAAAATTGAAGAAGTTTTATATGCACTTTATCACTTCCCTATAGCCCTTACAGCTCCGTTTATTAGTTGGTATTTCTTCTTCGGTCTATCGGAGAGAGATTTTATCGGGAGTGCCTTGATTATCGCTATCCCGTACTTTTTCTTGATTTTCTCTACTGGATTATTTGGACGCTTGAGTGACAAGGTTGGTTCAAGAAATCTAATGCTAATTTCTGTTGGTACATTAACCATATCTTTTTTATTCTATTTTATTATACAAAATCAATTTCTATTCTTCATTCTCTACATTGGTTTCAATGTTATAGTTTCTGGATTTACTCCAGCTTTTAATAGACTGATGTCATTCTACGATGAAGAAGAACGAACAGGAGAATTTGGACAGCTTGGGATGATGGCTAGTGTAGGTTTTCTTGTAGGTAGTATATTCGCAACCTTAGCTTTTACTTTCGATGTTACTGGGAATTCTGTAGAAACCTTCCGTGCCATGTTTCCGATAGCAATGATAATATCGTTTTTTACATTCATCTTGGTTTTTAAATTGAAAGAGACAACATATACGAATAAAACTAACCATTTACGTGTGCAAAATCACATTAATACTTCGGAAAGTAAGTCTCAGATAAGAACTGTTTTTGTGCTCTTAGTGTTAATTACCCTCATCAATATTTCCTCCTCCATCTATGTTAATTTTTTTACAATATATGTCCAAGATGAATTAAATCAAGACATAAGTTTTGTTGCCTTAGCAAACAGTATTGCGACTCTTCTGGGTGTTTTTACAACTTATTATATCGGAAGATATGCAGATATGTTTAATAGAAAGACTTTTGTCTTACTTGCCTCATTACTATACACTCTCTTTCCCCTAGCTCTATTTTTAATGAATAATCCAGTTGTTGTTTTCATATTATATTGTTTTCCTTTCTATTCAATTTTATTTGTCTTAGCTCCCGTTATTATATCTGAAAACTCTCTCGAATCTAGAAGGGGGCAAGTAATGGGATTCTATATTGGTTCACAATATCTTGGGTTAATGATTGGAACTGTATCTGGTGGGGTATTGGCAACAATAAATGACTTTGTCAGCCCAAATTTCCTTGTTGGAACACTTATAGGCTTTCTAAGCGTCATAATTTGTCTTTTCTTTTTTGAAAAAACATCAAATGAAGTTTAATCTGCTTTAATCGGTTTCTTAATAGCAAAAAGGGATATTCACACTTGTAAAAATAAGTTTAATAGGGAAAATGAAGTTAAAGTTCCGAAATCATAAATCTTATTTAAAGCAGCAAATTTTGTTTAACTGAATTCGTTTATCATCAAATTCAGAGAGAAAAGAAATGGTTTACTGTGAAACGTGTGGACAGGAAAATGGGGGAAAAGCTAAATTTTGCAGGTCTTGTGGTGGTTCCATTGGAGTGGAGAATGTTGAATATAGAATAACTCCTTCTAGAGGACAAGAATCTATTGGATTTGGTCATCGTAACACTGGAGAAGATTTAGTGATACGTTGTAGTTTGTGTGGTGGGCAAGACTTCGCGAAGGATACAGGTAGGCTAGATAGCAAATGGGGATTTACCTCGTTCAAGGTGGTCATGTGTACCTGCAGAAGATGTGGCCATATAGAATTATTCAATAAGGGTCGAAGTATTTTCGACTTTGACTGAGAGCTCATTCATAATGAGGTTCGATAACGAATTTTACTTCCATATTCTAGTGAATACCCGTTTAAAGTTCTCTCCCATAATTTTAGCAATGTCTTGATTGTTAAAACCTTCTTCTTTTAGCAGAGGATGGATATTCTTTATTTTACTGGCATTCTCTAAACCTTTTGGAGTGATTCCAATCCCATCAAAGTCTGATCCTAATCCTACATAATCTATCCCAATTAAGTCAGTTATATACTTAATATGGGCTATAACATCGTTTATTGAAACGGATTCAGGATCTTTTTGACTGAGGAATCGGGGGTAGAAATTAATGCCAACAACTCCTTCTGCACTGGCTAGTTCCATCAGTTGATCATCTGTCAAGTTTCTGCCATTATTGCAAAGATGATATGCATTCGAATGGGAAGCGATGAAAGGTTTACTAGTTTTCTTCACAACATCTGCAAAACCTTTTTGGTTTAAGTGTGAGACATCAATAACCATTCCAAGAGATTCCATCTGTTCGAGCAATTCAAAACCATAAAGAGATAAACCTTGACTTTTACAACTATCTTCTGTTAGACCTGTTCCTTCACAGAAAAGATTTTTCCTACTCCAACTTAAACCGATATTACGAATTCCTAATTCGTAAAAGATAGGAAGAAGTTGAAGATTTCTTTCAAGAGCTACTGCGCCTTCCAGACTTAATACCATCCCAATACGGTTATTTGTCTCCTCAATCTTTTTCAGATCTTTTTTAGATTTAATAAGAACATATCCATCATTTTCCATCTCTTTAGCTAATGCTATCATATCTATAGAGACATCAATGCTTATTTTCTCAAGCTTTGGCATCACGAAAATAGCGAAGACTTGAACATCAACTCCTCCCTCTATGAGGTGCTTCGTAGACGCATGAAATTTCACTCCTCTTTCCTCAAATAAGAGGGGAAAAATTGTTTCAAGATGTTTCTTCAATAATGTGTCAGCATGACAATCAATCACTAAATTTTTAACCAAATCAGTTCACATCGGTATTTTATGGTCAACTATTTTTTAAAAGAATTCATCTAATCTTTTTTTATGAGATAAAGAAGAAGGACGTGTAATTGTAGGAAAAATATCTTGCCACGGTACAGTGCAATGCTCGAGTTCAAAGGTTTTTAAGTATTTTTTAACTTTTTTTGGGAAGCCTGTTGCTACCAAGATCCCTCTTACTTTCTCGCCTTTATTCTGGTAAAAATCTACATATCTCTTAAGTTGATGAGCATCAGCAGGGGTTGCAATAGTTCTTTTCACTTCAATTATAGTAAAATTATCAGAAGCGTCCCTTGCCCAGATATCAATGAACCCGAAATCAATTTCTTTTTCAGATTCAATAACTTGAAGATTATCCTCTATAATTTTAGGATTTTGCACTAAATAATCAACAAAATCCTTTTCATGCCCAATTACAGAAGCAGTTTCATCAACTTCAATCGCATTATAAGCAAGAGCTAAATATACTTCAGAGAAAGTAATAAAGAAGCTTTCGTCAGTTTTGGGACGATATGTTTCCATTTGAAGATGGGATTCCTCTACTAGATGGAATGCGACCTTTCCTGCTCCTGCTAGTTGCCATTGAATAGGCTTAACTCCAGAGGAGCCATGTAAAAGGATAGTTAGATCCTTCTTTATTATAAGAACTCGGTCACCATCTGTAAAATGTGATTTAATCCTTCCATCGAAAAAAGCAGAACATTTTCCTGTTAGAATAATCATAACTTTCTCAAGATTCTCATTTAATTGCCCTACAA
>JBHLPG010000076.1:0-16509 GCA_048939725.1 Promethearchaeota archaeon | reverse complement strand
CATCGCAGAAACAATCCTACTGAATATGATTTTTAATGGAGAAATTTCTACCGTAGTCCCGAAACAGTCGGTAATACAAGGAAGATTTTTCTTTATTCGACCGCTCTACTACTTCGATAAAGAAAAGATCATCACCCTGGCCCGGATATATGGACTACCTGAAACAAGCAATATCTGTCCTTATTACAAAGATTCAAAACGTGAGATGGAGCGAGATTTTTTAGAGAGAATAAAGAAAGACAATCCACATGTCTATAAAAATATCTTCACTGGTTTGTGGGACTGTTCTAGCTACAAGCCACTGAATTCATTCAGAAGTAATTGACTTAAATGTTCTATTAGAAAAGAGTCCTGTCATTATCTTTCTTTTTCATTTGGAGTAAAACAGTTGAGTAAATCATTTCAAGATCCTGAAATAATTAAGGAGATTAAGACGAAAATTCATGAAGTGGCAAGCAAATTTACTGATCGTAAAATCCGAATTTGCCATGTTTGTGGAACCCATGAATATACAATATCTCATTGGGGTATCAGATCACTTCTACCTCCTAATATCGAAGTGATAGCAGGTCCAGGGTGTCCTGTTTGTGTTTGTCCAAACGA
The DNA here is from genome assembly GCA_048939725.1 of Promethearchaeota archaeon. Lineage (GTDB taxonomy): Archaea > Asgardarchaeota > Heimdallarchaeia > Hodarchaeales > Hodarchaeaceae > Hodarchaeum. Next base: position 15,906 of record JBHLPG010000076.1, on the reverse strand, counting down.
GGATATCGAACAAGGTATTTGGTTGGCAAAAAATGGATATATATTAGCAACCTATGGAGATATGTCTCGGGTACCAAGTAATCAGGGGTCCATACTCACTGCTCGGGCTGAGGGGGCCGATATAAGAGTAGTTTATAGTTTTCTTGATGTATTAAAACTTGCAAAGAGTAACCCTGAAAGGAATATAGTTTTCTTTGCTATTGGGTTTGAGACAACGGCTCCTACCGTTGCTATTGAACTCGTTAATCAGCGAATTCCTCCAAATCTATTTATTCTCAGTGCTCATCGGTTAGTACCTCCTGCTATGAGTGTTTTACTAGAACAGCCTGATGTGTCTCTTGATGGGTTCATTGCACCTGGACATGTGTCCGCAATTACTGGTTCAGGGGTTTATGAGCCAATAAGCGACCAACACAACGTACCCATTGTTGTAGCGGGATTTGAACCTGCGGATGTAATGTTAAGCATCCTAGCAATTCTTCAACAGCTAGTTCATTCCCAATCGAATACCGAGAACATCTACTCCCGAGTGGTAACTAGAGAGGGGAATAAAACGGCACTGGCAGCAATTTCTGCTGCATATGAGGTCATTGATGCCAAATGGAGAGGAATTGGGATCATTCCTTCTTCTGGGTATGAAATAGCTGAGAAATATACAGAGTATAACATTCGGACGAAAGAAGAAATTCCTGGGACTAGTGGGAGAGATATCCCTAAAGGATGCCGTTGTGCTGAAATAATGTTAGGAAAAATCTATCCTGAAGATTGTTCGTTGTTTAACGTACGATGTACTCCAGAAAATCCTATTGGTCCATGCATGGTAGGGAGTGAGGGGACGTGTGCAATTCATGCAAAATATGGTGGTCATCTAGATCTGGAAAGCGATTAAATTACTGATCTAAACTGAATTTTAGTAGGACTCCTTCATATGCTTGGATGATAAGAGAATTTGTTGTATTTATTTCGGAGATTTTTAGCTTATCAGTCGAGAAGATAACCTTTGAAAAAGGATAGGGATTTTGCACTTGAACTTGTCTCTTATTAAAGTTTAAGATAACTAAAATACCTTCTTGGTTATCTTTACGTTCGAATGTAAGGCAACCTTTACGTGGGATCATAAGATTGTGTAGTGTTCCTTTAGAGAGCGCATTTTCAGTCTTTCTAATTTCCAGTGCTCTCTTAAAATACGAAAACATTGATTTTTCATCATTTTTTTGGATTTCTACATTGATTCTATCTGAATTTGTACTAATCGGTAACCAGGGGGTAATTTTCGGATTAGAGGAAAATCCGGCATTTCCAATCGAGCTATCCCATTGCATCGGAGTTCTACACCCATCCCGGCCAAAAAACTTACCAACAGGAATACCCAGGATCTTGAGGCTTGCAATCGGATCTCTAAGTGCTTCCTTAGGAATTTTTCCTTGTTGCATTCCAATCTCTTCACCATAGTAGATGAAAGGGGTACCTCGAACAGTGAGGAGAAGAAGAGTAAGTAATTTTGCTTTTTCTTTACTATTACCAAATCTGGAAATCATGCGAGGCTTGTCATGATTAGAAAAGAAATAACAAGGCCAATATGGGTCCGAGAGAATTGTTTCCGATTCTTTTATTACGTGCATAAAATTCCTTGCTGAAAATGATTGATCACTGAATTTAAAGTTAAAAACGAGGTTTAAACCATTGTTATTTTCTCCGTAAAGAGGCCGAAATATTCGTGGTCCTCCCATTGCTTCTCCTACAATCATTCGGTCTGGAGAGTAAGAATCAATAAGATTACGAATGCGAATACACATATTAACGGTTTCTGGAAGAAATTGTGTGTATTTTGGGGTCTGAAACAGAGAAGCTGCTGAATCAATAGAAGGTAGTAATCGCCAGCTTCGTGGGTTATTACGAAAATCACCATCCTCAAAAAGTGTATGAATAATATCTAATCGAAAGCCATCTACACCCTTATCTAGCCAAAATCGGAGAACCTCAAACATCTCATCTTGAATAGCCTCATTATACCAATTAAGATCAGGTTGACACGGTAAAAATTGGTGCAAATAGAACTCCTGCGTGTGTTCATCCCATTTCCATGCGGATCCTCCAATGATAGCCTTCCAATTATTTGGGGGTTTAGTTTGATTTCTTCCCCGCCCTTCTCTCCAAATATACCAATCTCGTTTTGGATTTTCTCTGCTTGAGTGTGATTCGAGAAACCAGGGGTGTTCATCAGATGTATGATTCAACACCATGTCTAAAATAATTCTAATTTCAAGGGAATGAGCCTTTTTTAGTAATTCTTCAAAATCCTTCATCTTCCCATATTCAGGATCAATAGCTCGATAATCACTGATGTCATATCCAAAGTCCTTTTGTGGAGAAGAAAAGAAGGGTGAAAACCAAATTGCATCTATCCCAAGCTCTTGTAAGTAATCCAGTCGGTTAATGACACCTTGAAGATCACCAATCCCATTATTAGTGCTATCAGCAAATGACCGAGGATAGATTTGATAAAAAACCGCTTTCTGCCACCATTTTATAGATCCCACGACATGTCATCCTTTGATGGGATTGAATATTGGTCTTATGTGATAAATTACCTTTGGAGAAGGTCTGAACTTGACTTGTCTGCTAATTGATGCACTTTTCGCATTATAAAAGGACGCTTAACCATCACTTGAAGTTTGTGGAACCTTTTGCCAGCAATTCCCAGCATCAGAACATAAGATTGGAAAATTTTGTTAAGATCATTGAGGGATCGTGGTCCCAATTCCATCGTTACTGTTCCTGTAAAGGGAATACCCTTTATAAATTTCTCGACAGGAGTTATTGGCATATCCCCCTCTGTTAATAATGGAAAATGTGTGTCCTCCTCTCGTGTTCCTCCAGAGATATGGATATAACCTGTTGGTTCACGAAGGAAATTCATACAAAATTCAGGGAGTTTTAGGAAATTTTCACCATGAGTTATCCATGAATGTGGAATATCAAAGCACATCCCAACGTTTCTGTTAACATTTGCCTGGGTTGTTTCAATGAATTCTTGGAATTCCTCCCATGATTGATATGGCATATTTTCAAGCAAAGGGAGAGGTAACTTCTCCAATCGATCATAAAATGTCTCCCACGAGCCTCCTGCATCTGTAGGAGGATGAACAACGACTCCGATAATGTTTAATTCCTTTTGAAAGGTAAGAACGTTGTCAACAAACCGATCAACTTCCTGCTTTTTTGTAGATAAATCAGTACCATAATCCTCGATATATGGCGCATGAATTACTGTTTGAGGGGCCTCGAAGACTTTCAGTACGTTCTCGATGTCATCAAAAACTGTTTGATCGAATTCAATATGCTGTAATCGAATAGCAGTAGCAATTTTTATCCAGTCTGAAGGGAGGATATTCTTAACTTGTTGAATAGAAAGTCCTGTTGTAAAAGACATTTATTCACCCATTAGTTTGATTTTATTACTGTCACCAGGGACCATGATCTGGAAATTGTGGATCCCAATTAATTGGGATACTGCCAGTAGCATATACTGTCATATTTAGATTCTCAAAACATTTGTTTTTAGCACTTTGAATATCTTCTGTGGAGATTTTCTCAATATTGCCTAAAAATTCTGTCACAGAGAGGGGATGGCGAAATTTAATATACTTTTGTAGAAGATCAATCCCGTAATTGGTTGGATCTTCGATTTCACTAATATAGGATCCTAGAGTTTCATCTTTCAACGCATTAACAATTTGAGAAGTAATTTCTTGGTTGTGAACTTTAACAAGTAAATTCATGACCTTCTGGAAGACCATTTCAGTTTTTTGGGGTGGGCTTATGTAAAAAATGCTACTTATCGAGACATCATAAAGTGCTTCGAATCCAAAACGACATACACTTGCTATCCCTTTGCTAGTTATTTCACGATATAATAGCGATGTTCGAGAATTTCCCATAAATGTATTCAGTAACAATAAAGGATAGAAATCTGATGAATTGAGGCCAGGAGTTGCCCAAGATAAGGCGACATAAGATAGTGGTTTTTCAAGTTCCTTCCTATAATACTTGAGACGATTTTTCCCAGGTATATTTAAATCCAACCGTGGAGGATAAATAGGATGAGTTCGGGGATCAGAGATTGGATCATCAAAAAGTGAGCCTAGGTGTTCTTTTTCTTCTTCTAAATCGTAACCTCCAATTAAAGTTACGATGGCATTATCTAGGGAATAATATCGTGAGATATAATCAGTCATCATGTCTAAGGTAATAGCTCCCACCGATTCAGGACTTCCTAGAATGTTATGCTCTAATGCGGTTCCCGCAAATTGTTTTTGACGAACTGTATAATTTGTATCAAATTCGGGCATATCTGCATATAATTGGATCTCTTGTAAAACTACTTGTTTTTCAGCTTCAAATTCTTCTGGATTAATAACGTCGTTGACTAATAAATCCTTCCAAATTTCTGCAGCTTTATGCAAATTTCGTGTTGGAACCTTTGCATAATAAACTGTGTGATCATAGCTGGTAAACGCATTTAAATCAGCTCCTAGGCGAGTAAAGTCCTCATTCACTTGTTTCGCAGTCCTTGTGGGTGTACCCTTGAAGAACATATGTTCTAAGAAGTGACTAATGCCATCATTTGATCCAGAGCCAAAACCTTCTTCATACATACTTCCAGCATGAAATCCTACTGCGAATAATGTGGTTTTCCCACCAGGAATAGAAGTTAGGTGTAATTTTAGATTGTTGTCCAAAGATACCAATTTAGAATGTTCATCATTCATTGAAACACCCTCAGGTTACGTTATAAGACTTATTTTTCCAGATTTGTTTGATGTTACTAGAATCAATATCCCCATGAATAGCTAAACTAAAATTCTCGGGGATTAAAAGAGACGAACTCCACCATGAGAGGAGCTCTTTTGGAGTGACTCCTTGGATTTCTTCGTATCCAGATTCAATATGGGGTGAAAGACCATGAACTTTACGATTAATTATTCTGGATGCAGCTTGTCGGGAATCATCAAATGCGAGATCTAATTGACCTAGAATAAAATTTCGCGTCGTATCATATTCTTCAGACCCGATTTTCTTTTTCCCCATATCAACTAAAATCTCTACTAATGAGTCAATTGCTTCTTCTGTTCGCTTTGGAGAGGTTTCCATAAAACACCGTAGAACCAATAGATTCTCAAAAAGTTTCAGTGTTGCTCCTGCAATGTAACCAAAGGCTTTCTGGTCACGTAAAACTGTAAACATCCTGGATCCGAAAGACTCCCCCAATAAAGCGCTTGAAAATCGAGCTAATCCAATTAAACTTGGATCCATCTCTATTGTGATGTTAATACATAAATAAACATTTCCATCCTCCTTTGTTGCTGTAGAAATCAAGTGATTTGGGGGGACTTTTCTCTGAGGTAAAGATTGGGATTTTTGAGTATTTTTACCTAAATTAGCTGAAAATTCTCCAAACTTCTGATTGATTTGCTTTTGAAGGGAATCAGAAATCGATCCGACTGCAAAACCCCAAGGATTGACAAGCAATTTTTGATGAGTTTCTTTTAGATTATCTCTTGTTAGTTGATTTAAGGAATCTGGGGTTCCTATTTGAGAGCGGCCAAGGGGATGAGTCTCTCCAAAAGCAGCTTTATCCGCATCGAACAATAGCATTCTTCGTAGTGGATTCGACTGCACTTGATGATAAATCTGTTCCAGATTCTGCTTTTCTATAAGAAAATGGTTCTCATCAAGGGTAGGCTCTGAGATCATTTCACAGAGGAGATCTAATGTTCGAACAACGAACTTTGGTTGAACTTGTGCACCAATTATTGAGTAATCCTTCTCCGTTGCAGAGAATAAAGCACCACCAGTACCATCAATTAGTCGTGCGATTTCCAGTTCATTATGTTGTCTTGTTCCCCTTGCCATAGTTTGTAAAAGAACCTGCGTAGAACCAGCAAGATCATCATGAGCAGCACCATAATGAGTAACTATACCAAGACACACGGTACGTAAGTTAGGATATGGACGAATTATAGTTGAGAACATTGAATAATCTCCTTAAGAGAATTAATGTGTTTGAGGTGTAATTCGAACAGTGATCATTATTGGGGAAGTTGGAGGGTTGAAGCACGGTCAGGAGCAACTTTTGCCCGTCCTTTTTTCCAATACCATAGAAGGGCAATTGTAATTGCAATAATGAAAAGAAGGACTTGAGCCCCCATAACCACCCACAGCATGTCAAAAATCCCATGAAGTTGAGGATTAATGGTAGCTAATTGACTCGCGAGAGTAACTTGAAGGCCTGCATTAAATAACAGATCAAAAGCTGGCATGATTCCTCCACCAACCGTACCCACTATAGCAGCTGTTTTGCTAACACGGTGGCTAGTTACAGCTAAGTCAGGTAGACTGAGTTTTAATAAGACTGTTCCAGTCTCACTTTTGACTGAAATTGCTCCAGTAAGAGAAGTAGTTCGAAATCCAGCATCCACTAGAGGGGTAACAAAGAAGGTCAATACTTTTGGAAGGTTTTGTGCACGGGGATCTACAAATTGCGAGGAAGGCTGAACTAAACAACCACTCAATAAAGGTTCTACGACCAGGCGTTTCGTAACATCAGTTAATTCAAATTCTCCTCGAGTTTCCTTTTCTTTTTCACCCGAGAGAAAGTGGGACTTGTCCTTGGAAAGTTCTCTAGCAACTCGTGATAATGTTATGTGCAGAGGGTAGGTTTTCCGAGAAAGCATTTTCGAGTAATAATGAACATGAGTGTGCATGGTTTCGCTGGAAACAGACGATTCTTCGGAGGATAGAGGTTCTGCTTCTATTCCAACTTCATCAGCTTTAACTACTGCTTTTTTCCGCTTTTTTGACACCTCCTTCTCTCGAACTTCGAATGTGTCCGCTGCTTTAATAGAAGTAGGCGCGGGGCTTGGGAGAGGTGCGGGAGAAGGTGGCGTAGCTTCACGAGGAGGTGCACTAGCAGCAGCTACAGGTGGAGGTGAGGCAGGTTTTGGAGCAGGGGGACCAGTTCTCGCAGCAGCATGCGATGCTGCTGGTACGGTTCCAGGAGGTTTAGGAGCTGCAACTGGTTGAGGAGCGGATGTTGCAGGTGAAGGAACAGAACGGGGTCTAGCCCGTCTGCCGAGAGTGGCTTCTGATTTGAATTCTTCGTATGAAATCTCTTCTAAAGCACCTTCTAAAATGTCATCGAGTCCTGCCTCATCAAGAGCTTCTTTCTCTGCTTTTTCGTACAGTTCAGGCATAGCTTCTTCTGCTTCAGGAATGAAAAATTCCTCCAGCTTGCTTGAAAAAGTTGCTGCACTTTTTGCGTATATTTTATCAGTTGATAGAGCCAAGCCAGTCAGGAGGGGTTGAAAAGTTTCATCTTGAGCTAGTACTTCCCATATTCCCTCAGCAAGGAGTAATGTTTGGAGAATAACATATTTTCCTGCATCCGTAGATTCTGTCAAGAGAGTAAAAATTGTCAGTAAAAATTGCTCAGAAGCTTCGGGGAAAAAAGTTTCTAGAGTAGAAGCAAGATAATTATGAAATTCTGTATTATTTACGTGTTTTGAATCATTTGGAAGAGTTAAAAGAAGTTCAGGTACAAAATCTAACCAATTAGAAGCCGATTTCAGAGAGAAAGGGAAATACATTGTTTAACCTCTTTTTGCAACCAGAATTCGTACTTTCTTAAAGCATTTTAGGAGAGAATGAAATCAAATTAATCCGCAATCAAGAATTCAAACACTTATTATGTAGTGCAGGAAGGATTAAATATGAGACAACAACAGCTGTGCTAATAATCAATTGGATTTGTCTCTATCCTTTCTTAGTTTTATAATTTCATCCTGTATCTCTTTAATTAGTTGATCATAAGGACATAAAAGACATAAATCGATATTTCTAATTTCATTGGGGTCATTAATATTAAACAGTGTACCCTGGTCAATTATTTTGGCTAAACCTTGTGGGATAAAGACAATTCCCTCTTGGATTAGTCGGAAGATCTCCCTAAGAATACTTTCTGTTTCTTGAAGTGTTCGGATATCAAGGAGGTTGAGTAAGAATTCCAAATTTTGTTTCTCAGTATCCTTGAATGATAAGAGAATGAGAGCACGATCTGTTAATCCAATCTTATCTTCATCACTGATGTTAATTTCTGACAATAGGTTTTTCTTAGGTTTCATTGAAATTCAAGCCTTCAGTGACATACTTAGTGATTTAATGGATCTCAGTTAAAAATTTTGATAAAATCTTGGAAAATTTAGTTTTTGGAGAAAATTATAATCTTTATTTTACTTTGCATTCTGAAATTGTGTTATAGCATTCTGGATTTCTTTGATTAGATCTTCATATGGACGAAGGAGACAGATATCAATATCTTCAGCTTCATTGGAGTTATTATTTGTGTCAAACAATGAACCTTGGTCAATCAATAGAGGGAGTCCTCTTGGCACGTAAATAATCCCTTCCCGAATTAATCGATAGATCTCTTGTAGGATGTTCCTTTTCTCTTTCAAAGTATGGATTCCAAGGACATTCAATACATATTTCAAGTTTTGAGTTGATGTGTCTTTGAATGACAATAATAGAAGAGCGCGATCGGCCAACCGCTTCGCTAGGTGATCTTCATTTACCTTTGCTTCTTTATCTTTCATCTTCTTGGAGAGAAAATCGAATAGACGAAGCTGAGTCTTATTTTTTTGGTTTTCCTCTTCTTTTCGAACATAAATAATTTCTGAAAACATGTCAAAAACCTCCTATAAGGGCATATCGAGTATTATCTATTGGATCTTGGATTATTTGTAATTTCTCGTGAGAAAAATACTCAATGAGATCGAGGAAATATGAGAGGAGTTTTTTTAGCTCTAGGTCAGAAAGATCATTGTCATGTTTTATTTGAAGTAGACAGAGCTCATTTTGGAGCTCAAAGGAGGAAAAGAGGTTGGTTGACATGATGAGTAATTGAAAAATCCGATCTAATGACTTTTTGATTCCAAACTGTTCTGTAACTTGCACTCTTTACAACGTCCATGTGTTTATTGATAATTTTGCTCTTGAGTACGATATGAAGTCAATCTTTGATATACCAGAAAGATATTCGAATATGACACGAGTTGGAAAAATGTGTCAGAAATTTAAAATAGAAACTGGAAGTTTAGAACATAAAAAAGGTAAAAAGCCAAAGTGAAATATTATAATAATATATGAGGATATTTTTATCCTTGGGTTATATCCTAGTATGTTCTCTTCCACAAATTATGAAATCGTACAGCCTAAAAATCCTCAATTGGACATCCCTTGTGCTAAAATTCGTTCAATCGAGCGTATGAAGGTTTTGTCGGATAATATTATGACTATCGTGACTCAAATCTCTTAACAAAAGAATATTTTTGGGTATATTTTTTGAAAAATCTGTACCCTCCTCCTTGTTGAAGGACACAGAGGGTATTTTCAGCATTAATAATCCTTGAACTTCCAACCAGTGAAAATCCTAGCTGAAACGCTACCTCTGGTAGAACTTGTGCTGATGGTCCAACAAGTATTTTGCATCCAGAGACCTGAGGGAGGAGTTTAATAATCTCATCAAGAGAATCAAAAACCAAAGCAGACCCAGATATCAAAATATGATCAACATCTTCTAAATCTGAGACTTTGGAAGCAGGAGTGATATTCTTTACATTGGAGACTGGATTATATTCATCAAGGATTCTCAAAGAGACATTCTTTTTACTTAAATAACGCGTGATAGGGTGAATATTACCAACCATACCAACTAAACTGTCTGATGTTATGTCTAAGAGCTCGCTAACATCCTGATCTGTTGCGTTAGTATAATCTATATGAGCTTGAGATAAAGAATTTAGTGCTGCGACCCCAATTGTTCTTTGTATTGCGAATTCAGAGAAACAAAAGTCAATTAATTCTTCTAGAGATTTTTCTGAGAGGAATCCCTCTTGGAGTAGTTGATGATATGCATTCAGGTCATTTTTTCGATCTGTTAACGTATAAGATACACCGACTGTGCCATTTTCCAGTTGAACGCCGGAATAAAGGAGGCCAATAACGACATTTTTGATAGGCATATTTATCGAAGGTTGAATCAGTTCAATCGTCCTTTGAGCGATCTCCGCAAGTCTTGATGACATTAATTTTCCCCTAAAAAGGCTGATTTCATCATCTCTTCAAGAAATTATCTGATAGAATCTAGTGCTTCTAAATGATCTCCCCTAATTAAGACAAACTTGTAACCTCATTGTGACTGCTCGAAGACCATAACTTCTTAATTATTAAGATAATCAACCGTTACTTGCCTCACTACTTAAACCCAATCATTTGCATACTGAAAGAAATCTGAGGTATGCTTTAATGGATTATTGAAGGAAGTTTAAATGCAATCGAACCTACAACAACTCGAGCAAGAAATAAAATCACATATGAAAAAGGTTAAACGAAAGATAGTAGTTCTCTCTGGAAAAGGGGGTGTTGGAAAGTCAACTGTCGCCGCTAATTTAGCGTTGGCTTTTGCAGAGAAATTTCCTGAACAAGTCGGTATTGCTGATTTAGACTTTTCAGGCCCCAACATTCCAAAAATTCTTGGTGTGGAGGGAAAACGGATGGAACCGCCCAAAGATGACAAATTTGATCCAATACTGGGACCGCAAGGGCTCAAAGTAGTTTCAATGGCCTTCTTCTTAGAGTCTCCCTCGACCCCTGTTATTTGGCGGGGTCCTTTGAAAATTAAAGCCTTGCGTCAATTTCTTACCGATTTCGCCTGGGGTGACTTAGAGATGTTACTTTTCGATATGCCTCCGGGAACGGGGGATGAAGCGATCTCTATCATGCAAATGATCCCCGATATGGATGGAGTTGTGATTGTTACTACTCCTCAAGAGGTTAGCCTTCTGGACACAGGAAAATCGCTCATTATGTCACGAAAAATGGATCGGCCCGTAATTGGGGTGGTAGAGAATATGTCAGTTTTTATTTGCCCGAAATGTGGATCAGAACATACCCTCTTTGGAGAAGGAGGAGGTTTGCAAATGGCTAAAGAGTTTGGAACAGAGTTACTGGGCCAAATTCCACTAGATCCTCAGATTAGAGCTGATGAAGATATTGGAATCTCTCAAGCTTTTGACTATTTCAAACCACTTGCAGAGAAAATTCTGGAAAAAATCGATAAAGCTAAGAAATAGGAGCTTTCTCAACTTCTTCAAGAGGTTAGAATTCTTTTTCTAAGGTTTCCAATAAGTCTAAAGCCATGAAGACGCCTGATTCCCCCTTGAGATCATCCTCACTCGTCCATTGACGAGCTAAGTTTCGGATCTCTTCAATGATATTCCGTGTCTGCATTCGCTTTTGTCCGATGTCCATCAATACTGATTGCCCAATTTCTAGCACTCTTTGGACATCTTTGTTAAAATTAACTATCAAGGTTCGTCTATCAGCCATACCATCTGCATTTTCGGAATAATTTAGCATAATCTCTGATGTATTAATACTGTTAGACTCATCAATACAGCTAAGGTCACGAATGATCCCCTTTAACCCCCCGATCACCTTCACAGGATCCTGTCCAACATCTTTTGGGATGTGTTGATCTACTCTTTCTTTTCCCAGTAGATCGGTAACTAATTGCTGAAGCATACCCAGATTATCAAATCCTGTACCAATTAAATCACCAGTCGTTATCCCTGCTTTTTCTTCTAAATTTTTAATCCTATTAACAAAACTTGAGGTACTTGTCTTTACTTCCTCCATTTGATTAAAGAACCTTTCAAAATTCGTCTTGATCTCCTCTAGATCTATCCCCACTTTCGTAACGTTTTTAGTTGTCTCCTCAAACTTATTTTCAACCTTTGTCAAATGTGAATTTAATTGATCAACTTTAGACTCAAATTCAGTTATGGCATTTTTTAAAGAATCATCCATAAGTTTATTTAACTTCCCTTCTGTTGTTGTTTTATAATCTCTGAATCCTACCTCTAATTTTTCAACAGACGGGGAGATATTATTGAAATTTGTTTCAAGAGTAGATATCTTTGTCTCCTGACTGGAAAGAGAAGCATTAAGGTCTTGAAATGCTTGCTTCAATCCAGTAATGCTTTCTTCTAATGCTACAATCTTTGATAATTCTTGGTCAACTCTTGTTAGTTTCGATTGAATATTAGTAATTGCTTCGTTCAAAGGTGAGAGTAATTCTTCCTGTTTGGTAGTTTGTTCATTAAGAGATTGTTGCAGGCCTACTATAGTTTGTTTGATCTCTGGTATTTCGCGAGAAAGTGGTGCCAATTCCTGAATTGAAGTTTTCAAATCCACCAATATTTTTTCTGTTTCATAGAATTTGGAACTGTACTCTTCAAAAGCTTGAATAGTCGCATCTAAATTACTTAACTTTTGGTTAACATAAAGAACTTCTCTTTTCATGGTTCTGATATTATTAAAAACCATTTCTAGAGAAGCTTTGATTTCTGATAAGTTTGCTCCTGGTTCTTCACTCATATTAATACCTCCAAGCTTCAAGACTGGGAAATATTATCTCTTTTACTTTCTAAATTCAGATTTAATATAAAAACATTCCACTATACAAGGTAGAATTCAAGAATAATGGATAGATTAATCCAAATGTTCTAGTTCTAAATAGATTTTCACAAAGAATTGAACAAAACTCTTTTATTTATGTATAAAGAAGTGGCATCACTCGACGATTTTTCTCCAGGTGAAAAAAAATGACTCAACCACAATTGTTTTCTGCTAGTCGATTCCAAAAGTTTGCCTACTCGATTGCTACTTTCGGAAACGCATTGATTGGTTCTGTGTTTACTGTTTTTACGTTCTTTTACTATAAAGAGGTAGTTTTTGAACCTGTTTTTTTTGAAGCTAATGAAGTCATCATTAGCACGTTACTTGGAACAGCCTTAGCATTCGGATGGTGGATACAAGCATTAATGAATCCAGTAGCAGGATGGTTATCAGACAAAACGGTCTCATCACGTTTTGGAAGACGGAAACCATGGTTAATTTTGGGTTCTCCCATTATTGCTTTGAGTTTTATTGCAATATACTTGGTTCCTACAAATGCAACAGATTTATTTTTTCCAATTATCTGGTTAGCTATCTTTGTGGCAATTTATAATGGTGCTTATGCCGCTACAGTATGTGTTTACTTATCAATCATACCTGAGATCTGTCCCACTCCTGAAGAGCGAACGAGTATTTCCACATATCGTCAGGCATTCTATCTCGTCGGAACAATTCTTGGTGCCTTAATTGGAGCACTACTTGAAAATCTAGCGTTTATGATTTCGATAGTTCTCGCCATTTTCTTCTTAATTTGTTTCTATATTGCTGCATTTGGTATAAAAGAACCACCAGAAGTCCCTGAAATACCAACCTTTGGCATAATTGAAGCACTGAGAGTAACATTCAGAAATAAACCCTTTATTCCTTATCTTGGTTATTCAGTTTTTATGACAGCTTTTCAATCAATGGTAATAACCATGTTGCCAGTTTTTGGGAGACATGTGGTCTTTAAAGGCGAGGAAAATCCTATCTCCTCTCTCCTTCCTGGTGCTTTCGTGATTACGGGAATACTCGCAGTTGCTCCAGCGATGTACTGGATCAATAATGTAGGTAAGAAAAAAGCTGCATTATATTCAATGCTCGTGGCCGCAATATTCACTGTGTTCCTTGCAACAGTAGGATTAATTCCCGATTTTGAACTATATCATACTCTTGCTATAGTACTCCTTCTCGGAATTCCAGCAGCTCCCTTGTTAATTCTTCCAGATTCCATCATATCTGATATCACGGATTATGATGAGCAGGTGACTGGAACTCGACGAGAAGCAATGCATTTTGCTGCTCAAGGTTTGTTAACTCGTTTTGCTGGAGGTCTAGCTGTCCAGACAATGGGGATTATTTTAGGTGTTTTCGGTGCAACATACTCGGAAACAGAAGCGTTCAATGGAACACTTGGATTATTACTTATAGGCCCAGTTGCTGCCGTTTGTGCGATCATTGGCTTCATCATCTTCCGTACCTATCCAGAAGAAGATGTTTTAAAAGCTTCTGCCAAGAAAATAGCGGGATGAATTAGTTTTTTTAATTCCTTCCCCTCTCCCTTTATTTAATAAGGATTCCAATCTTTGATCTTAGGATATTTTACTTTCTCACCGAATTCGTAACTATCATATAGTTTTCCCCAGTCCGTCTCGAGGAATTTTTTTATTTTTCTTTTTCCAATGAACCTGTACCAGAACCAATCATGATAGATACTCGATCCTGCGATCAACAACCTGAAGAGTGGGGTGTGGAAAAATAACCAATGAAAGGGTTTTAACGGGCGATAACGATAGGTTGTATTGCGTAACCGTTGATCCCACTTCACGACAAGACTTCTTTTAACTGTAAAGTTAAGGTTCATATTTTTTACTTCTTCTGAGTCTAATCCTACAATATCAATCTGATCTACATCTCCAATTCCAAGGCCCTGATCATGAGCCATTTTGATGTATTTAATACTTAAAGGATCAATGCCCATTATCTTAGCAGAAAGAGCATCAATTGCAACTTGGTCTTCACTCGCGAGGAGGAGATTAGTATATACAGGTTCCATAACTCGTGGACCCGCTCCATCTCCTGCGACTGTGCCATCCATCACAGCTAACATTCCAGAATGTAACTCTTTTTGAATTGCCAACAGATCTACTAAAATTCCATCAATAATTCGATGAGAATGATGTCTATACTTGGGAATTAATCCTCCAAAGGCATTCTTTATCGCTCCTGTTGTTGTCGTGTGACCGTGAGTTTTCAAGGTGGGGAGATGAACGATATTACTATTTTGAAACACTTCTGGAATGATAATATTGTCTTTAAATAACTCTCTCATCCAAGGAACATCCCCCTTCGGATCATATCTAATCCATTTTTCATCCGTTAAAGGACGATATAGTGTGTCATATTTTTCGAAAATTGGAAGCCATTTGTTACCATAAGCTCCTTTGTAGGGATGTGTTACAACTGTCTGATTTTCTGTTGGGATAATTTTTCCTGAATCGTATCCATCCTCTACCAATTTCTTTAGTACTCCATCTAATTGATAAACAGGGGTGGAACATGCAGGATAAAAGAGAGACCAAGATAAATTGATCTTAATGATGGTATCAAACTCTTTTTTAATAAAGGATTGATAATCAATGAGCTCTAAGATTTTGCCATAGTCATCAATTACTGTTTGTGGTTGTGTCTGTATAATTGCAACCTTAGACATTATGAATCACGATACTTTATACGATTAAAAGCCATTGAAGATTCATATGGCTTGCTAGAAATAAGTTTTGATGTTAAGTTAGAAACCACTCAAGGGAGAAGTGATCGATTTTGAATTTTATATTCCATTGGATAATAGACATATTTTCCCCTATTAACTTTTGTGTGCCAAATACCAATCTATTGATATTATTAATTCGATTATTTGTTAAGTCTGAGCTCTTAAGCATAGAATAGAGATAATTGTCTTCCAGTTGATAGATTTAGTGATAAAAATAGATATCATGCCATTTTATTAGATTTTTTGGCATATATCAAAAATATTTTATATTGATTCAGAGATAAAAATATAATATTAGTCATAATATAAGAAAAGCTAAATTTGGTAAGATTTAGTTCTTTCAAATTTGCAGAAAACAAGGGTGAGAATAAAAATGGAACATGGACCTCATATACCTCCATTTTCTATAGTTAAAAAATTTTTAGAAGATCGTAAAAAACCACTAACAAAAAACAAGGAGATTCTAATTAAGAATAGAGCTTTAATACACCGAACATTAGAAGCAGCTAAAGGAAAGGAAGTTAGTGAAAAAGAAGTTAGTGATACAATAAAATGGTTAGAAAAAGTATCGAATT
>JBHLPG010000355.1:0-4075 GCA_048939725.1 Promethearchaeota archaeon | reverse complement strand
ATAGTGGGTCATAACTAAAAATATTATTAGATTAGGTACGAAAATTACACCCCAAATTGGCATTAATCCCATTTGCATTGCAGGGATGGTAGGCCAGAAACCAGCCAACAGACAAAGAGTATTACCGACTATTGCCACCGAAACAGACCATTCTTCTTCTGTGAAAAACCCATAAGCACTCACTGCAAATAATAAACCTCCAATGATGCTTAAATCAGAGATAATAGGGAGAATCTCCTCAATGATGACCTTACATCCTTCTTCTGCAATAGGACTGTTTGCTTCCCACCACAGGTATGGTTCGTATGTTAATACAAAAATTACCATACCACCTATCATTCCTATTATAGCTCCCAAAATTGAGAGTATAAATCCTAAGCGTTGATTATTGTCCATCTCAAAACATCCTTAACTACGAATATCGTAAAAGCTAATCTGATATAACAACTTTTAGTGGTGTATTAATAGATTTCACTCAGTTTTTCACAACAATGCGTTGTAAACTATTTATAGGGTGAAATTCGTCATTTTATTGGTGAAGAAAATTAGTGATTATGAAGAAATGACTCCTCAAGAGCTTGAAATGCTTGGTCTTTCGAACTATGAATCACGCGCTTACCTTACTTTATTATCAGCTGGAATTAGAACAGCAAAAGAAATTGCTAATGAGTCAAAAATCCCATTCGGAAGAGTTTATGATGTTTTAACCTCTTTAGAAGATAAAGGTCTTGCTGACACACAGGATTCTAGACCGAAAAAATTTGTAGCAAAAGAACCAAAAATCGCTCTAAATAACCTTTTGAAGATGAAAAGGGCTGAACTCCAAACGTTAACAACGAAAGCAGCCGTAATTGAAGAGAAACTTAGCAATCTGCACGCTACAAAACCAGAGGATAGTTTATTCTGGAGTGTTGCTCTTGGTGAAAAAGCTATTGGTCGGTACATCGAAAAGATTAGTGAAACTGAAAAAGAATTGCAAACCATCCTAAATATTAGGGTTGCTGCCAGAATACCGCAGAAAGAGATAATTGAAAATCTCATATCAACTATGAAGTTTTTAATAGAGAATGGTGTATCAGTTCAAATTCTCTTAAGTGGCATCTCTCCAGGGAGCCTAGAGGAGACATTTTTAGCCTCTATTGCACACTTTTTCATTCTTTTAGACAAAGCTGAAGTAAAACGTACTGAACTAACACCAACAGCTTTTGATATTATTGATAGTGAAAAAATCCTATTAAAAGTCATGAATCCAGTTAAACCCGATGAATTTTTTGCCTGGATATTTGTCTGGCAAAAGAAATTAGCAATGGAATTAAAACCTAAGTTTCAAGAACTATGGTCTAATGCTATCAATTTGAAGATTGAATTAGGTTAAAAAATAAGGAGAGGTGGGAGCTAAATCAAAAAAATAGGTGGCTCAAAGCTACTCCAATAAACAACCATAAGAAAGCAAATGCCATGTAAATTGACGCTAATTTAAAGATTCTGAAGGTTGTTTCGTTAGAAGGGTTCTTAAGGTTGATCAACGATTTGTAAAGAATGTACGCACTGAAACCGAGTAGTGGAAGCATTGGAATGATGCGAACTTGAAGGGCTACACCTGTGAGTACGATAGAAAGAGCACATAATAGAGCGGAGAAAGTAATTACTCTCATTGTTTGAGTTTGATTAGTGACAACAGGCCACATTGGAATATTGGCATTCCTGTACCCTTCTAAATTTTTGGGAATGAGAGCCAGAGTAAGGATATGCAATGGAATCCAGCATATAACGAAAAGTCCCATCAATATAGCTGCGAAGTCTACATATC
Organism: Promethearchaeota archaeon; assembly: GCA_048939725.1. Lineage (GTDB taxonomy): Archaea > Asgardarchaeota > Heimdallarchaeia > Hodarchaeales > Hodarchaeaceae > Hodarchaeum. The sequence continues at coordinate 2,265 of JBHLPG010000355.1, read as the reverse complement.
CAGTAATTGCGGTCCGGCCTGCTATTGCTGGAAGTCCTCCAGCAATTCCTCCGAAAATGATAGATAATCGCGTACGTCGTTTTAACAATAGAGAGTAAACTACTACATCAAAGAAGAATCCTAGAAAAACGACAAGCATAGTCATTAAATCGATAAAAATTCCAATTAGCAGGGTTCCTGCTGTTGTGAAGAGAATCCCATGCTTCAGTACTGTAGAAGGGGGAATTCTTTTGCTGGGTAACGGTCGTCCTTTAGTTCGTTCCATCAAAGCATCGATATCACGGTCTATATACATATTCAGTAAAGTTGAACCTGAAACAGCGAAGAAGAGGCCAACAATGAAAAGAAGAAACTGATGAAAAATTATATTTGTTCCCCAAGAACTGATTAGATAAGCAAAAACCGCAGTATAAATAAGTAGGAATGTTTGTTTACTTTTAATCAATTCACCATATAAAGAAAGAGTGAGAGGGGGGTAGATGGGAGTTGTTACATCTTCATATGCCTGAGGATTTTGAAATTCTTCAGATGTGTCTCTTATTGCCATCCTTCTTACCCTGCAGGATTAGAATAACCCACTAATTATAGGGATTTCAACTTTCCATTTAGTGGGGAGACCAATTCCAAGCACAAAAAGTACTCCAACGATCAACAACAGGATCGGAAGGACTGCAAAGATATCAGTTAAGGGTAAAATTGCGGTCATTCCTTCTACTGTCGCAAATGCTAGTAGAACTCCTCCGAAAGAAATTAAAAGCCCGCCAATACCAAAGAATGCGCTTGTCCATTCTGTATCCTTAGATACAAATGCCGTATATAAGGGGAGGAAGGAAATAATCAACCCAGATGGAATGTGAGATGCCATCACCGCCATAGAAGACATATCTGGTAAAAATTCAAGTTTCATTAGAGTAAGCACTCCAATGACAACAAGAACATAGACAGTATAAATTAATCCATATTTTGTTTCAGGCCATATGGCAAAAACAAGCCCGATTGCCAGGCACGCAGGTATAAAAGCTGCAACTGGGGGAACAAGGGCGAACCCTAAAGTGTCTTCCCAGCCAAGAAGTATAATTAATACTCCGGAAATGAAGAGTACTAAGAAGCTGACACCCCACACTAGGTGATAAGGTTTTTTTGTAGCCAAATACTCTTTAAAAAGTAATAGAGCTAAAATTATTGCTACAATACCAACTACTAAAAGTACTAATGCTCCTATCATATCAGTTTCTAATAATGAAGCCATAATCATTCAACTCATTCGAATTTACATTACATTTTGTAATATTTGGTCATTCGATAAGGATTTGTAACAATTGTTAATCTAAAAGAAGATCATTAACTGAAATTAATAGTGTTTGCTAAGATTTTTCACAGTCAGTATCTTTTTCAGTAGTAGATTATAACGAAGTAACTAGATTACTTTGAAGTCATAAGGCATTTAAACTGTGAACTCATACAGGAAACTTACGAAAAAAGCATCTTTCACATAGCTATTAGACTTAACTATTAATATAAGTCAGTCAGGTTTATTAAACGAATTTTATACCATTCTTAAAGTAAGAGGTAAAAGTATGTCACAAGATTTAGAGGAAGAGTGTTCAGCTTTACTTGCGATAAAGATTCTTGGTCGAAAGTGGATTCCATGGATTTTGTGTGAGCTCCTATCACACAGAGAATCCTATTTTTCTGATCTCCTAAAAAGAATTGAAGGTAATTATGGAGAGAAAATATCCGCACGAGTACTTTCAGAGTCCTTGACAATGCTAGAAGAAAACAATCTCCTCGAGCGTATCGTCGTTAGCGAGACAATGCCTGTCAGAGTGAAATATTCTTTAACAGACAAAGGTGCGGATTTGGAAGTCATTTTTGGTGTTCTAAAAGGTTGGGGGATCAAGTGGGGAACTATTAAGCAAAAGAAATGTAAGTCTTTCAGCTGTATCCACAATTGTGTTCCAATGATAAACATAAATAAAGCAAAGGAATTGTTAGAGATAGGAAAATCATTGCCAACAGAGGAATTAGAGGATACGGCTTAAAGAATGATATTTTGAAGAAACTAATCTTCCCAATTGAGGAGTCGCTGTTCACCTTCAAGCTGACGAATCGATGTAACATCTTGAGTTACTTCTAGGGTTCCTCGATACACTTTATCGTTATCCCGAACTGCAAAGTACCGAATTTGAATGAACTTTTCGTTTGATTTGATCCAAAATTCAGCACTGTCTTTTTGTCCATTTTTAAAAGCTTTTAAAATACGAT
>JBHLPG010000354.1:0-4081 GCA_048939725.1 Promethearchaeota archaeon | reverse complement strand
GAAATACATCATATTAAAGGCTCTTTTAATGAGGCCTCTGATTATTACAGAAAAAGTTTAGCTCTATTTGAGGAGATTGGCACCAATTATCATATGTGTTTAGCTCTATATAATCTGGTTTTAGTCGCTGTTGATCGTGGAACAATTAAGGAAACACAACCATATCTTCAAAAATTACAAGAGATGGACAATAAAGAGAAAAACAGGCATATTAGCCAAAAATTCCGTTTAGCTAAAGCAATAGTCTTAAAAGAAAGTAAAAGAGTTGTCAAAATTGCTGAAGCTCAAAAATTATTCTATCAAATCGCTCACGAAGAAATGATTAGTCTTGAACATAATGTCACGGCAAATTTAAATCTTTGTGAACTACTCTTACAGGAATTACGAACTACTGGAAATGAAGAAGTACTAATAGAGTTGCACGAAGTATTATCACGATTGCATTATGTTGCAGAAGACCAAAACTCTTCCATTTGGCTAGCAAAGACATATTGGTTGCAATCTAAAATAGCTTTAATTGAATTTAATTTAAAAAAATCACAGTACTTATTAACTCAAGCAGAGTTGATCGCTTATGAAAAAGGTCTTACAAAACTGTTATCTAAAATATCAAGCGAACGTGACATTCTGTTAAGCCAATTTAATAAATGGGAAAATGTACTTGAGCAAAAACCCTCAGTAAGTGAAATCATCGAATTAACGCAAATTGAAAAAATGGTTGAACGAATGATCCAGAAGAAACTGGATACTGCAGATGAAGAAGTTATGCAATATGCTGTCGAATCCAAACGTCTAGTTGAATTGTGGGAGAGAGAATGAGTCTTTAGAGATGCTTTCTTGTAAACCTCCTTGGTCTAACTTCCTCCATCTTCAAAATAATTAATAATCTAAATAATTCTTATCAATAGGTGTAGATCTGTGCATATAATTGCGAAAGACTTAAGAATTACACTGGTTTCTTCTTCATTTCAATGTAGCTAATTCCAAATTCTTCATCCCTGATTTTACCAGGGGGTTTCGGTGATTCTTAAATTACGTGATTTCTATCCTACTCTATTATGGAGATTTATTTCATGAAAAAGTGTAGAATATACTTGTTTACTTCATTTTTATTACTCATTGTTATTATTATTGCTCAAGGAATAAATTTAAGGGACGCACTAGAAGAAGAAAATCAACTAGATACCCAGTACCAGGAAGTACCACGTTTAGCTTCAAACAACTTCTCTAAAATTGTTGGAAAGGATCTTTCCTTATCAATCGATAAGCTGAGATTGGATGGTTCTGAGGAACAGACCCCATATACGATGGTAAAGCCTAAGATAGCTTCGAACGGTCCCATAAATGTTGCATGCGTTTTCGCGGTGGGCGGTCTTGGAGATAATAGCTTCAACGATATGGCCTATGCAGGTCTCAACAAAGCTCTGATAGAAGGATTATGCACTTTTGATTATTCCGAACCTTCTGATATAAGTGAATACCAAACCTTCCTGGATGATTACGCAAGTTCTGGAAGCTATGATCTGATTGTAACCGTTGGATTTGCCCAAAAAACAGCTGTGAATAACGTATCGACATATTATCCCAATCAAGCTATCGCTTTAATAGATGAAATTGTTGATCAAGGGAATGTTAGCTCTTTAGTGTTTAAAGAAGAGGAAGGCTCATTCCTTGCAGGTGCTATGGCTAGCTTAATGACTAATACAGGGAGAATGGGATTTATTGGGGGAATGGATCTTCCGTTGATTCGTAAATTTTGGGCAGGTTTTGCTGCTGGAGCTTTTTATGAAAAGAATAATAGCTATATTGAAGTTATTGAAAACTTCGTTGGAGCTTGGGATAATCAAACTACTGCTAAATCTATGGCAGAAGACATGTGGGTTAAAGGTGTTGATATAATCTATGCTGCTGCTGGTGGCAGCGGTTTAGGTGTTTTAGAGTCTGCAAATGAACAAGGAGAAGGATTTTTTGCCATAGGTGTCGACGTAGACCAAGATTATCTTTTTCCTGGACGTATTCTCACTTCTATGATGAAAAGGTTTGACATTGCGGTATATAACGCAATTAAAGATGTTTATGATTCTACTTGGAGCCCTGATATTCAATTATTAGGTTTAGAAGAGAATGGTGTGGGTCTATCTCCCTTAACATACACAAAGGACGAAATTGGTTCTGATATAATCCAAGAAGTAAATGTCACTCTTAGAAACAAGATAATTAACGACGAAATAACTGTCCCTACTAATGTAAGTAATTTAGAACAATGGCTTATTGACATGAACATTGTTAAAAATTCTTTCACGCCCCGAGGTAGTATTGTTATTACCTCCAATAGCCAATTTGAAGCATTATTTGATGGTTCAGGCACATTAACCGATCCCTACTTGATCGAAGGATATTATATCAATGATACAAGTGGCCCTTCAATTTCTATTCATGGTACGACTGCGTATTTTCGAATTAGTGATAACATCCTAAACGGGTTAAGTACAACAAATTATGGAATTGATCTCCAAAATGTTGACAATGGTATCATTACTAACAACACAATTTACAGTACTAACGGGAATGGCATAAATTCCTTGGAATGTAGCGATATTAACATAACAGATAACTTTATTCATACTAACTCCAAAGGAATCTATCTCAACAATTCTAATCATATGATTCTCTTGAAAAATATCATTTTTAATAACACATTTGGTTTGGAGATTAATAATACCCTCAATAATACCATTACAAACAATAGGATATATAATAACAACCATGATGCTATTAGAATGTGGTACTCTAATAATATTACCATTGATAGTAATACCATCTATAATACAGGGGCTAGTGGACTTTCTATTAATACTGCGTATGATATCAAAGTTTTAAACAATCAATTCTATGAAAACAATTATGCACTGCATACATATCTTTTTAATGAATCTCTCATCTCTGGTAACATCATTTATAACCATTCAAATCAAGGGATGAGGTTCTGGACTTGCATTACAAACACCATCTTCAATAACACTATTGATAACATTGGTGAAGATGGAATTGGACTACATTCTGAGGCCAATAATAATTCTATCATTAACAATACTATCTCTTCTTGTGACTTAATGGGGATTCGTATAGAAGAGTCGGTAGATAACCGTATTATTAACAATACAGCCATTAATAATTCTGAAGATGGCCTTTGGCTCGGTAATTCCAATCTAAGCTACATTGAAGGGAATAAAATCACAGAAAATGGCTACAGTAGCAATCCTGGTGGGAATGGGATTTTTCTAAATCAATCTGATGATAATATTATTTCTAATAATACAGTTTTCAACAATAGTCTTAATGGTATTTATCTTTACGGCTCTGATAATAACACCATCTCTAATAATGAAGTGTTTTACAACCATGAAGATGGGATAGCCCTTAATACATCAGATGAAAACCGTTTATTGAACAACACTGTCCACCATAATGGATTGAATCCTGGCGGGAATGGGATTTTTCTGGATCCGTCTAATCATAACACCATAGCTAACAACACAATCTATAGTAATGGCGAGCACGGCATCTTCCTTCAAAACTCTGCTTATAACGACATTGAGGAGAACAATATCACTGCAAATGGCTATAGCGGCAATCCTGGCGGGAACGGCATCTTTCTGGATCCGTCCGATAATAACACGATTATCAATAATTATGTCTTTAACAATAGTTTGAATGGTATCTATCTATATGATTCTGAGAATAACACCCTCTTTGACAATGAAGTGTCCTATAACCACGAAGATGGAGTTGCTCTGAATGCCTCTGATGACAACCGTGTCCTGAACAACAGCATCCACCATAATGGGCTGAACCCTGGGGGGAATGGCATTTTTCTGGATCCGTCCAATCGCAACATCATTGCTAACAACACAATCTACAGTAATGGCGAGCATGGCATCTTCCTTCAACACTCCACCTATAACCACATTGAGGGCAATAACATCACTGCGAATGGCTACAGTGGCAATCCTGGCGGGAACGGCATCTTTCTGGATCCGTCCGATAATAACACGATTATCAATAATTATGTCTTTAACAA
>JBHLPG010000075.1:0-16586 GCA_048939725.1 Promethearchaeota archaeon | reverse complement strand
TATTCAAGAACTCATTGCCAAGCAAGACGGCTCAATAGCCATGAGATATAACTGTCGTGCTGGTGTATGTGGTTCTTGTGCTGTTCTAGTCAATAAGAAGTATCAATTAGCATGTGAAACTTTAGTTCTTGAACTCAAGAAAGATGTAATCAAACTTGAACCAATTCCCTTCTTCCCTGTAATTAAAGACTTGGTTGTTGATATGGATCCATTCTATGAAAAACTTCTTGCGATCGATCCCTTCTTAATGCGTGATCATACCAAAGATCCTGAAACTGAACTTCTTCAAAGTCCTGATGACTTCAAAATTATTGAAGAGGCGACTAAATGCATTTTATGTGGTTGTTGCCATAGTTCATGCGTTTCGGTTTGGACCGACAAGAATTATCTGGGGCCTGGTGCACTTTTGAAAGCATTCCGCTTTACAAAGGATACTAGGGATGAAAACACAAAAGAACGTGTGAAACGAGTGTCTGCTGAAGATGGGGTTTTCCGTTGTCACACAGCCTTCAACTGTGTCGAAGCTTGTCCAAAAGAGCTTAACCCGACTGAGGCTATTCAATCTTTGAAACGACATGCAGCCAAACAGGCACTAAAATTTTGGGGACGTTAACTTAGTTCACAGCTTCAATGATGGCAGAATTTATTGCTGTCATTTCAATTTCCATTTTTTTTCAAATTAAACACCATTGATTCTAAAGGCTACATTGTATTCATAAGTTATAAGTGATAGAATTTTTATTGTGACAAAAAAAACCATTTTATCAGTTTTTCATATGCAATTTGATTGAGAATTGTGATAAGTATGGCAGAAACGTTTGATAACACTATAATTGAAGATACAGCTGTAAAGTTACTCAAGTTTGCTGCGACTCAGTTACCGAATGATGTTTCCGAAGGATTAAAAACCATGTATGAAAAGGAAACACAACCAACGAGTAAGGCTGCGTTAAAAACAATTGTAGATAACTTTACCATTGCAGATGAGACATCAACACCAATGTGTCAAGATACTGGGATCCATATCTATTATGTAAACATTGGTGAGAATTTTCCCAAAGTTGCGGGAATTGAAGAAACTCTTAGAAAAGCTTCTGCTCGAGCGACCAAAGAAGTTCCTTTAAGACCAAACGCTGTTAATCCTATTGTGGGCGGTAATTCTGGAGACAATACGGGAAATCATATTCCATTTATTAATTATGATTTTATTCCTGGAGCAGATTACTTGGAAATTACCGCTTTTCCTAAAGGTGGTGGATCAGAGAATATGTGTGCCTTGGGAATGCTCAAACCAGGCCAAGGTATAAATGGGGTAAAAAAATTCGTCATTGACACCATTCTAAATGCAGGAGGTCAACCTTGCCCACCTGTAGTCGTTGGGGTTGGTATCGGTGGTGGTGCGGACATAGCCCTTAAACTCGGGAAAAAGCAACTCATGCGGCCACTTGGCGAGCGACATTCTGATCCAGAAATAGCCAAACTTGAAGAAGATTTGTTGAAAGCGATTAATATGACAGGTATTGGTTCAATGGGACTAGGTGGAGATTACTCAACAGCGTTAGATGTGAAGATCGAGTATGCTCATCGGCATCCCGCTTCCCTACCAGCTGCTGTAGCAATTCAATGCTGGGCAGCGAGAAGAGCGACCGCTCGTATCTATCCTGATAAGCGTGTAGAATTTTTGACACATAAGGAGGATTAATCATGGCTGAATTTCATTTTACTACCCCAATTTCAAAAGAAGATGTCCAAAAGGTTAAAATTGGCGATGTAATTTATGTATCGGGAACCATTTTCACTGCGAGAGATGAAGCTCATGAGAGAGCATTACACCTTGCAGAAAAAGGCGAAAGCATGCCTATTGATTTCGAGGGTCTCGCTGTTTATCATTGTGGCCCAGTTGTGAGACAAATAGGAGATGAATGGGAAATTGTCGCCGCAGGACCCACAACCTCAACTCGTATGGATCTTTTTGAGGATGAATTCATAAAAACATTTAATGTGAATGTCGTTATGGGTAAGGGTGGTATGGGAGATAGAACAGCGAAAGCAATGAAGGAATATAAAGCCATCTATACAGCGTTCGTAGGTGGGGCTGCTGTGGTTGCAGCTAAAGGCATCAAAAGAGTTAAAGAGGTTCATTGGTTAGATCTCGGGACTCCTGAATGCCTTTGGGTGCTAGAAGTAGAAAAATTTGGTCCATTAATCGTAGGTATCGATTCAAATGGCGACAGTCTTTTCAAAGATGTCGCTCAAAAAGCTCAAGGAAACTTAGGTAAGATAGGTGAATTTCTAGGTATAACTTTCTAAATAAAGAAATCCTAGGTAATAAATTCCCTTTTTACTTATTTTTAGGTATTTGTTGGAGGTTTACACAATTCGTCTTCTCGAATATGAAAGTAAAGAAATTTTTAATGAATTTGATATACCCCTTACGGATCGTCTTGTAATCACTAAAGGGGAGAATATCAAAGAAAAAATCGATCAATTTACATTTCCAGCTATAGTGAAGAGTCAGATCGCTGTTGGTAGCCGGAAGAAGCGGGGTCTTATCAAAATTGCTCAAACAAGAGATGAAGCTCTTTCCATGTGCGAAGAATTTTTCTCCAGGAAGGTAGGTGAATATGGTGTCGAAGCAATCCTTATTGAAGGACTTGCTGACATTAAAAATGAATATTATTGTTCTATTGCATTAGATTCATCTGGGCGGCGTTTTGTCCTCATAGCAAGTGCAGAAGGAGGTATTGACATTGAAGAGGTTGCTGCAACTCGTCCAGAAACAATAATTAAAGAAAATATATCTATATCCGAAGGATTAACTAAAGAAACTGCTAAAGGTGTTGCAGTAAAACTAGGTCTCTCTGGTGAATTTCTTGAATCAGCTACAGATCTTTTCTTAAAACTATGGCAAATTACTATTGAAAGAGAAGCCCAATTGGTTGAGATAAATCCATTAGTACTTACACCTTCAGGATTGGTAGCTGTTGACGGAAAAATGACCTTAGATGATAACGCTGCGTTCCGACAAGAGCTAATTGTACAAATGCGAGAATATAAGCTTACAGAATTAGAAAAAACAGCCCAAAGAGTGGGATTTTCTTTTGTTGAACTCGATGGTGAGATTGGGATTCTAGCGAACGGAGCAGGATTAACGATGGCTTTACTTGACGTTCTAGCTCAACATGGGCTAGCAGGGATGAATTTCTTAGATGTTGGCGGAGGCGCTAGTAAACAACGCGTTTATGAAGCCCTTAAACTGATCTACACCATGAATCCAAAAGCTGTCTTAATCAATATATATGGCGGGATCACAAGGTGCGATGTTGTAGCAGAGGCTATACTTCAAACAATGAAGGAATTCCCAGATGCCCCTCCAATGGTAATTCGATTAACTGGAACACGAGAAGCTGAAGGTGTTGCCATACTCAAAGATGCTGGCATTGATGCTTATCAGGATATGATGAATGCGGTTGATAAGCTAAAAGAGGTTATGATATAAGAAGGTGGTATGATGTATATCAGCGAAAATTCAAAAGTCGTTGTTCAAGGTATTACAGGTAATCAGGGAAAATTTCACACCCAATTAATGCTAGAATATGGTACAAAAATTGTTGCTGGAGTTACACCGAAGAAAGGAGGACAAGAAGTTCTTGGAGTTCCTGTTTACAATACAGTCCAAGAAGCTGTCGATGAACAGGGTGTCGATACAAGTATCATCTTTGTTCCAGCAAGGTTCACATATGGTGCTGTTATGGAGAGTTTAGATGCAAGAGTTAATATGACGTGTATCATTACTGAAGGCGTTCCCGTCTTTGATATGGTTCGTCTTGTGGAGACTGCTAAAGCTAAAGGATTGAATTTGATCGGCCCGAATACTCCAGGAATGCTAATCCCTGATAAAATAAAGTTAGGGATCATGCCAGGAGATATGGCTCATTTTGGAGACGTAGCAGTCATTGCGAAAAGTGGAACTCTATCATATGAAATCACAAAAGCTATTGGTAATGCTGACATCGGAGTTTCTGCTTATATTGGAATTGGCGGAGATCCTGTTCGTGGTAAAACTTTAACTGAAGCGTTCGAGTACTACGTTAAAGACTCTGGAACTAATGTAATCGTTTTAATTGGGGAAATTGGGGGTGATGATGAAGAAAAAGTTGCGCAGTATATCAAGGATCAAAATGTGAACAAACCCGTGGTTGCGTATATTGCTGGTAAAAGTGCACCTGAGGGAAAGCGGATGGGTCATGCTGGCGCAATAATTTCTGGAAATGTTGGAACCGCCCAAGGAAAAATTGACGCTTTAGAAGCAGTTGGTGCTAAAGTCACTGAAACACCATGGGACATTCCAGAGGCTGTTAAAACGCACATATAGTTCGTGAGAGGTTTCTCCTCTCAAACTTCTTCTTTTATCATCAAAAACCGTTATCTTTTTTTTGTTAATTCAAGTTCTTGTATTTCAGAATTCGTCAGTTCTCTCTGTTCAACTAAATCAAAAATTTCTCCCTTAATTAATTGATAACGAAATTCAAAAATATCACTGTGTTCACTTGTGGCAATTACAACGATTTGTGTATCGCAATGAGGACATGATAATACTGGGAAGTTACTGAGAAGGGATGACGACGATACATAAATTATATCCCCATTTTCAGGAAGATCACGATAACAATTTTTCATAAATGGAAGAATGATCTGTAAACAATTCGGACAAGCCCATTCTTTTACCACATACTGCAAGAAAAGTTGTATTAATGAGTTTAGAGATCCAAGAAGCTCCTTATTGAGTAGTTGTTCTATTTTCTCCTTGTGGATATAGGCATTCCAAACAATATCAGCGCAATTATGTTTAATATGCTGTCTAAAAACTATTGGATCCATAAAGTTCTCATACTTCACCATGCACCACGCAGCTGCAAACCCATTTTCCACTAAATAATATAATTATTTATTTTTGCTAAATATCGTGATAACATTCCACATAATGTATATAGACTAAATTGGTAGAAAGTAGTCAAAATCAAATTGGGTGATAAAATTGGTGTTTTTCTATCAAGATCTTGAACATAAGCTGAATAAAATTCAAAACGAACCTATTGATAAACGTACTACATTATCAGGGGCAATTAAAGAAACCTTGAAACCTCAGATGCAACTTCATTTTTCTTGTATCAGTGCATTACCATATTCATCTATCAGGGAAATTATTCGACAGACTGCCAAGAAGAAACTCCAATTTCAAGTAATTTCATTAGGTTCAGCAAGTCAAATTCAGTTGTTAGTTGCTGAAGGATTAGTTTCAAAGCTGATAACTAGTTATGCTGGGGACGTTTACCCAAAACCTGGGATCTCGCCCGTCTTTCAACGAGCAGTTAATGATGGTTTGGAGATTGAACAATGGTCCTTAATGGTTATCTCTCTTCGCTTATACGCTGGTGCACTTGGGCTTAAATTCATTCCTACAAGATCTCTTATTGGTAGTACAATGGCCTCTGATAATCAGGACTCATATAAAATCATTTCCAATCCTTTTAATTCTAACCAAGATGTTGCTATAGTGGAGGAACTTGTTCCCGATGTAAGCTTCATTCATGTTTGGGCTGCAGATCAATTGGGAAACGCTATCATTTGCCCACCTTATAGTGAAAACCTCTGGGGGTGTTTTGCAAGTAAGAAAGTCATAGTTACATCGGAAAAAATACTATCTGCAGATTCAATAAGGAAATTAGCAAATTCTCAACAATGTCTCACTCTTCCTGGAGGAATTGTAGATTTTGTTATTGAATCACCCTTTGGTGGGCATCCTGGGTCTCATTATGGTCCCCAAGGAGCTGGTTATGACATTGATCTTGAACTTTTAATCGAATTTAGAGAATCAGCAGAAGACTCTGAAAAACTCTCTTCATGGATGAGAGAATGGATTCATAACACAGATCAAGAATCATATTTAAAAAAAGTAGGAGTAGAACGATTAATTGCATATTGTGGACATTTAGACGAATCCTACTGGAAATGGGTTGTGACCAACAAGAAAAACCTGATTCAAGTTGATCAACTTGCAACCCCTGTTGAAAATATGATTTGGGTTGCTACTGAGATTATTAAGGATCGGGTGATAAAAAGAGAATATTCAACAATCCTGGCAGGTCAGGGAGCATCTAATCTTGCTGCTTGGTTAACTGCCTATTCGCTTAGTGAGGCTGGTCAAAATATTAATCTTCTTGCAGAAGTGGGTTTTTATGGCTATCAACCTAAACCAGCTAGTCCTTATATCTTTGAATTTAATAATCTTCGTTCTTCAACTGCTATTTTGGATTCTATAACCTCTTTAGGCGCTGTATTGCATAAAACAAAGAGTCTTGGAGTTCTTGGAGCAGGCCAAATCGATCAATTTGGAAACATTAATTCGACTAGAGTCGATTCTTTTATCCTATTTGGATCTGGGGGGGCAAATGACGTAGGTTCAAATGCCCGTGAAATTATTGTACTAATTCCTCTAAAAACTGGAAGATTTCCTCCCAAGGTACCATACATTACAGTACCAGGTAAGAATGTTTCATTCTGTGTGACAACAAAAGCGATATTTGAAAAAAATAAGGATGAATCTTTCGTTTTAGCTGGTTACATCGGCGAAGAGTCAAATAAAGAACAAATTTTAGATGATATTAGACAAACTATAGGTTGGGAATTACAGATAAAACGCCCCCTATCCCAGTATAAACCACCTTCAGCAGAATGGTTGCATTTTTTGAGAGCTTTTGATCCTGATCGGTATTTTTTAGGAAGATTTTCATGAATTTATCAAGTTTTCATATTCATCAATATATTTCTTATATTCCAAAAGACTTTCTTCCCAAAAATTTGTATCATGAAAGTCTATTCCTAAAGCTTTCCCTCTAGATTCCATCGAGGACATCCCAGCTTCCAGAAGAGCCTTAAAATTTCTGATAATTCCTTCACGATTAGTTTCCATTAATTGTTTAATTTTATACGCAAAATTTAAGGCGAATATATAGCTATAATTATAGAAACGGATATCTGTGGTATAATAGTGTGGCGTATACACCCATTCCCACTTCATCTTTTCCTGATTTTCAATGGCGTCTCCATAGACTTTTTTCAGAATTTTTAGGTAAAGTTGGCATATTCGCTTTGAATTTAAGAATTCGTTGTGTTCGATTGCTTTGTGGAGAGCCATCTCAAAAAAATACCTAATTGTTCCCCAATACATGGAATACCCATTGAAATCTAATACTTGGGTTAAGATCTGGATCTTCTCTTCCTTAGAGTTCGCATTTTTCAAGAGATAATCAGTTAAAATCACTTCCCCAAACTTTGCAGCTGATTCCGCAAAGATAGGGGACCTGCTTGAAAGTAAATACCCATGTTTTTTTGCCTCAAGATATGCGTGAAGAGCATGTCCAAGTTCATGTGCAAGTGTAAATAGATCAATCAGTTTTCCCGTGAAATTCATCAAAATAAAGGCAGATTTATCCGTGTACAATGCTCTACAAAATGCGCTGTTAAATTTTCCTTTTCTAATTTTCGCATCAATCCGCTTTTCATTAAACATTCTTTGTACAATGTCTCCTAATTCTTGATCACACGCATAATATGCCCCTACGATAATTTCTTGTGTTTGTTCCCAACTATAAGTTTGATAAGAGGTGAGATTCGGAGGTGCAAGCTGATCTGAAGCTTTTAAGGTAGAAAGGCCCAATTGTTTTGTTTTTAGAAGTAAATACCTTTGATAATAGGTTACTCTCTTCTCCATAGTTTTCATCAAATTATTGACAGGTTCCCATTCAACATCATTAGAATTTAGGCTATGCTCGATAGCTGAAGAATATTTTCGCCGTTTAAAAGATTTAACCCAGTCTGCAATTGTTGATCGGAGAGTAGTAGCATATAATTCCCCATTCATTTCAATTGCTTTTTCTATACCTTCAAGTACTGAAATTCGAACTTCTGAATCAGTTTCATGAAGCATACCTTTTGCTTGACCTAATGGAATCGAGATAGTATTACCATCTCTGTCCAAAGAAACTTGGATTTTGCTCACATAAGAAGAATGTAATTCAAGAAGGGCTTGTATCCCTGATTGGTCTTTCTCAAGTATTATGGATTCAATTTCTAGGTCGAATTTGTGCTTCTGATCCCTTGCTTCTTTGTTAAGAAATTTAAGGTATCTTGATAGAACTGGATCTTCAAGGAGACTAGGATTTCTTATTATTGCTGAAGTTATTTTTAATTGGAATGGGAGAAAACCTTGGTGAGCTTTCAATCTACATTCAGAGGCTTGTTGTTTTGCGATTTGATTCAAAGTAAGTATGGAGTTCGCGCTAAAAGCCATATCTCCATAAGCCACAAATGAGGCGACTTCATCCAATAAATTCTCCCAGGATTCTAAACAAGGGAGAATCTCTTGTGCTGAAATCGATTCTTTTAACAAAAGAGATTGGAACTTCGAACTTAATTCATCAATCTTTGAGTCAATGTATTTTCTTATCCTTTTTAATTTTTCTTCAGAGGGTTCAGGAATAATCCTGGACAGATCCCAACCTGGAGGAGAAGATATGTCTTTTTCTAATGAGTTTTTACTAGGCATTTAAGACACCAGCTGAAATAGTCAATCGAAATTATCTATAAGCCTTCAGGTATTGAAGTTTGAACAAAAGAGTTGAGAGAAGGGAGTAAATCCCTTAACTTAATAATCTAGGAAAAATTTATGGCTTTTTTAAACCATATGCATCTCGGAGAACTTGAGTGGGGTGATAAATCTCCTTATCAACATTAAGCAATTGAAGTTTGCATGTAGGACAGTCAGTGACGAGTACATCGATGTCATCCCTATTAGCTTCAGGATATAAACTCCTTTCAGCAATAATTTGTCCATACTTGTAATTCTTGGATTTAAAACCCCAAGAGCCTAATTGACCACAACACTCTGTTTTGAGAGGGACTAGGTCTATACTATCAACATTTTTCAGTAGATTGACAGATATCCCTTTACTTCCAGTACTGAGAAGATGACACGGTTCATGGTAACCATAGCGAAGTTTCTTTCCTGTTGTACCATTGAAATCAGTGTTTAATTTTCCTTCTTCTTTGAGTTTAAGGATATAATCAGAGAAGAAAAAGGTTTTATCTTTCACTAGTTTCGAATCCTCATTGCCCACAAGAGTTTCGTGTAATTCATCCTTGAGGGTGGCGAAGCAGGAGCTACACTGGGTAACAATATCATATCCTTGCTTTGCATACTCAGCAAAGATTTTTGCGTTCTTTTCGCCTTTTTTAACTGCAACATGACCGAGACCATTAGATAAAAGTGGAATCCCGCAGCAATATTGTTTATCAGGAACAGCAACCTCGATATTATTTTTCTCTAAGACCTGAACTTCTGCAATGGCGATATCTGTGTTTTCAGTGTAGTTGGCAAAGCAACCATGGAAAATTGCTACCTTCTTTGTTGGATTATTAGGTGGTGGATTCGATTTTCGATAATTCTTGAACCACTTTTGGAAAGTCTTTCTGCGAAATTTAGGGAAATTCGCTTTATGGTGAACTCCTCCGAAGAGTTGCATCATGTACTTATTTGGCCCCCATAACCCTATATTCGACAGAGGTGCAAAGGTACTTCCTAATCTAGCAATGAGTTCATAATTGCCCGCAAAGTAATGGCCTCTTGGGATTTTTCCAATATAAGGCCACTTTGATTTTTTATAGTGCATAATCTTGGCGTCAAACATTGTCTTGGGTATATTAACAGAAGAAGGACAGTCCACTATACACATCATACATCCTGCGCAGTCTTCTAATACGTTTCTAGCTTCTTTGGAGTATAATATGTTATAATCTAATTGTCCTGAGATGATACCACGCATAAGGTTTGCACGAGCCCTTGGTGAGGCTAGTTCTCCTGTACTTGTTCTTTTAGCCCTATAAATTGGACAATCTCTTTGGGGAATCAGTTCTACAGTACATTTTCCACATCCGTGGCAAGATTCAATAACATCCTTAAATCCCCACTTGTCATCCCAAACCAGATTTGTTTCCATATCTAGGGTTGAGTACTCCGCACCAAAACGTAAATTCTTTATTAAGAGGTCTTGTTCTTCTGTAATCTTTTTCCCAGGATTTAGAATGCCGTTTGGATCAAACTGTGTTTTCATTTTTCTAAAAACTTCGTAAAGATCTTCTCCATACATATCTACAATGAAGTTAACCCTATCGAGTCCATCATTATGTTCACCTGAGACAGCTCCTCCTATACTGATAACATACGAATTTATCTCCTCAGCGACTTCCTTTATAATCTGTAAGTCTTTAGGATCTTTTGTATTAACAAATGGTCGTGTATGAACAAGGCCTTTTGACGCATGTCCATAGATTGCGGCACGGATTCCATGCTTAGGAAATACTTCCTCACGTAGTTTTGTCATATAATGCCCTAAGTGTTCCAGGGGTACTGTCTGATCTTCTACAAAGGCCATAATTCGCCGTGGTTCACGAACCTTTTGAAGTAGTGGAACTGCATCTTTTCTAACTTTCCAAAGGTTAGTTTGCTCAACAGGATCATCGGAGTACCTCATATCTGTTGCTAGTTTTTCCTGGTCAACAATTAATTTTCTGGTCTTTTCGACTTTCTCGGCTCGTATCTTGGGATCTGGGTCGTCGAACTCGATGTAAAGGATATTATCTACAATTTTAGGGATGAACTGCTTCAATGCAGGATTCATTTCGATACCAAATTCAATTACACTCTTCCCAAGCATTTCAATAGCAGCCACTCCAATTTGATTTGTCATTAAGTCTACAGCTCTTCCTGAGTTCGCAAGAGAGTCGAAATCCAAAACTACCAAAGTTGTATCTTTAGGTTTGTCCATATATTTTAACTTAGCTTCTACAACAATTCCTAATGTTGCTTCAGATCCTAGAAATGCTTTTGATAGGTCAACCATATTGTTAGTAACCATATCTCTTATATTATAGCCACTAACATTCATTTTAACCTTGGGCCATTTTTGCTCTATGAGATTTTGAACCCCTGGATTATCTATTAATTCTACTACCGCTTTGTAAAGACTGGCTTCTAAAGTATCAGCATAAACTTTACGCTTATATTCTTCAGAGCCAATTTTAATAGGATGAGTCTTAATTTCTTCACCATTACTTAATATGACTGTTAATTCTTCAACAAAATCAGCCATATATCCGTATTTGGCAGCATGTGCCCCTGATGAATTTGTTCCTATCATACCTCCTATAGAGGCATAATTTTCGGATGAATTATCAACATAAACGATTTTTCCAATCTTGGCTAGTTCATGGTTCAAATTTCCACAGATGACCCCTGGTTGCACAATGGTATAATTTTCTTCTTCGTTTATTTCGATAATCTCATTCATATATCTTCGAAAGGCAAGTACAATTCCAGGTCCTAAACTTGAGCCTGTTAATCCAGATCCTGCTCCTCTTGCATGGATAGGAATTCCCTCACGATTTGCGTATTTAACTACTTCAATTACATCTTCTTTGTTTTTGGGATAAACTACACAAGAAGGCACAATTCTATATACACTAGCATCAGTGCTGTAGAAATTTCGACTGATGTCATCAGTGGCAATATCCCCTTGGATCCTAGACCTTAAATCCCTCTCAATCGATTTTGGATCGAAAACGCTCTCTAGCATGCTATATCACTTTCTTTCCATTGGAAATAGTCTTAGACGTCTTATCTTTAGTTTTGTAAAAATTTTAAACTTCGCTTAAAAACTCTAACGCTCAGAATAAAGGAGTTTCCCATTAACTATTGTTAAATAAATTCCTTGCTTTAATTATCAATTGAGAAAAGAAGTAGTTATGAAATAATTGAATTATATCCGAAAAAAGAATAAGAAAGCCCAAATATATTCTTGTTTGTATTTGTGTTTCACGATATAATTTTATTAAAAACCAGACGTAATAATTTATCAAGGTGGTTTTTACTGTATCAACCAATTGATATTGATGAAGCCAAAAAAACGACTCCTGATGCAGCACTTTCTCATATAAAACCAGGAGATCGTATTTTTGTTGGGACAGGATGTGCTCAAGCTCGATTATTAATTCTTCATCTCTCAAATATGGAAACTCATACTGAAGATAACGAGATATATCATGTAATCTCTTTTGGTTCAGCTCCATATATCAAGGAACAATATGCAAAACGCTTTCGCTATAATAGCTTCTTCATTACTGATAATATTCGAGCCTCTGTAAGAACAGGTAGAGCTGATTATACTCCTGTATCATCAAGAAAACTACCAGAACTTTTTCGAAAAAAACTTCTACCAATTGATGTCGCTTTAATTCAAACTTCTATGCCAAACGACTCAGGTTATGTTAGTCTAGGCATTAGTGTTGATGTAACTAAGTCAGCTGTTGAAAATGCCCAGTTAGTGATTGCAGAGCTTAACTCTGAAATGCCTGTGACTCATGGTGATAGTCTAATTCATGTTTCAGATATTGATTTTATGGTGGAAAATCATGCCCCACTCCAAGAGTGGATTCCACCCCTATCTACTCCTCAAATTGAACGTGTGGCGAAAAATGTTGCTACATTAATAGAGAATGGCTCAACTCTACACTTTGGTATTGGAAACGTACCAAATGCTGTTCCAAAATATCTTTTAAATAGGAGTAATCTAGGTATCCATTCTGAAATGATTACAGATTCTGTTCTAGATTTGATAGAATCGGATATTGTGACTAATTCAGAAAAAGTGATACATAAGGGAGAAACAATTGCGGCATTCTGCCTAGGAACACAAAAATTATACAATACAATAAATGACAATCCAAAGTTCAAATTCTACACATCAGATTACGTTTTAGATCCAACAGTCGTATCAAAGAACCCTAAAATGGTAACTGTCAATTCTGCATTAGAAATTGACCTTACTGGTCAAGTTGCAGCTGATAGTTTAGGTCACTATCTATATAGTGGTATCGGAGGAGCTGTGGATTTACATAGGGGAGCTTTAAGATCAGAGGGGGGGAAAGTGATTATTGCTTTACCCTCAACTTCTAGAGATGGCCAAAAATCTAGAATTGTATCACATTTATCTCCTGGGGCAGGTGTTGCTATCACACGTGCTGATATTGAATATGTCGTTTCTGAATATGGAATTGCGTATCTTCATGGTGCTACTCTGAGAGAGCGCGTTCTGGCTATGATTGAACTTGCGCATCCCAAGTTCAGAAAAGGATTATTAGATAAGGCAAAAGAGTTTGGGTATTGTTATCAAGATCAAATATACAACGATCCCCCAGATATAATGTTGTACCCTTTAGATTGTCAAGAATACTTCACATTGAAACATGGGCCTATGGTCCGGGTTAGGCCTATTTTAACCAGTGATGAAGATAAATTGCGAACATTCTTCTATTCTTTAGACGATCAAAGTAGATATTCAAGATATTTTAGTGCGATTAGAGCTTTACCCCATGAAAAAGCACAGAAAGAAGCGAATATTGACTTTTCACGGGATATGGGGATAGCTGCTTTTCTTGGACCAATATCTTCTGAGAAGATAATCGGTACAGGTCACTTTTACATTCTTTATGATAACCAAACAGCCGAGATATCTCTCCTTGTCCATGAAAAATATAGAAATAAAGGGCTTGCCAGATTTTTCCTTGAATATCTTACTAAACGCGCTCTTGAGCGAGGTGTTACAAGATTCGTAACAGAGTTAATTATGGGCAATCGTGCAGCAATTCATTTACTGAAATCTTTTGCCCAAAGCGGATTGGCAAAGAATGCAACAATTGAAAGGGCTGATGAAGTCACTATCCTCAATTGGGAGGTTCCGGAGTTTCCAGAGAAAATTGAACAAAAAACTCTGAGATACCTATTCGAATAATCTTTGATTTATGCCAAAACAAAAGCTAATGCCATCATTATGCCAAAAGCGAAATGAGTAAGAATTGTCATTGCATTAGCAGGTTGTAGCTCTTTGATTAATTGATAATTTTTTCTTGCTGTTAGTATTGCTTTTATTGCCAAGGGGAGCGTGATAAAAGGTATTATTAAGGATAGAGGAAATATAGTACTTACTATTCCAACGAGAAGGAAGAGGTAGGCAATAATCATTCCTGTTACATAAATTTTTATTCCAGAGCCCTTTCCAATGACAACAACAAGGGTATTTTTACCAGCTTCTCGATCTGCATCTAGATCTTGAAATTCATTAAGAAATAATACCATAGCAATTAAGAAAGCAATTGGTATAGATGCTAATAAGCATAAACCCCAGTTAATATACCCTAATTGGATAAAATAAGCACTTAGTACTCCTAGAGGTCCAAAACCGACAAAAACCGCAATTTCACCTAATCCTCTATAACTAAGTTGGACAGGAAGAGCCGTATAAAATAGACCTAACAATACCGCAAAGGCTAGAAAGAATAATAACAAGAATCCTCCTGTATTGAGAATGATAAAGAGTGCTGTCACAATACCTATGAGATAACAAATCACTGAAGCAATCATAATCTGACGCGGTGCCAGTACATTATTCTGAATCATTCGTGAGCCTCCATTGAAGGGAGAGAAATTCTGATTCACATCGTCTGTGGGTTGGTCAAAATAATCGTTTGCCAGATTTGTTCCAGCATGAATTGCAACACCTGCAATGAGGGTCATAAATCCTAAAAGAAGGTCAAATCTAGCTGTATCATACCAAGCAATTGCCATGCCGAGTACAAGGGGAACAATCGAAGCTGTGAAAAAGGGTGCTCGGAGAGCTTGAATCCAAATAAGAATTCGGTTCATAGGAGAATGATTTAACTGGCTTTGTGCGGTTTCTATATTGAGAGTAAGGTCACTCATTCTTAAAAAGGCTCCTAGTCTGATTATGGAAGAAATTATTTCCATGCAGATATTTAAGAGACGACTTGATAACTCCCCGTTTGCATCGTTTACAAAGTTTACCATTTATGGGAGAATTGCAAATGCCAAGAACTACTGTATTATCAATCAGAATTAATAAGAAAACAAGAGAAATCCTTGAAAAGAATGCAAAAATTCTGAATCTAAAAGTTAGCGTATTAGCTGCACGAGTTCTGGAGGAGAGAACAGAATCTTGGGCAAAGGAATATGCTACTAGGATATTTCATGAATTAGGACTTGATGAAAGTAAAATGGAGGAATATTTTCAATGAGTGGATTGTTAGAGGTTTTAATCCTTGCAATACCCCTAATCCTTACAGCTGGTCTGGCATTTCTTAATTTTTTAGTTTTTTTCAGGACATATCGTCAGAAAGAAGAAATTACCATGCTTCATATCGCTGTAACTTTTCTCCTTGGAGCAGCGATTTTCATACTTCTGTTCATTGCAGTGCTTTCTCCCCAGTCTTATCAACTCGAGCTCTTTTTAATTACGAATATGTTCGTTTGGATTCTTTTTCTTGAGGTTGGGAATTCCTACTTATCAGCATTTCTCAATCGTTCACGTGAAATTGAGCGATATTTGTTACCAATATTTGGTGCGGCCATTGGATCAGCTGCACTTGTTGCTATTAAACCTGATATCTATTTATTAACGATCTCTCTTAACATAGAACTGTTTGTGTACTTTCTGGCTATAATGTCTCTTCTGTACATATTCATCAGAGCCACTATCCGCCTAAATTCCGTTCTTGATCAATTTGAAGGAGAGGAACTTAAATTATTGGAGTTGACTCAGCTAATATTCATTATAGGATCTTGTTGTTCTGGATTTACATTTATAACCTGTTTTTCTTGGGTAGTAATTAAGGGAGTTCACAATCTATCCTTGAATATAGTAACATGGGAATTTATAGATTGGTTGACATATCTAAATTTACCAATGTATGCAGGAATTTTACTTGGAGCTTTACTTCGCTCTTTAAGGATAGATTTTGATCAGATTGATGTTCCAACGATTCTCAATGTTCTTGACTCCCCTCAAGAGTAATATTCCCAATATATTATTTCTTTTATATGGGAAGAAGAAGATTAAAAGTAGAATACTTAAACGATATATAGTAGGTTATTTATAAAATAAATTATAGGGTTGAATTAAGTCAATATGTGTCTAGCAATTCCAGCGCAAGTAAAGAAATTTATTGATACTACGACGATCATTGCTGATTTTGGAAAGGGTGTAACCCGAGAAGTTAGTACTGCTTTGATGCCTGAAGAGGTTAAGATAGGGGATTGGATCTTAATTCATACGGGTTATGCTGTATCTAAAATGGAACCAGAAGAAGCAAAAGAAACTCTAGCAATGTGGGAGGAAATTTGGAGGCTTGAGGAAGAGGAAAAAACATCAACAAGCCATCCTTAATTGATCAAATCAACATACTCGGGGAATTGGCTCTCCCACTGGTTTATCAAGAATCCGATGTCCACCAATGGTGGTTTTCATGAACACTTTTCCTGTTCTCTCTTCTCTGGCTTCACCAATTATTGCTGCTTTTTGACCTATTGGGGAGGATTGTAATGATTGAAGGACAGCATCCGCATCATCAGGATGAACCGCAATAATAGCCTTTCCCTCACAGGAAACATTCAAAGG
>JBHLPG010000353.1:0-4082 GCA_048939725.1 Promethearchaeota archaeon | reverse complement strand
TGTATGGAACATCATACTATTCACTACGAATTCAAAAAATCAATTGTTCTCGCACTGGTCACATCCGAGAAAAAAATCTCCAAACGTAAAATATCTACAATTATGAGACGAATTCACAATAACTTCATCGAACAATACCATAAATTTTTTGAACAAGATTGTATTGAGCCAAATCTCTTTAGAGATTTTTCGTCTAGAATTGATAGTATTCTTCAAACTAGCGGAGTAATGAGTCTAGATCGTTCTTCCATTCAGAAAACTGTTTCTAGCGCTCATTAAGGAGAGTCTGACAATAATAATGGATCAGTTGAAAGAACCGCTATCTATCAATGCAAAGCCTTTCACTCCATTCCTCATTCTATCTCCTAATGATCAAGAGATATTGTATTTCACTCAAACATTTGCTCACTTAACTGGATTACATCCCTCCATAACTCCCATAACAATTCCGGCACCACTCTTTCAAAATCTTAACCTAGATATTCATTCTTACACATCCTTTGAAACCTATGAAATTCATCACTTTAAAGAATTCACTCCTTCATATTACGAGAAATTTTGGATAGAGGAGTTAATCCACGAACTGCGAACAGCATCTTTAACTGTGGATCTTGGAACACATGTGTTGGCAGGTAGCGAAGATCAAGCGCCAATTTTGCTTCAAAAATTATTAAAGGCATCACATCGCCAAAGAGTTTCAACTCTTATTGCGTCAGACTTTTTGCAATTGCAAACAACGTCACCAATAATTAGGGCTCTTCCCTTAGTTAAGATCTTAACCAGTAGCCTCTCTCACTCACCTTTTACATCTAAAGTTCGATATATTATCTCCTCCTCAGTTAAGACAACGTCCATAGGTTATCTCAATCCAATTATTTGGGGAAATTACTACTTTCTTTCTAATTTTTTCACAACACTTTTCTCCTGGCTTAAAACCAAACCAATCACCATGGAAATGACAACTATCAACCCTGTATCCGTCCAAATAAGTATGCGAATTCCTGAAGATCAATTTCTCTCTGATATCCAAGGATATTCGCTTATACCCCACTATTTGCACTTCATTGTCGCTTATTTCAATGGATGCTCGTGGGTTACTCAAAATGCGATTAATATTCTCTTTCCATTAACTCTGGATAGTAGTTAACTACATAATTCAGTGATTAATTATTTGGTGGAATATTTGTGTCAGGATCTTTGTACCCATAATAAGCCCCCATATCGACAACCACCTCATTTTGTTTGAGGTATGTAAATAATTGGCCTAAATGAAACCACTCATGCCCAATCTCTTCAAAAATTTCCTTGTAAATCGAAGTATTATGGTCTTGATAAAAAAACTTGATGTCTTCTACACGGGCATTTTCCAAATGATCTTGGAGATATAAAATTAATTTTTCTAAACTCTGATCATATAAATTCGTCAATCCTTGTGCATTGATTGGCATATTATTTTTTTCTAAATCGTTATAGGTTTCCTCATCAGGAATATTCCCACGTAAGAGTTCGAGAATAGCTAAGGGACTACAGGCTAAGTGATTCCCGAGTTGAGCTGTACTTCTCATAGAGGGGTTGGGTTTCCAATCCCACAAATCCAAGGGAATCATTTTCAGGATGAACAATATTCCTAAGCGACGTGATCTTAAGGTAGCAATTAATTCTTCCAATGTGTACACCTCATTTTAGATTATTGAATTACAGTTTCAGAAATGTAGCTTTTAAAAAGTACGTTCATCCTCAAAATAGGTAGAGTTTAGTGAAATGGAAATCAATCCAGAATTAAGAAAGTATCTCAAGGGCCTCACAATTGAACAGCGGGACTATCAGCTAGCAGCAACTCAAGAAATCATGACTCAAATACCAAATTCTTCACTTTTAAATTATCCATATGGGACAGGAAAGACTATCATTGCCCTTTTGGTCTTTTTATTATTAAAAAAAATGAATCCACAAGGGAAATTTATTTTCACATCTGCACGAGAAGCAGCAGGTTTACGCTGTCGTCAAGCCTTAGAAATGGCTAAAACATTTGGTTTTGTCGATAAGCTGGGGTATCTATTCGATCCTAAAACTGGGGGAAAAGGACTCAGTCTAGCTCAGAAAGAGAAAATGTATAGTGTCTCAAATGTGATTTTCTCACCTATCACCGCTCTAATGAACGATAGATTCGAAATAAAATCGCGAAGAAATGTCGATATCTTCAAATCTATCCAATTATGTGTCATTGATGAGGCAACTGACTTATTGGCCCGATCCATGACAGGATTCCGATTAAGCAAATTTTTTGAAGAGCTCTTTCAGGTTCGTCCGAAAGTTGGTGGCTTTCCCATCTTAGGTATGACAGGGACTCGCGATCAATATCGAGCTACAGCAATTCTCAAAATACTAGGCGAGGGAACACACCTCATGCAGCGACCCGAGTTAGCACCTTATGAAACTATCACACAATTTCGAGAAATAGATCGTGAGGATTATAAACATATAGATAAGCTAATATCGACCCTCCTAACCAAACCAATTACAACAATTCAAGAACTCCTTGATCCCCAGCTTAGTCGTTTAGATATTATTAAACTATCTTATGGAGGAGCTTTAGACCGATTGAAAGACTCACAGACAACCTACCCTATTCGTATTGGGAAGTACAAAGTTAATGATAACGATTCTCGGGAACAACTGGTGAATGCTTTTTCCCTCATCTTCAAACTCACCCATGCAAGACTTCTCCTTCTTGATTCAACTCCAGGTGAATTTCTTAAGTATATAAAAATAGAGGAAAATCGTGAGGCGTTTCAAAATGTCATCGAAGCTAGTTCATTTATCGTTTCACATCGTTCTGAGTTACCCCGCTTTGATAAACCTGAAGAAACAACCACCCGAGGTTTAATTAATCCAAAAGTAGATACTGCCATTGAATTAATTCATGAACACATCATCCGAGGAGCTAAAGTTCTGCTTTTTACTCGCTACCTGGCCTTGGGAGAACAAACCAATATGCTTTTAACGAGAGCTTTAGGGTTTCCTGGAGTAAAATATTTATCTGGGAAAACTCCAGAAGATACAAGGCGCATAATACTTGAACAATTTCAACAAGAAGATGTAAATGTCTTGATTTTCACCCCCGTTGGGGGCCGTGGGTTGAACCTAGGAGAGGCAGACGTTGTCATTCATCTTGACATCACCAGCAACTTAGATGATATGATTCAACGGCGGGAACGCGCACGGGGTTGTTTAGAATATGTTTTAGTTCTTAAAGGCACAAGCGAAGAAGCTAAAGTCAAGGAATATGCGAAAATAACAACAGAGATAAATAAAAACTCTCCTGAAACCTAAAAATCACGGGAAAGGAGTTTGTACTAATTCCTCCCGTCGCTGATTAACCAGAAGCTCCAGTTGTTTTCTTCTCAATATAATTATACCGATAACAAAGAAAACACATAAGGAGATCCCACTCAGGATTAAACTCCCTCTAATTCCGATAACAGTACTGGCAATTACACTAACAATACCCATTCCAATGATCTGGGACACTGTGATTGAGAGGTTAATAAAAGAAAAGATCTTTCCACGTAACACATCAGGAACAGTTTCTTGAGCGATTGTTTGTAGTGGAATTCCAATGAACACCTCTATCGCTCCGAATCCAATCCATGCCATTCCAACTACCCAAAGATTAGGAGCAGCACCAAAAATAATTAAGATTGTTCCAGCTAAAACCGTTGTAACTGATATTAAAGTCACAGGTTTAGAAATCTGAGCTTTTCTTGATAAAATAAATGCAATCGATAGTCCTACCATTGCAGAAAAAGAGGTCATCAATCCAAAAACAAACTCACTCATTCCTTCTCCAAGATGAAATTCTGTTTTTAAATAAGGGACTATCAAAATCATTGACGCTCCCCCTGCAAACATCAATCCTGAAAAAACAATAAGTAAATAAAGAAGTGGAATAAAATTGAGAATATATTTTCCTCCTGTTATTAAATCTTGGAGTGGTTTCTGGGTTGATGGTTTTGTAGCTTTCAGTGATTCATTTATTAATAGAATACAAACAGCTGAGAAAAGAAAAGAAAAGGAATCTA
>JBHLPG010000352.1:0-4082 GCA_048939725.1 Promethearchaeota archaeon | reverse complement strand
CCACAGCTATCCTGTGACCCGATGTCTTTTTGTATTCAAACATCATCTAAGTGATTCTTAAAGTACCTGGAAATCCAATATCTGTTATTCACCATTTAAAGACAAATCGCTCAGGGATTCTTACTTCCACCATTGGACAAACAGCTTGAGTATTTACTTTATCGGGTCCCCAATCGATCCACTTAAAGATAATTTTGCCTCCAGGTCTTCGATCAACAACAGCTCCATTGGTAAACCATCCATCTAACCCTTCCGCAGTTGTCAGATTATCAAAGACTTTTTCTCGGTTTGATTTTATCAAAACTTTGTGAATAATCGGAGTGGCAAAGATTGACATAATTTTTCATCCGCATTCTTTAATAGGAGATTGAGGCAATATATTATGAATTCGATTAAAAAGTGAAATCGTAAAGAATAAGTTAAATCGAAACTTACTTTGAAGTTCTTATCGAATTCTAATCGTCTCAAAAAGACATGAAGTGATGGAAACGTCAAATAAAGGGATTATCTTTGACATCAAGAAATATGCACTTCATGATGGCCCTGGAATTCGAACAACAGTCTTTTTCAAAGGATGCCCCCTAAACTGTTGGTGGTGTCACAATCCAGAGGGACAAAATCCCGAACCTGAAAGATTTTGGATAAGTCAAACAGCTAGCCATGAGATCATTGGGCGAGAAGTGACTATTGATGAGGTTATTGCTGAAATAGAAAAAGATCGGATTTTTTATGATGAATCGGGTGGTGGAGCCACTTTTTCGGGTGGCGAACCATTGATGCAACCTTATTTTCTAGAAAACCTATTAACTGCTTGTCAAATACATGAAATCTCAACTGTACTTGATTCATGTGGGTATGCATCATGGGAGATTATAGAAAAAATCAAAGATAAAGTGGATCTCTTTTTATACGATCTTAAGATGATAGATGATAAGAAACATCAGAAATATACAGGAGTATCAGTCTCACCGATTCTATCAAATCTAAAGAAACTTGACAACGAGGGTAAAAATATCATCATTCGCTTTCCAGTTATTACTGGAATAACTGAAACAGAAGAAAATATTGATCAGTTAGCTGAATGGATAACGGAACTCGAATCTATTAAAGAAATCAATCTTCTTCCATTCCATAAAATTGGCTATAGTAAGTATGAAAAACTGAACCGAGAAAATAAATTATTAGATCTTAATCCCCCATCATCAGAAAGGTTAGATCAATTAGTGAATACATTTAGAGAGCTTGGATTCATTACAAAAATAGGAGGATAACCTATGAATGAACGTATTCAAAAATTGCGGGACCAAAGTTTGAATGCTATACCTCAACTCGATCCCGAACGAGCATTATTGCTTACCCAGTTTTATCAGAGTGATATTGCAGATCGAGTTTCAATCCCTGTTAAGCGAGCTTTAGCTTTTAAGTACCTCTTAGAGAATAAAAAAATATGTATCAATGATAGGGAGTTAATTGTAGGGGAGAAGGGGTCGGAACCAAAAGCTGCACCAACTTATCCCGAATTGTGTGTCCATAGTTTGAAAGATCTTGAGATACTAGACTCAAGGGAGAAAATTTCCTTCAAAGTTAGTCCTAAAACCCGAGAGGTCTATAACAACACCATTATTCCTTTTTGGGAAAAGGGAAGATCCATCAGAGACAAAATTTTTAATTCTGTCTCTGAGGAATGGAAAGCTGCCTATGAAGCGGGTATTTTTACTGAATTCCAAGAGCAGAGAGCCCCAGGTCATACAGTTTTGGGTGATGTCATTTATCGAAAAGGTTTCTTGGATCTTAAAGAAGAGATAGAATCCTCTATTAACAACTTAGATTTCTTCAATGATCCTGAAGCCTTTGATAAGAGAGAAGAATTGGAAGCAATGGATATCGCTGCTGATGCATTAATTACTTATGCTCATCGATACTCTAAGGCATTGAAAAACTTAGCGAATCACGTCACAGATAGTAAACGATCAAAAGAATTATTGAAGATGTCTGAAATCTGCCAAAGGGTTCCTGCGCATGCTCCAAGGACTCTTTGGGAAGCATTACAATACTATTGGTTCGTCCATCTCGGAGTCACTATTGAGCTAAATACTTGGGATTCCTTTAATCCTGGAAGATTAGATCAACATTTATATCCTTTTTACACAAAAGAGCTTGAAGAAGGGACAATAACTAAAGAAGTAGCCATTGAGCTCCTTCAAGCTTTCTGGGTTAAATTTAATAATCAGCCAGCTCCTCCAAAGGTCGGAGTAACAGCTCAAGAGAGTAATACATATACTGATTTCACTCTTATTAATATTGGGGGAGTCAAACAAGATGGTTCGGATGCCACAAATGATCTCTCATATTTACTGCTAGATATTATTGAAGAAATGCGATTACTACAACCTAGTTCCATGGTGCAATTAAGTAAGAAGAATCCTAACCGTCTAATTAAACGAGCATTGAAAATCATCAAAACTGGTTACGGACAACCTTCAATTTTTAACACTGAAGCCATAATTCAAGAAATGGTAAGGCAAGGTAAATCTTTAGAGGATGCAAGAAAAGGGGGAGCAAGTGGATGTGTTGAAACGGGGGCGTTCGGAACAGAAGCCTATATTTTAACTGGTTATTTCAATATGCCGAAGGTACTTGAAATTACTCTAAATAATGGTATCGATCCTGGAACAGGGAAACCTATTGGTATAAGAACAGGTGATCCTACTAAATTCCAAAGTTTTGATGAATTTTATGATGCCTATGAGAAACAACTCAATTACTTTCTAGATATCAAAATTAAGGGGAATAACATTATAGAAAGAATCTATTCGAAATACATGCCGTGTCCTTTCCTTTCATTATTAATTGAAGACTGTATCTCGAATGGAAAAGACTATAATGCCGGAGGGGCTCGTTATAACACATCCTATATACAGGGTGTAGGATTAGGCAGTATTACCGATTCCATGACTTCAATAAAGTACAATGTATATGACAATAACTATATTAGTATGACTGAGCTTCTACAAGTATTAAAGGCGAATTTTGAGGGTTTTGATGAAATCAGAACCCGAATCATAAATGATACCCCAAAATATGGGAATGATGATGACTACGCGGATTCTCTTACTGTTAAACTCTTTGAAAGTTATTTTGCAGCTGTAGATGGCCGACCTAATACAAGAGGAGGATCTCATAGAATCAATTTGCTTCCTACCACTGTTCATGTTTACTTTGGTCAAATGACTGGTGCGTTACCTGATGGTAAGATGGCCAAGGAGCCTCTTTCAGAAGGTATTTCACCAGTTCAAGGTGCTGATAGAAATGGTCCTACAGCAGTTATTAAGTCAGTTTCAAAATTTGATCATTTAAGGACTGGGGGAACTCTCTTAAACCAGAAATTCACACCTCAACTTCTGTCTACTGATGAGGGTATTGAGAAGTTGATGCACCTTATACGTGCTCACTTCAAACTAGACAATCATCACATACAATTCAATGTTGTAACAGCAGATACTCTGAGAAAAGCTCAGGCAAATCCTGAAAAATATCGTGACCTAATCGTACGTGTTGCGGGTTACAGTGATTATTTTGTTGATTTGATTCCCGAACTCCAGGATGAAATTATTAGAAGAACTGAACATGGAACGTTTTAGTTTATTGGTCTAATGGAACTGTATATATCATTTCATTATCCTTCAGTATGAATCCATTTTTTTCATACACACCTCTCCCGACTTCTGTAGTGTGTAATGTGATAGAAATAACTTCTTGTTGGTTCAAGAAGCGTATGATTTTTCGTAAGAGTCTTGATGCTATGCCTTTCTTTCGGTTTAAATCGATAAGAAGCTGAAAAAGATTTTCTCCGGTTGATGTATCGAGATTCCCTGTAGGCTCGTCTGCGAGAACTATTCCGGGATTCTGTATTAGAGCCCTTGCCACTGCAACACGCTGCTGTTCTCCGCCCGATAATTCTCCGGGCCTGTGCTTTTTCCTTTCCGACAAACCTAATTCTGAAAGAAGGTCTTCTGCCTTTTGAGACAAGGTATTTGCCGAGTTTTGCGGCGGTGGTGGTTTTGCCGCCGCCCTGGAGGCCA
>JBHLPG010000351.1:0-4094 GCA_048939725.1 Promethearchaeota archaeon | reverse complement strand
GAGTGTCGCGTAAGCTGATTTCAGCACTAGCTTCATGAGCGATTATATCTTTTCTTCTTTCACGTTTTTCTTCAGTCAATGACTCTGGTAGATATTTGATTGCTGCAACGAAATTAACGATAGCAATGACTGTCGCAAATACAGCTGGAAGTGCATATCCACCGAAAAATGATAGAAGTCCCCCAATTCCAGGCCCTAATGCGAACCCAAGTCCAAATGCTGCACCCAATAAGCCAAAACCTTTTGCACGATCTTTTCCAGAAGTTGTGTCAGCAATATAGGCTTGACTGGTAGGTAAGGTTGCTGCAGTAAAAGCTCCTCCAACTATTCGAGAAATAAAAATCAGTATTAATGAATCGGTGAATAATAACGCTGCTAAACTTAGTAAACCCAATCCGAGAATTGTCCCAAATAATCCTGCTAGAATGACAGGACGACGTCCCCATCGATCTGAGATCCCCCCCCAAATAGGAGCAAATGCAAAGCTCATTAATGAATAAAGACTCGCCAGTACACCATATATGAAGGGTGTTGCTCCTAATTTTAATGTCCAAAATGGAAGTAATGGTATTATAATCCCAAATTCTAATAAGTCGATGAATACCGCAAGGAATAAAACACCTATCGGACCTAGAGATAATTGTGATTGAAAAAATCTATTTTTTTTGATTTCCATACTATAATTCATCCAAAAAAGCTTAAATTGGTCTTTCATGTAAAATTTTTAATCTTAAATCAGATAATTTTGGGGAGAACTCCATTTCTCAACTTTATTAAACTCTTTCTTCTTTGATTGGAAGTGTATCCAAATATCTGCCTGGTCAAGGAATGAATTAGCATGAAATAACTCCTGATCCCCATATCGAAAAGCTTCTAGTACTAAGGGCAATTCTTTACGGAATATTCTATCACGAAACTTCAACGTACCAATTCCCCTACTAATTTGACAATAGACATGAAGTGAATATATCCCATCTGTTTTCAACCATTCAGCTAGTACTTCATCGCGCATTATTCGTGTTTGCCATCCTTTTAGTTGTTTTTTGTTAAATTCATGGGCAATGGTTAAAAATAAATTTCCTGTTCGATCGGAATGTGTTAATGTGTAACAACGAGGTACTATAGGGGAATCAACAGTTGTAGGTGGTGAAATAGTTACATGTAACTTTTCAGGATTTAAACGACCCATCTCTAAGATTTCTACTCCTTTACGTTCTGCATTAAATCTTAGATTTAACTCCATTGCTTTTTGCTACTTGAATGGATTGGGGATCAATACAGGAGTCCTTTTTTTGTATTCTTCATACTCTTCTTGACCCCCCCATTTGTCATCAGCCCGTTTCTCCAATAAGGGAACACCACTTACCTTAGTTAAAAGTAATGTGACAAAAACTGGTGAGATTAATGTAATCCATCTCCACCCCTCAAGAGTTGGAAGTGCGATTAGTGCGATACCAATCCAGAGAAGAATCTCTCCAAAATAGTTGGGATGTCGTGAGATTGACCACAATCCAGTAGTAATGAACTTTCCTTCATTTTCAGGAACAGATCTGAATTTACTTTTCTGATAATCTGCAATAACTTCAAAACCAAATCCTATAATCCAAACTAGAACCCCTACTAATCCAATGAGGCCAAATACCGTTCTTCGTTCTACCGTTATTGCTGCTAATGCCGCTGCCAATGTAAAGCTTACCCATAAACCTTGGATTGTCCAAGTTAACAGAAAACGTGAGGCAGATTGCTTGATCTCCTTGAAACGTTTATCTTCCCCCTCTCTCATGATTCGACGGAATAAAAATATGCCAAGACGAAGGGCCCAAATTGAAACCAAGGACATTAATAAAAGAGATCGTATATCAGTCTCAGGGCTTAAGGCAACAGCTAAGAGAATTACAGTTATGTAGGTCAAAGAACCTGTTAGATCGAAGAATTTCTCGGTTTTCTTGATATAAGCAGGAATGAAAGCTATCCATTGAATTACAAAGGCAAGAAAAACACATAATGCAAATATTGGTATCCCACCAAGAATAGTCACTCCTCCCTGACTTCCTGCAAACCCAAGAAAAACAGCTATGAATAAAATGATGATTATAGCAACCAAGAATTGAATATCTTTCTTATTCACATTCAGATTCTCCTTTGTTGTTGAATTATAACAGATCTATTGTTCCTATATATAAAAACTCTATTAGAATTAGATGAAATTTCATATATATAAAAACTCTATTAGAATTAGATGAAATTTCAGCTAGATGTAGTTATTGAGGTTCCCTGATTTTATAGGATTTAAAATTTTTATCTAGTGCTGTTGGTTCCCAATCTAAACTTTGATGCTCATAATATTGTTTATAGAGCTGACCATATTTCCCTCCTTGAGCAAGTAAAGACGTATGTGTACCCTCTTCAATAATTTGTCCTTTTTCCATGACAATAATTCGATCAGTATTTAGAATAGTGGAGAGTCGGTGAGCAATGATGATAGATGTCCGATTCTTAAGAAGCACTTCAAGGGCCTCTTGAATGATCGCTTCTGTGTATGCGTCAACGGATGATGTCGCTTCATCAAGGATGAGAATTTTGGGATCAGTAAGAAGAGCTCGAGCAAAACTAACCAATTGCTTTTGACCCGCAGAAAGCCCTCCTCCTCTTTCCCCTACTTGTGTGTGAATTCCATCGTGTAAATATTCGATAAATTCCTCGGCTTGGACAGCTTGAATGGCGTTCCAGAGATCTTCTTCCGAGGCATCTCGTCTGCCATACCTCAAATTTTCCGCAATTGTACCAGAGAATAAGAATACATCCTGTTGAACCATCCCCAAATTTTTTCTATAGGAATCAAGCTTCATATCTCGTATATCAATGCCATCGATTTTAATGGATCCATTTTGAAATTCATAAAACCGAGTTAATAATTTAACCAAGCTAGACTTCCCTGCTCCAGTGTGTCCTACGATTGCGAGTCTTTCTCCTTTAGCAATCTTTAAGTTAAATCCCTTAAAGACCCAATCGCCGTCTCTATACCGAAAATCAACATTTTCAAAAACAACCTCTCCTTCTAACTCATTAATATCCTGAGAATTGGGATTCTGTTTTACTTCTGGCTCAGAATCTAGAATGTCCAAAATCCGTTCATATGCCGCCATACCCGCACTAAGCTGAGGAAAAAATGTTGCAAGGATCATGATAGGGCGAAAAAATCGCTGGATATAAAGGATAAACATTAAAATAATTGCTGTGGTTGAAACCCCCTGGACTATGAGTTGACCACCAAGATAAACTATCGTTACTAGTATTAAAGCAGTAATAGTTTCAAGAATTGCCCTCCAGACATGTGTTACTGCTGTCAAACGATATGCTGTTCCAAAATACTCTTTATTTGTCTCATGAAACTGTTCAGAAACTGTAGCTTCTTGACCATAGCTTTTACAGACTTGGATTCCTTCGATTGATTCAACCATAGCGTTATTAATATTTCCTATTGACTTTCGGTAAGCTCGACTAACGATTCGAGCTAACTTCCGAAGCGAAAACATTAACACAAAGAGGAAGGGAACTCCAGCTAGAGTTATCAGAGCTAGTATCGGATTCAACCAAAAAAGGATAGCAAAGGTTAGAATACTCACGAGAAAATTACCCATCGTGTCTGCTAATAAGATGGTGGTGTTTCCGAAATCTAATGCATCATTCGAGACCCTAGAGTTCAGACTCCCACTAAGATGTCTGTCATAGAAACTCATGTCTTGTTCTAACAATTTGGCAAAAATTTCCATTCGCAGATTTTCCAAAAAATAGGGCATGAAATTCCCAACCTCTCTACGACGGAGGCTAAACATAATCCAGATTACCACAGAGAGTATGAAGTACACGACTCCAGCACCCAGAACTAGTGAAAACTCATGGTCAGGCGCTTCGAGCTCCTCAACTACAAAGCCAACGATAAGAGGAATGATAATATCCGCTACCGTGGAAATTAAAATGAAAAAAGAAATTAAGATAACACTCTTTTTAAATGGAACGATTCTCCGAGCATATCGAGTCAGGAGCTCACGATCTGAATACTCTTGTTCTCGTTTTTCACTGAATAGACCTCG
>JBHLPG010000350.1:0-4096 GCA_048939725.1 Promethearchaeota archaeon | reverse complement strand
AATTTTGAGACAATCTTGAAAAAACCAGTTAAAGTATTCACCAAGAACACAATACTTAAAGGTGCCAAGAAATGTCAATTCATAATTTTTATAGGAGATCCCAGTGTTTAATACTCTAGAATTCTCCTACCACTAATTCCAGCAATCTTTTTGAATCTTTAGGGCACAAGAATAGCCAGCCATAATCGCTCCAGAAAAACCGCCACTTCCAGTCCAAGCGGATGCACAGTATAAATTTTCTATTGGTGGTTTACGAATACTGTACTTTATTGGTCCAACTTGATTAGGGATTTGAGCAAAACCATAAACAGTCCCTTCAGGATTTAATGTGTATCGTACCATAGTTTTTGGAGTACCTACCTCACTATAAATTATTGTCTCTCTTATACCTGGAATAACTGTTTCTAATCTCTCAATAAGAATCTGTGCTACCTCTTCTTTCTTTTTTTTGTATTCTGTTTCATTTAGGTGAGTCCAGTGATTTAAGTAATCAATATAACAAATTACTCCTGTATAAATTCCTTCATCATTGATCTGAGAATCTATCATACTGTAATCAACGAAGGTGAATCCTTTTTTTGAGAAATCATTTGTTTTCTCTTGTGGATAAAAATCCTTTAACTTGGTAAGATCTTCTGAAATTACAAATATTGAATAAGAATTATGTCCTAAACTTGCAGGAGGTTTAGAAAAAGCAAGATACAATGAAAGGATTGAACATGGAAGCTTAAAAGAATTTACTTTCTTCTGGTATTCTGTATTTCGGAGTTCAGGAACTAATTCACTTGCTACATTTGGTAGAGCTGCATTAGCGAGTACTACTTTCGCATATGCGGAAAATTCTTCACGATCTGCCAAATCCTTTTGTTTCGTTGGTATATATTTGACTCCAATAGCACTCTCATTTTCAGTTATAATTTCTGTAACCAGATTTTTAAGAATGATTGTCCCATTATTTTTTGAAATAACACTGGCTAAGTGGTCAGAAAGTGATTGTGATCCCCCTTTGATGAAATGTCCACCCCCGGTAAAGTAACTAGTCTGAGCAGCAGAGAAAAAGATCATGGATAAACTATAAGGATCATCGTGATAATAACCAAGATTTCCTGTTAAAACAAATTTTAGGTCTTCGTTATTGGTGATTGTGTCAAGATACTCTCCAATACTCATTTGACTAATAGGTGCTAATTTTTCTAAGTTTCCTGTTGCAAGAGAATCATAAATTTCCTTGATGTCCTTAAAAAAAGTGTCCACAGCATCCTGCTCTCTTGGAAATGCTTTTGAAAGAATATTTTTTGCTTCAGGAATGTCGTGAGGGATTGTAACATCAAATCTCCCATTGGTTATCCGAAAAAACTCAGGAACACGAATGAATTCAACTTGGTTATTTACTTCAAGCTCTTCAAAAATATGATTTTTAGGATTTAATGCGTTATCTAAGCCATCCATTTCGTGTAATCCAACTTCAAATCCAGTTTTTTTGCCCTGAATTTTTCTATGAAAGACTGTCGCACATCCCCCCACTTTATTGTGTTGCTCGATTAACAATACTTTCTTCCCTTCCTTAGCTAGTTTTGCTCCTGCAGTCAATCCTGCGAGGCCTGAACCAATGATGATAACATCATGTTCCTGCATTCTTATCATTTCCATCTGAAATTCGTTATTTCGGTAAATATAAGGCTAGATAAATCCATATTAATAGCTTATGTAAATACTAAAAGAAAAGAGATAGTTAAGTATGGGAAAAAATTAAAAAAACAAAGCTCATCTATCTGGATTAAATGAATGAGATTGAATGTCAGATTGTAGATGTTTATGACAATAATAATCTGCAGGGGGGAGTTTTACAATGTTTGCCCGCTTATTTGACTGTGTCATTCAATATTGAAAGAGAAACAAAATACACTTTTATTGCAGAGTCTCCAGATGGCGAAATTACAGGTAATATATCGGGGAAGGCGAAACCTGGGTTTAATCATCATTGGCGCATTCCAATTCTTGAACAAGCAGGAGAATGGAAAGTTGAGATCCATTTACATTTTGATAAACCAGTTGGAATGGTTCGTGAGATAGTTTCAATTCAAGTTCCTTCAAATATATTCGAGTATCACTTAGATGAAGAGGTTTCATGGGATGAGGGTTATTTAAAGGACTTAAATGTTCCAACTCAAGATGAAATTCAATATGTGGATGTGACTTCTCGATTCGCGGAACTGGACGCTCATTGGTTACAAGTTGATCCAGAATTAAAAATATGGAGGTATATTCACCAGGATATGGAAAGTAGATTAAAAGAAGATCGTTTTTTTCCAATTCTACTTATACATGGATTCCATTCACATTATTCAACGTGGAATTGGATGGTGCGGTACCTTTGGGCGGATGGCTTTCGAAATATCTTTGCAATGGCTTTATATGATGATACTCTAGGAGTAGAAACAAATACTCATCATCTTGAGAATGTTATTTACGAAATCTTACACCTAACTAATCATGAGTCATTATATATCTTTGGACATTCACTGGGAGGACTAATGGGAAGATTCTTCGTTAAAACATTTGATCCCAGAAAGGTCAAACTGTTAGTGACAATTGGTTCTCCCCATTTATGTGGTCTGTCACGATTACCAAGATTAGTCGCTTTTAATATTATTAATCGGAGAGCTCAAATTACTAAGCGGGACTTAGAATTACATCCTTCAAGTACACTCAAAAAAACACAAAAGATTTTTACAGAAGCAGATTTGTATCTTCTCTCAATGGTCAATATTTGTGGGACAAAAGTTCGAGGAGGAGATACTGGATTTAAATTTAAGGATAATCTTGTCCCAGACATGATTAATCTTGGTGTAAACTATATACACACATCATTACATAAGAATGAAGACACCTATGCCATTATACGTAACCTGGTTTTTGGAAAATCAATTATTTATAAAATTCGTTTATTATATATTACCCCTACAGTTGAATCTCCAAAGAAAAGTAAAATTTCTCTACATTTCAGGCCAAGGGGGCTGAAAGATTATCAACCATACCCATTTAAAGATTACATTCAATTAGAGGAGAAAAAACCCTATATTCCTCAAATCCCAATGATAGTTTATACCTATTTGAGAAGTGAAAAGAAAATTACAAATGAACGACTAAAAATTCAGATTCGTGATAAGAAAAAAAGAGTATTAGCAGAAGATGAAATAATATTTGCTTTGGGAGTGAAAAAACAAGTCAGTGACCATTTCAGTCTTAAGACAGGGACAGGATACATGATACAATTCGCTGTCTATTCATATCGACTTCATTATGGTTTGGAATAACATCACTCTTGATATGATTTCACTAATTCTTGGATTTGGGTTGGAGGGACACTGGTAAGTTTATGAAGAAACTTATTGAATTCTTTCTGTTTCTCTGAAGAAACTGTAATATTATCAATTTTCTTGTTAAATTTTAATTCAAGAAGTTTCAGATAATGTTTTTCAATGCTTAAAAACAGGTTCCGTAATGAATTCATGACATTATCAGTTATTTCTCTCGCTTTAGGGAAGAAATCCAGGTCAGATTCGCTCCATCCTTTTCTCCGAGAATATTGATGAAAATAGACTGGTTCACCAAATGAAATTGAAATATAGGACCCAAACTTTGGAATGACTGTACCTGGTCTTAAAACTTCTGCAGTTCCATGGATGTAAACTGGCATAACAGGAATTTCACCATTTGTTGTTAAGACGATTCTACCCACTCCTGTGCGTCCTTCTTCAGCCAAGCTGAAATAATCATGAAAGGGAGTCCTATGAATGCGTCTACCTTGAGGAGTTATTAATACAGCAAAACCTTCTTGGACGGATTTAGAGCTATAATCAAGGGCTGGCTTCGGATTTTCTCGAAAAATTGGGATAGCACCTAAAATTAGGAGTATTCGACCAAAAAATGTTCCCAACAAAATCTTTCCTGAAGCAATGAACCCAAGGAATTTTCTTGGTCCAAAAGGTGGAAGAATGGCACTAATAACCATAAAGCCATCTAAATGAGATTGATGATTAATGCAAAAGATAATGCCTTTACCTTCGGGAAAGTACTCTAGGTTTTCCCTTCC
>JBHLPG010000349.1:0-4102 GCA_048939725.1 Promethearchaeota archaeon | reverse complement strand
TGTTACTGTACTGTATTTTCTCTTATGTTCTTCTCGAGTCCACCAACCTATGGCATCTGCACCCTGTTGAATACATTCAGAGAGACCACAAGAGTCTATTGTTTGTTCATGTCCTTCCGTACCTTCACCAAGAGCTTTGAAAATGGGTGATGTCTCTCCAGGTTTGATATGATTCAATAACCTGAATTCTGCTGGATCCATTCCAATTCCTCTTGCTAGCTCATCCATTACAATTTCCATGGCTAGAGCAGCTTGTGTTCCTCCATAACCTCTATAGGCTCCTGCAATTGGAAGATTAGTGTACAAAGCGGATGTTATCACAGTGGTACAATGGCAAATTTTTACTTCCAGTATTACTCAATACTGTTAAAGCATGAGATCCGTACGCTCCAGTATTACTAAGTACTTTCATATCCATCGCAGTAATTGTCCCATCTTTCTTGACCCCAGCTTTTAACCTCGTAGTCATTGGATGACGTGTTCTGGCAGAAATAAATTCTTCCTTTCTAGTATACTCCAATTTTACTGGTCTCTTTAAATGAAGTGTAAAAGCGGCTGTAATTATCTCTGTAATTATTTCTTGCTTTGTACCAAAACCTCCACCTATCCGAGGTTTTATTACCCGTACTTTAACAACTGGAAGATTCAATACTTGAGCAACTATTCTTCTTGCGTGGTATGGGACTTGAGTTGCTGATTTTATGACTAATCGATCATGTTCATCTAAATACGAAATTGATATGTGAGGCTCCAAAGGGCAATGTTGGCCATAATGGTTTCTAACCTTACGATCTACAATATAGTCGGCTTTAGCGAACCCTTTCTCAATGTCTCCCACCTCTGCGTCTACATGAGCCACATGATTTTTTAATGGATCATAAAACACGGGAATAAGATATTTCGCTTCATCTTCGTCATGTATGATAATATCATTCCCAAGAGATTCATCCCAATTAAAAATCGGTTTTAAAACCTTGTACTTAACTTGGATGAGTTTTATAGCTTCTTTAGCGATTTTTAATGATTCTGCTGCAACTGCAGCTACTCTGTCTCCCACATATTTCACTTTTTTATTGAATAAACGAGTATCATAAGGACTCGGTTCGGGATACCCTTGGCCAGCTGTTGTGTGTAGAACCTGAGAGCAATTCTTGTAGGTAAGAATTCCTAATACTCCAGGGTATTTTTCTGCGGCACTAGTGTCAATATCCTCGATTATAGCATGGGCGTGAGGACTTGTGAGAAGTTTAACATGAACCAAATCCTTGAAATCCATGTCATCAGTATATAGGGGTTTACCCATCGCTAAACTCAGGGCGTCGACTTTAGCGACACTTTTCCCAACCACTTTACCCTCAAAAACCTCTGGACTCACTGTTTTTCACCTCTCATTACTTCAGCAGCGTTCAAAACTGCTTTAATTTGCCCAGAATAACCAGTACAACGACAAAGATTTCCATCCAGTGCAACTTTTACATCTCCTTTTGTTGGACTTGGATTTCTATCTAGAAGTGCTTTTGCACTCAGTATTAGTCCAGGAATACAAAAACCACATTGCACTACACCCTCATCAACAAAGGCTTGTTGTATTGGATGAGGGTCTTCACGACTTCCAATTCCTTCAATAGTAGTGATTGAACCTCCATGAGCTTGAGCAGCAAGTAATATGCATGATTTAACCGCTCGGTCATTAAGTATGATCGTACAAGCTCCACAGGTTCCTTCATCACATCCTCTTTTAACTCCCTTATATCCCTCTCTTCTTAAAACATCAATCAGGAGTTCATTGGGTTCAATTAGGAGAATTCTGCTATCTCCATTAATTTTAACATGAATTTCCATTGACTAACTTCCTTTCATTTCTTCAAGCATTCTCCGGAATAATACTCCTAACAGATGCTCTCGATAAATTTTTGATGACCTATAGTCAGCTACTATCTTCACTGAGTTCTTTAAGGTTGTTATAACGGTTTCTATGTCCAAATTGGAGAGAGATTTACCCTCCAAGAGTTTTTCTACCTGAACCACTCGTTGAATTTTGGATATACGGGAAACTGCAAGATGTGGATCAACAATTATTCCATTATCATTTTTTGCTGAAAAAGCCATTGTAAGCCATGAGTAATCAGTTTTGGTCAATGCAAACTTCTCATACCGACAGAAATAATCATTTCGGAATGGGAAAGTGATTTCTGTTATGATCTCACCTTTCTGTATTTTTCCACCTTTATAATAATCATTCACAGGGACTTTTCTAGTATCTTCTAGAGACTTTATTTTAATTTCTGCATCTAAAACGAGTAAAACAACTGGTAAGCCTACCCATGGATAAGTTCCTGCAATATTACCTCCTAATGTAATAACATTCCGTAATGGGGTATCAGCGATGAGTTGACATGCTTTCGTTAGTATTCCATTACCTATCTCATTAATGATTGGGGATTCAATCATCTCTGTTATTGTCGTCGTGCTTCCTACCTTTACACATTCGTGATCTTGCTTGACGAAATTCAAACCCAAACGTGTAATATCCACAAAATTAGATTTTGTACGATTTTTTGAGGTTGTGAGATGAGTTCCACCTGCAATGATTTCTGTAGATTCTTTTGAAAGTAAATTAAGTGCCTCTTCAAGGTTTGATGGAAAATAATACTCTTGACTCATATTCTAAAAACCTCCGCCTAACGGAAAAGTTATCCAAAGATGATCGCCATCTGCTAATTCATAATCCATTGAGGTTCTTGTTCCATTTACAATAGGAATAAGATGGTTGAGTTCTTTCTTAAGGAAACCACTTTCTAAAAGCAATTCTCTAATCGATAATCCAGTTTTAAGCTGTGTGAGTTTGATTTTTCTCTTTTTACTCGGAAATGGATTTCGAACTGCTGCCATCAGTTCTATAGTTATTGAAATCATAATACATCGTTTAAATGGTAATTTGATTGGAAAACGATTTGCCTTAAAAAAAATTCTCATCGATCTTTGTAATCAGCGTCAATTTTAGCTTTTAGCTCAAGTATATCCGTAACACTATCGATATCGTACAGTATTCCTTGATAATTTGTTGGGAGGAATTTGATTTCCTCTTTGAACATTTCAATGATCTCTTTCAATCCTCTTCTCTCCTCTGATATCTTTAGGACATGTTTAAATAATTTTGAACTGATTAAAATGGGGTGGCCCTTTTGTCCTTGATAAGTCGGTATAATTAGAAGGGGGGAATTGGAAAGATAATAATCGATAAGTAAATTAATGACCTCAGATGGAATGAAGGGAATATCTGCAGGTGTAATCAAAACTGCCTGGCTTTCCAAAGCTTCTTCCACCCCTAGGCGAATAGATGAAGACATACCTCCTTGTCTATATTGTGGATTGATCACTGTTTTTATGCCAGTATTAACCTTTTGGACTTTTTTATCCACTGCTTCCGCCTCATGACCTAATATCACTAGTATTTGATCCACTTTGGAGGTCAATATTGAACTCAGAAGTAATTCAATAATGGTGACATTTTTTTTGATCTCAAAAAGTAATTTATTACTTGGAAATCGTCTGGATTCACCAGCAGCTAGTACAATTAATGTGATCATAGTCATTACTACTCCAAATGATCATGTAAGGAGAAACTCACTACTGTAGATTAATCCTTTTAAAGCAAATATTTTCAACCTAAAAATATGTGGGAATATTTAATAGCTTATAGCTCAGTTTTTTGGGTCTTTGCTTTTATCTACATAATTTTTAAGAGTATTAAAACAAATGAACTTAATGTGGAGAATGAAACAGTTCTGAAAATAGCTACTACATCCAGTACTTTCTTTAAAGGAATACCAGCAATTATTGCAGCTTTATTTGTTCTAATTATACGGTCTAATGACTCTATTCCTATTTTTCTTCTGGTTGGAGCGTTGTTCTTTTGTTTTGCTGGCGATCTAGGAATGGAAAAGGACATTTTAATTGGTCTATCACTTTTCCTTGTTACTCAATTACTTTTTAGCCTTGCTTTTCTAATACAAGTTTTCACGTTAGGACCTTCAGTCAGTGTTCTGGTTCTAACAACTGTTACAATTGCTGTAATTGTCCTCTACATGCTCAAATTCCT
>JBHLPG010000074.1:0-16678 GCA_048939725.1 Promethearchaeota archaeon | reverse complement strand
GATATGCTCCATATAGCGTTAAAAAACCATTTCATCTAGATGTTGCCTATTGGAACTGTTCTAGACTCCTAATAATAATGAGAAGATGGACCCCTTATACCTCTGAAAACATATATGGTCTAAGCCACGGGAGAGGTTCACCTAAAGTCACATTGTCGGGATCTAAGAAGAAAGCGACTGCAGAGGTTGAACTTAAAAGAGAATTGCCATCTTGTGGAGTGTATACATACCCAACTATCTCTACTTTGTCAGTGAAAAGTCCACTCTGACGAACCATTAAACTAGGTAGAACAACAACGATTTGGTTCAGGATTCTTCCAAAATGACCATATTCTCTGCCAAAAGAGAATATCACATTGGCATCTGTTTTATTAGTCACA
Organism: Promethearchaeota archaeon; assembly: GCA_048939725.1. Classification (GTDB taxonomy): domain Archaea; phylum Asgardarchaeota; class Heimdallarchaeia; order Hodarchaeales; family Hodarchaeaceae; genus Hodarchaeum. The sequence goes on along the minus strand of JBHLPG010000074.1, from coordinate 16,298 downwards.
GCAACGTAAGGATCATCTTTGAATTTTTGAATAACCTCATCTAGGGAGAGTGCTTTCTCCTTATCGAGCACTAGATTGAAAAAAGAGGTGTGCATATATTGAGTATTTAGCTTAATTGCACTTGAGAACACATTGAGATGATACCCTAATGTAGAATATAAACGATATACATCCTTGGCATGGTGTGTTCCAAAAGTGTGATCTTTATGTTTCCCAACAGAGGGCCCAGCAATGAATTCACCAGTCTGAGAAACATCTGTAGCTCTTCTCATAAACACAAAGCGTGCTTCACTTAAAATACTATTTTCGTTAGTATCAAATGCTAAATCTTTAAGAACTCTCGATGCTGCATGAGTATTACAGCTAACTATCTGAAGAAACTGTGAATTCCTTCTATGAAGTACGCGATCATTGAGTCCAACACCATAGGGGATGCCAAAACCATGTTCTGATCCTTGAGCTAAGAATGCACGGACTTCATCTTTAACATTTTCATAGAATAAAAAGCGATTTCTTACACCCATTCCTTCAGTTGAACAATCAGCAACAACGGTTGCCTTAGCAAGGGCATCCTCAAAAGTGTATGTCGGTTCTACTCCGATTTCACGGAATTTGTTGAACTTTTCTATCTGGCAGCACATATGGGCTCCTTTTGAGAGTAATCCCCTTAGCATAGGCCGATCTGTTATCCTAGGTGTGTGTTTATAAAATATTAATTCATCTATTCCTAGTTTCTTAGATAATGCTGCTAGAAGTCCTGTTAACGGTTCTCCAATAGTACCAGTACCCACAATTAAAACAACATTCCCATTATGTGCCATTGATAGTCCTCGATAGCCTAGAAAAAGTTATATTTTTCTGTTAAATGCTTTTAATTCCATTAATCCAACAGTAAGAGAGGAATTTGTCTAACCCATATAAATCATATGGGTGAAATCATTAATCGTAACACGGTGTTGATGCTGAAAAATTAGTAATATCTTTTAAAGAACCGATTTTTCCCGTAGAAATTTGATATCCTGCAACAGCATTAGCAAATCTTGTTATTTCAGGAATAGATATTCCTAATTGCCATCCTGCTATGAAACCAGCATGCCAACTATCTCCTGCACCTGTTGCATTTAAAACAGAAATCTTAAAGCAGGATTCAGATGCCAATTGTTTACCATTTTTCCAAATTTCTGCTTTAGAGGCCATATGTAATCCAAAAATAATTTCAGGGTATTCTGAGGATAATATTTTAATAGCCTCCTCTGGAGTCTTGTTGGGTTCCTTAGCTAATAATTGTACTTCCGTTTCATTTCCTGTAATAAATGATGGGGGTCTTGTTGGATGTTCTAATATACGATTTCGGAATCCATCTATCCGCTGAAGATGAGGTGTTAAATCTGAGAAATCAACGGAAACAAAGATAGGATGGGGGACTTCCTTGAGGATAGTTTCAACAAGATCTTCCATTTGGTAATTTTGAGCATTACAGATAGCAATAGTATGGCTTTCCTTAAGAATATTCCATTGATCGGATGTTAATTTCTTTGAAGAATATTCTGCAACACTACCAGAAGCTGAAAACATCACGTTATGTTTATCTGTTCCATGTGGAATTTCTAGAATTATTGAGCTTGCCATATCACCAGCTGTTGATATAAATGTCTTTACTCCAAGTGGATGCATGAAGAATTCTATTAGTTGTTTCCCTAAGAGAGATGTTTCACATATAAAAGCGGTGGATACCCCTAAACCAGCTAAAGTTTTAGCCACATTCCCTCCATTCCCTCCTGGGATGAAGCGTGCCTCTGGGCCAAGAAGATTGCCTCCTCCTCTGGAATACACAGTTTGGATTTCTTGGATTAACTGTTCAAATGACATTTGTGGATCGATGATAACATCAAGAAAGAAATCGGGAAGGACAGTCATTTTTAAATTCTTTATTTTGTTATAAGCTGTTTTATAGTCTATTGAAAGCATCTAAGACCCCTTAGGTGAGTGATGTCAGAATAGGATATTTTAACATTGAAGACATTTTCTTTTTTAAAAATTCTAGACCTGAGTGGTTCTTCAAAATAGTTGCTTTTTAGTTACTTTCGGGTTAGAGGGAAAAAATATAAATAAAATTGACTTAAAATTAGAGTAACTTTAAAATCAATAGGAATGAGGAATTTTTATGGGAAATAAGGAACTACGAGATTGTGTTGTTGTTGACGCAATTCGCCTACCTATGGGTAAGTCTTCTCGGGCTCAAATGGCTAAGTATGGGGGATATTATAGGAATATGTCTTCACAAGATATGTTAGCAGGCATTTTAGAGATCTTGGTTGATCGTGTGAAAAATCAATCAAGTTCTTTTGATCCCCATGAAATAGAGGACGTTCATGTTGGGATACTAACTCAAATTGGTGAGCAAGGAGGGAATCTTGCTCGGATTGCTCAGCTCATGGCGAAAAATATTCCTGATATAGTAGCAGGAGCAACCGTCAATAGGTATTGTAATGCAGGATTACAAGCTATTAACACATGTGCAAATGCAATTAGAGTAGGCGATGGGGACATTATGATAGCTGCAGGAGTCGAAAACCTCACCCACTACCCCATGGGTATTGACTTTCAGGTTGGATTTATGTACCCTGTTGACAACATCTACTGTCACATGGCAGACACCCGTATGGCTGAACTCCAAGAACGAATGAGTTTTGTTCAAGGAGAATCTGCAGAGCTCGTGGCAGAAAAGTATGATTTAACGAGGGAGGATATGGATAGGTTTGGCTTATGGTCACATCAAAAGGCAACAAAGGCAATGAGAGATAAGGAAGCTTATGAGAAGCGAATTGTACCTTTTGAAGTCACAATTGAGAACCCAGACGGATCATTTGAAACTAAAACGGTAACTGAGGATCAAACAGTTCGTACAATAGCAATTGATGATCCTGATACAGCATGGGCTCAAATACAGGCACTTCTTCCTGTATTTCGACCTGATAATGGAAAAGTAACTGCAGGTAATTCATCCCAAATAACAGATGGCGCTTCTGCTGTTATGCTTATGTCTCGTGAAAAAGCGGACGAGCTTGGATTAAAACCAATGGTTAAAATTCTTTCAACTGCTGTGGCTGGTGATAACCCAATGTTAATGTTAACAGGTCCCATCCCCGCACAAGAGCGGGCATTAGCTAGAGCAGGACTTGAGATGAAAGATATGGATTGTATTGAACCAAATGAGGCCTTTGCTTCCCCCTGTCTTGCGTTTGCAAAGCATTTTGATTATGCATTTGATGATCCACGGGTTAATCCTTATGGAGGAGCCATTGCCACTGGTCATGCAATTGGTTCATCAGGTGTACATTATTTCTGTGATATGGCTCATTATCTCGTGAATACGAACAAACGTTATGGGATCCAGACACTATGTGGTGGTGGAGGCGTCGGTATCGCTACTGTGGTAACAAGAGTTTAAAATCCTATTAGTGTCTTTTATTTCTCTTTTTCTATAACGATTTCTCCAGAGAAATTTATCTAAAAAAGATTAAACTAAACATAAGGTAATTTATTTTCAAAAATTAATTTAAGAAAAAATCTTAAAAAACTGAGTCATGAGTATTTTACTAATTAGCCAAGTCGTTTAGTCCCCTAAACTCTACGCTTACTGGATTATCAAGGCTATTATAATGAAGACTTAGGGCTTAATCGGAGCAAACCGAAAAAGTATGTCTGAAATAGATATAATCGGTTTTATTATTGCTTTAATACTTGCATTCTTACTAGTGTTAATGAACGCTTTCTTTGTTGCCGCCGAATTTGCCTTAGTAAGTGTCAGGCCTTCAAGAGTAGAGGAAATTGTTCGAAAAACGGGGAGTAGAAGAGCAAAAGCTGTTCAATTAGCCATTCAGAATCAAGATGAAGTTATCAGTGCAACACAACTTGGGATAACAATGGCAAGTCTTGCACTGGGATTTTTGGCAGGAGCTTCAATTGAACCCGTTCTCGAAGTTTTTTTTCATGATTTAGGAATTTTTGCGCTTTTAGGAGGGCTTTCTTTAGGTGCCTTGTTGGCATTCGCCATTACTACCTATATGCATGTTGTCCTGGGTGAATTAGCTCCTAAAAGTGTTGCTCTCCAATATCCCATGAATACAAGTCTATGGGTCGCAAAGCCCTTACATTGGTTTGCAATGATATTTAAACCAGTTATTTGGACATTTAATCAGACAGGTTGGCTAGTTCTTGCACTCTTTGGAATAAAACCTATTGTTGGTCATCGTCCTGTTCACTCTGAAGCTGAACTGAAATTACTAATTTCCCAATCTTCTGAAGCTGGTATTCTGGAGGAACGCGAGAGTGCTATCTTAAAACGAACTTTTGATTTGCCTGACACTCAGATAAGAATGTTAATGACCCCACGATCTGATATGTGCACAATCTCTATAACTGATGACTTTGAAGAGATAGTCAGGTGTGTCAATAACACAGGTCATTCACGGTTTCCTGTTTTTGATGAATCAAGGGAGAAAATTGTTGGCTTTTTATATGCCAAAGACCTATTGAATTACTTGGAACTATTCTTAGATGCTGAAGAAATAAGTGATAAGAAGGATACTATAGATATTTCCCAACTATTAAGAGAAGCGGACTATGTACCAGAAACAATGCGTGCTGACTTGTGTTTGGAAAGACTACAAAACACTAAACGACATTCAGCTATCGTAGTGGATGAATTTGGGGAAGTAGCAGGATTGATTACCTTGGAAGATATTCTTGAACTCTTAGTAGGGGATATTCAGGATGAATATGATTATGAACCTGCGGAAATCACCCCCTCGGAAGAGAATGAAGGTGAGTCAAAAGTAAGTGGTCAAACCTCATTAGATGATTTTAATGAATATTTTAAGACAAATTTTCAATCAGAGATCTCGGTAACAATTGGAGGATTTATCCAAGAAAAATTAGGCCGACTACCAGTAGAAAAAGAAATTTTCAAGATTGAGGACATTGTTTTTACTGTAAAAGAAAGTACAGAAGTACGAATTGAAACTTTACTAGTTCATAGCAAAAAGAAAAGTGAAGACATCGAGGAGAAATCTGACACCAAAGAATAATCCTTTATATTCTAATTTGTTAGTTATCTCCTTTTCGTGGTAGTTATATGAATTTAATTATCCTAAGCCCCTGAAAAATTTATTATGGTTTGTAACAAATGAAATCGTTTAAGCAGATAATAAATCTTCTTCAAATGGGAGAAACAGAGGGAATTGCAAAACGCTATATGGTTATGAATAGTTTTGATGGAGCTCTTACAGCGCTAGGTATCATAATTGGTAGTTTTCTTGCCAATGTTGATGACCCTAGAGCTTTGATCTTGGCTGGTCTAGGTGCAAGTATAGCGATGGCTGTTTCAGGGGGTTTTGGAGCATATTTAACAGAAAGTGCTGTGAAAAAGGAGGAATTAGCTGAAATCGAATCAGTTATGCTGGAGGAATTTGAGCATACCGTTGTAAATCAGGCAGCAACGATTTCATCTTATTTTGTGGCCTTTGTTGATGGTTTTAGTCCTTTTCTAGCGGCTAGTATCTCCTTTCTCCCATTCTTTGGTGCATATTTTTTTGGTTGGTCTATTCAATTTGCCTATATCTCATCTATTCTATTGACTGGAATATCTTTATTCGTTTTGGGGGCATATCTTGGCAAGATTTCCAAGGAAAATGTTGTAATGAATGGTATTAGAATGATAATTGCTGGTATTGTCACAGCAATTTTAGTAATGGTTCTTGAATTTCTATAACATCATTTTTTGGAACCAGATGTAATCTTCAAAATCAAACATATCCTCTAAAAAGCGAAAAAGGTGATGAATAGGAGGAATCCCTTTCTTTCTACCCCAAAAGGATTCAGCTTTAAATTCGTCTTCCTGCAATTTTTTCCCTTTCATGAATTCATTTAAACCCATTATAGCAGCATTCGATAATGATACTAACTCTTTTGTGGGTAATCTTTTGAAGCTGTTTTTGATGTCAGCTCCTAGTTGCCGGAGTTCCTCCGCTATTCTCAATGGGTGCATAGGATCATTTTCCTTCCCATTTGAAGTAATTAAAAGATATGGTGGAGTTATCTCAGCAAGGTTTCCCAATTTTTGAAAAAATTCTTCTAACATGGTTTTAATTGGAAGAGGTTCCTTGGAATTTAAGTACAATTTTTCGTCCACATCAATGAATTTACGAAATTCTTGGATGAATGACGATAATTTTTGCCCATTAAGAAAATAGTGAAAATTTTTATCACTCTCATATCCGTCAGGGATAGATCGGAGATGTATATCCTTTATATATTGAACATGCTCAAAGATAATGAATTGTGATAATTTAAAATATCCTATTGCGGATTCAAGATTTGTCCAACGTTCATTCCAAGAATTAGGAATTGAAATAGTTAAGAAATGGTTCAATTGGTCAATTTCATTCCATGTAAGTTTCTTATCTTGAAAAATATTTCTAATCGTTGAATAATCTCTCTCCAAAATATCACTTGAACTGTACATCTCTTCTAGGGTATTAAGAAACTCTTGATTTAACGAAAAATCATTGAAGGCTAAGGATTGACAGAATTTTTTTAAATTAAATTTCATTAGACTCCGATCCCATATCACAGAGGAGTTAAGTCATCTAGTACTAGCTCCCTTTTAAATGTTATAAAAGTGGAATCGAACAACTCTGTTCTTAAATTGAAGAAAATGTGTCAATCATCAGCTTAACATCATCTGAGAGCTGATATAGGACTGGACAAGTGCATCCACTTTCAACCCACTGGGAAACTTGTTCAAGACATTCATCTGGCTTCCCACTTGCTGTTATTTTTTGCACAATATCATCTGGGATATGTCTCATCGCTTTATGGATTTGTTCCCGTGTTGCAGGCCATGTTAACTCTTCGTGTATTTTATCAAGGATGTCTTGAGGCATCTTACTTGCCTTCATTAAATGTGGTTGTTGCCCCATGTATTGTGTAAGGAGCTCTCGTGCCTCATTTAATGCTTTTTCGCGATCAAGATCCATAGAACATACAATTAATTGAGGGCGATCTATATCGTTCAGTGAACCTCCACCTCTTTTCGCTCCTATCTCCAAGTGTTTTAAAGCAGTATGGTTATATTCAGGAGAAACCATATAGTTGAGGAGTGCACCATCAGCTAGTTTTTTTGCACAGAGTTCTCCTGTAAGTTCCATCATTTTCATTCCTGTTGCACCAATTAATATTGGAACTTCTCGTGGTTTATCTGGATCGCCATGAACTATGTCTAATCGTATTCCATCTACATGAACAAACTCCCCTTCAAATGTTACAGTTTCCATATTAAGAAGTTTCTTCATAACCGTTGTGTACTCTTTCATTAGCTTCAATGGCTTCTTACGAGGTGTTCCCACTTTACTCGCCAGAGGTTCCCACCACGCTCCAATTCCACAAAAAAATCTACCAGGAGCCATTTGATCCATTGTACTAAATGTCGCTGCCATTAGTGCAACATTACGAGTCAAATTATTTACTACTCCTGTACCCAATTTTATCTTTTTTGTGACTGCAGCCATTGCAGATATAGGGATAGTCGCTACACGAGCTAATCGGGACTCAGCCTGCCAAACAGCCTCGAAACCTTTTTCTTCTGCATATTTTGCAAATTCTATTGACTTTGGAATGTCATGTTTGTCCTGTAAATAAAGTGCTATGCGTGAATATTCAGACATATTTCCTCTAACTCCACATCATCGTTACATTTAGGAAAAAATTCTTTATCCTCAATAATCTTTCGTTAAATATAGTGTCTCCAAAGGATAATGGTGAATTTATGGAAAAAATTGAAAAAGAAAAGCAGTACCACTTAATTCTGCAATCTATAAATCAGAAACTGCTGCAAATCGAAGATATTACACCTAAAAAGTTATACATGCTTGTAGTTGACCATCTTTCCTCTATTCCATATTTTAACTGGGTTGGTATCTACCTGTTAAACAAGGAGAATGCTGAGCTAGTCCTGGATTACTATGTTGGGAAACCAACAGAACACACTCATATTCCAGTTGGGAGAGGTGTTTGTGGCTCCGCTGTAGCAGATAAAGAAGATAAGATAATAGACGACGTTATGAATGAAGAAAACTATTTAGCTTGTTCTTTAGAAACACGGTCAGAAATTGTGGTTCTAATTGAAAATCAGACCGAAATTATAGGGCAAATTGATGTTGATTCTGATGATCTAGCTGCTTTTGATGAGATTGACCAAAAATATCTTCACCAGGTCTCGAATTTAATCATTAAGAACCTCTAATATTTAGAAAGAAGATGTAGATCCTTCTCTGATCTTATAAAAGGGTCTACCATGAAATACCACCGCTGTACAATCAATATTTCGAACTAATTTTTCTGATGGTCTTCGCCCCAATCGGGGTCTGCCGTATCCAAGAATTAATAGTTCTAATTGATCTTCTTTTACAACCTCGGTAATTGATTTGATAAAATTATGGCCTAAAACATGTCTTTGTTCGATCGGAATTCCCATCCTAAGAGCTTCTCCAATGGTATGTAAGAAAATTGAGATATTTTCTTGCACTCCAGGAGCTTCTGACATTACTTTGGGTGTAATTAGCTTAGGGACATGAGTCCAGTGGTATGCTACTAAATCAGCAATCCGAGTTGATGAGACCATAGCTATCCCAAGCTGTATCAAGAAGGGATCACGCTTACTACCTGGAGTCAAAGCGCCCACATGTTCAAACGTTATTTTCTTTTTAATTTTCTCCTTCTTGCTTGGAAAAACTTGGAGTCCAGGTATTGGCATTTTTCGTAGAGCATTATGAGAAATGCTAATTTCCCAAAATTTCCGTCCCCGGGAGGAAGGTAAAATTGCAAGTTGATAGTCTCCAGAATTTGCTACTTCTATCATATGTTGAATAGTGTCACGAGGAGAGATATTTTTCTGGGAAGGCTTAACAATCTTCACTTCGTGGCGGATATGAAATCGCTTGAGTTCGTTTATATAATTTTTAAATGTTTCTTCGGTTTTGAATCCAAAATGATAAAGAGTTACCTTTGGACCGAATTCATGGGCAATATGAATTGCTATTCGAATTGTATCCCACTCATGGGGTCTCCCTCTTACTGGAACTAGGATATTATTCAAAATTGTGGTAAAGAACTCTTCAGGTACGTAATCAGCACGTAAACGAGCATGTTTAGCCAATTTTGAAGGAACCGTGAGAGGGATCCTTTTACGAGCGTATCCTTCATAAACAACTATTCCAAGCAACAACCAAATTAAAGTGGTTAGAAAGGACTCTAGATGTAAAATTAATGTAAATAAAAAGATGAATAACAATGCTATTCCTCCTAATAGAGGAATTAGCGGAAATAAAGGAGTTTTATATCCATAATCTAGTTTTTCTTTTGAAACTCTGACTTTTTTTCGGATTACTATTGCTGCAATCAAGACTTGACCAAAAAGCATCATAAACATTAAATCAGCTGACGTTGCTACTGCTTCGATGGGAATTAAGACAGCCATTAAGACGACTACTAAACCAGTCATATATATGGAATTGATTGGAGTATGAGTTTTTGTTGAAACAGTAGCTAATTGAGGGGGTAGAGATCCATGTCGTGCTAACGCAAAAGCTACACGGGTTGAAGAGAAAATAACGGCATTTAAAGCAGAAAGAGTAGACAATATCCCCCCGAAAAGAATAACAACTAAACCTAAACCCGGAAGCATTTGTTGAGCTGCAAATAAGAGTCCTAATTCCTTATTTTCACTTAAAAATTCCCAAGTAGCTTGTCCCTCAATAGTGAACGCTCCCAGAGAAACAAATCCTACTAATAGATAAATAGGTATAACAATTAGTATAGATACCATAACAGATTTTGGAACACTGGTTTTTGGATCATAAATCTCCTCTCCAGCTTGACATATAACTTCGTAACCTTCAAAAGCAATGAAAGTAAATCCCATTGCAGTAAAAATTGAAAAAAACCCCCTAGGAAAGAAATCTGTGAAATTGGTAGTTGTTAACGTGGGATTTGAAGTAATTATGATTAAGCCAGTTAAGATAAAAAAAGCAAGGACCAGGACTTTGACACCAGATATCCAAATCTCTGCCTTTCCCATGACTGAAGATCCAAATTGGTTAATAATTAGGAATAGAATTATTGCAAAAATGGCAATTATTTTTTCGATAATGAAGATATTTTCTGTTGGGAAATTTACTCCAAGGTTTCCAAATAAAGCAACGAAGTAAGCAGCGAATCCGAGAGCATAAAGAGACCCTGCAACTGCTGCTGCGAACCAACTCATCCATCCAGTTAAGAATCCTTGACGTTCTCCCAATCCTGCCCGGGCCCAAATATATCCTCCACCTGCTTCTGGTATTGCAGAACCTAACTCTGCATAGACCATTGCAATCAACGTTGCAATCACTCCGTTGAAAGCAAAGGCAACTAGCAATCCTGGCCCAGCAATCCCCGCTGCAATTCCTGTAAGTACAAATATACCAGCACCTATCATAGCTCCCACTCCAGTCATTGTTGCCTGAGTTACTGTCATATCCCGGGAAAGATCCGCACCACTTAAGACTGTATCCTGTCCTTTGTATTGTTTTTCTCCAATTACATATCGTTTTCTACCCAGAAACATAGCTTGAATTAATGAATATATTGTTAAACCTAGTATAATGGCTAATGCAATACCAATTAGAATTACACCCATTAAAAGATCAGAATTTGTAGACATTAGTAGCAGCCTTATTGAATATTCTTCTTTTTCAATTTTATGCTCGAATTATAAATAATTCGTGCGAAATCCATCTTCAATATCTAAATGTGTGAATTTTACATAATATTTAGTATTTCTGATACTATAGCTGAATGGTCATACCTTTATTGACCTATTAAAAAATATTAACGGAAAAGAGTTTAATAAATCAATAAAAAACTTCATCTAATTGATAAAAGGGAAGAAAAATGCAAAAACAGCCCATAATCAAAGTAAAATATGAAGACGTACCAAGTTTCGCCATTTCAGGATTTTTTGGTGGAGTAAATCCTAATGAGGGAAATATCAGCTTCTTTCAGGACCAACTAATACCCCGTGAAAGTGAACGTCCAGGTCAGATCATTCTAGATACAATAGAACACGATTTCGTAGTTAATGTAAAAATGAGTCCTGCAGTTTTTAAGAGGATGGCTTTATGGATGATTGAACATGTGAAGCGGTTTGAAAGCATGCATGGAGAGATCCAATTGGGGCGTCCTATTAAAAAGGAAGAACAAGAACCTCCATCTTACTATGGTTAGCTTAGTAATTGTCATTTCTTTTCAACAACAAAAAGGTAGTCATGACTCATCATTCCTGTTGCCCTATTATGGTGGGTTGATCGACTTGAGGCAGCGCGATCATCACCTAGTTCTACTTGAAAGGTTGTAATTAAATTAAAACCGATGGAGGTCAATTGCCTCTCATAATACTTTAAATCTGTTGAATTCTTAAATCCAGTCCAATAAAACGCCAATTTATGAGGTTTTAGTACACGATAGCATTCTTGTAACGATTTTTTACTATTTTCCCAATAATCTACTCCTTTCCCACCACACAAAGTACTTTTGGGGAGAGGAGTTGTCCCTAAGATAGCTGATATTATATTAGAACGTTTTGATCGATGCAAAGTTCTTCGTTGAAGTTGAATTTGTTGATACTCAACATCCTTGTCTTTATAGGGAGGGGAAGTGACAATTAGATCAACTGAATTGGTTTCTAGCTCAGTTTCGTGGTTGGATGCTAATCGAAAAATTGGGGTATATTTTGGATTTACTGGAAGAGAGGAAATCTCACGAATCATCTTTTCAGCTTTACGTACAAAGATTGGAATAATCGAGGCATCTTTCCAATTTTTTCTTTCTTCAAAATCTCTTCTCCCTACGATTTTGATTGCATGGATAAGGGCTAATTCAAAAAATTCTTTCAAAGAGGAAGCCTGTGAACATCCTGAAATACATTCAGCTAAAGTGTTTATTTCATGTGAAATTAATGATCCTAAGCAAATTTTGTCTAAATCATCAAGAAGATCAAATTCTGATTCATTCATCTTCTTAAGTTGAGTAATAATTGAAACTAGATGAAAATTTAACGTAGCAGGGTCTAAATAGGTTGTTTTAACATTAGATATTAAAATTCCAAAAGGATTCAAATCATAACCAATAAAACGACGCTCTAATAACATGGCTTCTAATCCTGTTGTCCCTCCTCCAACATAAGGATCGAAAATTAGATCTCCTTGCTTAGAAAATCTTTTTATTAACCCTTGAGGCAATTTTGCAAGAAATTTTGCAGGATAAGAATAAAATGTTCGTGTGTACCCCTTATCTCGCTCTGGTTTTGCCAATTCAGCAATCCAGATTTTATCGTTTTTACAGAAGGTCATAAATCAAAAAAAGGGAAAAAAAAGGGAGATATTTAAATTTGAGTGAAAGAATCAACCATCTTTTGATCAAGCCTCTTTACAACTTCTACTAGGAGTTCAACTGCTTTTTCTACATCTCCAAGATCTAAAATTCCATTATGAGAATGGATGTGCCTTGTTGGTACACTGATCACTAGAGAAGGACAACCCCCTCCTGTAATATGAATTATTCCAGCGTCAGTCCCTCCTCCAAATATTATAGAAAGCTGATGGTCAATTCCCTTTTCCTTAGCTATGTCCAAGACAAAATGTTTTAATCGGGGATTAGGTATCATTGATGCATCTGCTGTTAAAATTGAAACTCCTTTAGACATTTCTGTCGGAGCTTTGGTTTTATCAACCCCTGGGACATCTCCTGCAATATCCACTTCCAAAGCGAATCCAACATCAGGCTGGATGACATGAGCAGATGTGCGTGCTCCACGTAAACCTACCTCTTCTTGAACTGTAGCTACCCCATAAACCTGATTCGGGTGTTCAATATTCTCTTCTCTTAAATGACGCATAACCTCTGCTGCTATAAAGGCTCCAATTCGATCATCAAATCCTTTAGCCATTGCTAGAGTTACTTCTTTTTTCTTCTCCTCGTCTCCTTTCTTTGTAATTTGCGTTCGTTTAAGAAGTTCAAATTTACTATCAGGAACAGCAGGATCGCCAATTTTGATACCTAGAGCTTCGACTTCTTCCTTACTTTTACACCCAACATCGATGAACATCTTTGCTTTTTCAACAACTTTTTTTCTCTCTTCTGGGTCAAGTATGTGAGGGGGTTTGGCTACAATGATACCTGTAATTTTAGTACCATCTCGCACTCTGATAATGATCCTCTGACTGAGGAGAGTTTGGTCCCACCATCCTCCAAGCTGATTAAAAGTGAGATATCCTTGCTTATTGATCCCTGTAATAATAAAACCGATTTCATCCATGTGGCCTGCAAGCATAATTTTGGGCCCTTGATTACCTTTTCGGAAAATGAGTGAACCAGTCTTATCTTGAGAGATTTCGTCAGCGAATTGGCTAACATAATCTTTAATGAGTTTCGCAACTTCGAGTTCAAAACCCGAAGGACCGAAACTATTTGTCCATGCTTCTAATTGATCAATATTCAGCTTCATTTCGTTTTTCCTCCAATATATTTGATTATTTTCATGAATAAACCGAGATTAATCGATCTTAATAAAGTTTATTTGATTAGAGAGGGTATTTCGACAACGGAGTCTATATAATAGAGTCTATATAAATTCTAGTGCCCAATATTACTAGAATTTGGTGGAGATTTTATTATTTGAATCCATAAATTTATGAGTTTGATACAAAAATCATTAGATGGCTTAAGATGAAATTTACTATGATTGGAAATACAAATGTTAAAGTCTCCCAAATAGGTCTAGGAACATGGCAATTCGGATCTAAAGGTTGGGGATATGGTACTGATTTTGATAAAACTGATGCCATTTCAATTGTTCAAAAAGCTTTAGAATTGGGGATTAACATAATAGATACTGCTGAAGCTTATGGTTGGGGAAAATCAGAGCAAATTATAGGTGAAGCTATACAGGATTATGATCGAAAGGAGATCATTATTACCACTAAATTTCTTCCCATTACTATTCGACCTTCTGCAGTAGTAAATGCATTGAATAAGAGTCTTAACAGACTACAAACAGATTATATTGATATTTATTTGATTCATTGGCCAGCTCCTTGGCTTATTGGTAGGGTGCTTAATCATATGGAACGAATGGTTGATGAGGGATTGATTCGTTACATTGGAATAAGTAATTTTAATCTTAAAAGACTGCAAAATGCTCAGAAAAAGATGTGTAAACATAGAGTGCAAGTAAATCAAGTAAATTATAGTCTAGCTAAGAATAAAGTTGAAGATGATCTTCTTCCTTACACACAAAAGGAAAAGATTACGCTTATGGCGTATAGTCCTCTTGGGCAGGGTTGGTTGACTGGGAAATATAGTGTGGGTAACAGTCCTGGGGGTACCCGTAGGCGTAATCGTCTATTTTCGAAAAGGAATTATAAACGTGGAGAAAAATTATTAGCTCTTGTTAAAGAAATAGCTGAGAATCATCAGGTCACTATGGCTCAAATTGCTCTTAATTGGGTGATCAAGAACCCATCTGTAATCGCTATTCCTGGAGCGAAGAATTTAACTCAATTGGAGTCAAATGTAGGATCGACTGATTTCGAATTAACTAATGACGAAATTGACCGAATTAAAAAAACTTTAAAGGAATTTCATCCTAGACTTTTACTGTAAGAGATAATATCCAAACTTAAAAGAGATAATATTAAAGCACTCTACAACGGTTTACACGATTATTAGTCATAGAAGTGCATCTTCACTCCTTTGGAGGTATCATCTTGATAGAAATTAAAAATTTAGAAAGCGGCCTGACCTACACAGACTTTGTTCCTGGAATTACCCCAAAAATACCTACTTGGCTAATCTGTAGTAATCCGAATGAAGATGAGCTCAGAATGATCCAGCAAACATTTCATATCCCTTGGGAAGATCTTGAAGATGCACTCGATGAGGATGAACGTCCACGTTTAGAACAAGAACCCGAGTATGAACCCCCATTCATCAAGCTGGTTTTACGCGTTCCTGCTTTAGAAGATATAAAAGAAGAGGAAAAATCTTCACCTTTACCTACAACACGACCTGTAGTGGTATTTTTAACAGAAAATCATCTGATTACAATTCAAAGTGCTAAACTCAAAGCGAAGAGAATTAGGAAACCAATTGGATCTCGTAGAAAACGATCCACACCAACAATTCTTGTCTTATTAGACTATCTCGAATCTGTGGTTAAATCTTTTGAGCTTAAGGTGGATATTATCGATCGTGATTTAGAAGAGGTTGAAAAGGTAATTTTTCAATCAATCAGGAGTTCCTCAATTGAAGAGGTGTTTCGGTTATCCCGAGACGCGACTTACCTTGATGCAGCACTTCGTGGGAATTTGCGTGCTCTTAATGGGTTGAAAAAAGCGCCTCAATTTGCTGAACGTAGTGAACTATTGGATGATCTAGAGGATTTAGCTATCGATCTTCAACAACAAGCTGAACTACTCCACATCTATCGTGATTTAATTGAATCTAGCCTTGATGCATTTGCCTCAGTAATATCCAACAACCAAAATGATCTTTTAAAGGTACTAGCATCAATTAGTCTGATTCTCATGGTTCCCACATTAATCGCATCCCTTTATGGAATGAACCTTGGAACAGATTTTGGATTTCTACCTTTGGCAAATAATCCTTTTGCATTTTGGATAATTCTCATCCTCAGTATAATCCTAATAGTTCCATTTTGGATCTATTTAAGAAAAGTAGATTTATTGTAGAATTATTTTTCACTTCTATTCCGAGGGAGATTCCTCTCTACTTAGAAGTTCAATCAATTTGACTACTTGAAAATTGGAGCGTTTTGCTATAGTTAACCATTGGTGAATCATTTTAAATATTCTCTCAATTTCTTCTGAAAGATTATCTTCCATTTTTGGGTCTGAAACATAATTTATTAAAGAGATAATAAATAACCATCGCACTAGGTTATCAAAAGCCTCTTGATTGAACCATAAAATTTCTTGATATCGATTTGTCTGAATATAGGATTGAACTTCTAGATCAGACATGAGTGTTCTCATGATTTGAACTGGTTGATATTCTGTTTCTTCATCGCTTAAATACCAATTCTGATGTGAAGTGAGGATTTTTATCAGGATGATTGCTTCTAAAACACCTTGTGGCATGTCATAGAAATCCTTTATTGTCCATTCAATAATTCGACCAAGACC
>JBHLPG010000073.1:0-16705 GCA_048939725.1 Promethearchaeota archaeon | reverse complement strand
CTTGACGTGGGCAAACGAAAATTTACAGGAATTAGAGGCTATTCATCTCTTAGATGGACGAGAATTAATAAATGACAGAATGATCGGTACTATTGTTTCTATGCTAAGTTCCAGTAAAAGTATTAATCCTAAACCACTATTGGGATATGCAAAAACATTATCAGGAAAAATCAAAATAAGTATGAGATTGTCTCGATTTCAAGATACCCAAATTGATCTTAGTAATTTATTAAATGAAGTAGTCAAAAACGTTGAACCACAATCAGAAGTCGGAGGACATGCAGTTGCTGCAGGAGCTATAATTTCAGAAAATTCTTTGATCGATTTTATAGCCCAAGTGAACCAAAGGATTTTAAAAGGTATATGAAAGTTGCCTATCGAGAATATAAAAGCACTTATAAAAATTGAAACTGAATCCAATGAGTTAGCTGAAATTATTCACACAGCCATAAATCCAGATAATGTCACGGCACCACCAATGACATTTCATTCTGTGTATACTTCTAACAAACTAGAATATGTTATAAATAATTTAGTAAGTATCGAAACCTTGTTAGCTACACTGATGGATTTATTAACCGTATTTCAAGTGACGGAAAATGTCTTAAATTCCTTTTCCCCAGAAACAAGATGATTTCAGTATATTTCAGCTGGCAATTGCTTTCAGGATTTTTGTTTTTTGGATTTCTACCCCTTTTAATGGATAGATTGATTTACATTGAAAATAGACTAAAGAGGATAATTTACCTCCAGTTGCCTCACGGATGAAATCTTCGCTATTAAGTTCATTTGCACGTTCTGCGACAACATCAAGCATTTTTCGTCTTATTGCATCCTTTTTACTTGTTTTTGATCGAGTTGTTGTAAAACCTGTGACAGTAATTCTAAAAGGAACTCCATCTTTTGTTTTCACTGTACTTACGCTATCAATACGGGTACGTCTGCGTCTAACGAGAAATCTCAGGTAATCTCTCGCAAAAGAATGCCCTTTAAATCTGGTAAGAGCTTTATCACCAAGAACTTCCATAATTTGGAACTCAAGCTTCACATGCATCTTCGAGTAATCATTGTTGATATCTGATAATGAAACCTCAATGACGCGGCCAATCAATTTCTTAGGATCATCAGCTATTGTTTCGCCAATAATCTTTTCATCACCCTCTAGAAAGTTAGGTGGAGTATAAATTTGATATAATTGCTTAGCAGACCACTTATCTACCATTCTACGGGATGATCTTGACCGATGACTCAATCAACATTAGCTCCTTACTTTTTACAATCAGAGATATACAATAAGCCGAGATTAAGAGTCGTCTTTAAGAGTTCTGTTTATAAAACTTAAAATTCCATTTCTTCATCAATTTCTTCTTCTTCTTCATTATAAAACAGTAAATATGCTAATATTAAAAGAAGAGCCAGAAGAATTAATGCACTAGCGATAAACCTCGCATAATACCAATTTATAAATGCCAAAAATTAATCTCCAGTGCTTATCTTATAAAATATTTTCATATAATGCTTTTTCGAGGAGATATATATACTATATTCGGGCCATCATCAGGTCATGTTCTATTATACTTCATACGCCAGACTTCTTCATACTTCTCAGCCATTTTTTCCAAATTTGGTGATGATTCTTTACTGTAGAAGCTTCGTGATCGAATCCTAAATAAGGTTGGGAAGTTGATACCTTCTCCTACCAGAATTGCCTCTCCAATCTCTAAATCAGGAAGCATTTTAAGAGTAGAGCGATCAATACCTTCAGAAATTCTTCCAATAAAATCTTGGTCGTAGGGATTTCTAATACGAAGAATCAGATTGGTGTTACATTGAGAAATCGCGGTTACTGACAGATTAACAGGACGTTGCGATATTAAACATAAAGAGGTGTAAAATTTTCTTCCCTCGCGTGCGATCGTTTCAATAATCCGTTTTGAAATAGAACGAGAAGATTCAGGACAGAAATTATGAGCTTCTTCAACCACAAATAATGATGGAGGTATATCACCTTGGATGCGTAGGTTATAAAGACGCTTCAGGAAATGTAACACAATAATACTTCGACTTCTATGATTTTTGATGTCAGATAAATCTAATATCACAATCTTACCAGGTGAAAACATTTCAGATAATTTTGGGCTTGATTCTGTAGAAAATAGAAATGTGCTTTGTAATGAATATAACCATCCAATTAACGCTTCTTTAGTTCGTAGATTGATTGTCTCTGAGGTTTCTATTTTACGGATGAGGTCTTGGAGGGCATATAGGTTATTCTTTTCTTCTCGAATCTCATTTATGATATTAGCCAATACTCTTGTTTGTACAACAGAGATTTCGGGGATAAATTCAGAGATTTCCCACGAGGATAATTCTGGGACTCCAATCGATACATAAGAACCTTTAATAACTTCGATCTTTGTATCAACCATTGAAGGCGCAAGATTGGAGTATTCCCCATGCGGATCAATGACTAATACAGCTAGTTTTCCAATTTTGAGTAATTCCTCTAATAAAATAGATGTCGCATAAGATTTTCCAGCACCAGAAATAGCTAGTATAGCAAGATGTTTTCTTAGTAATCTAGAAAGACTGACTTGAATTTTTACGTTGTTAGAAGCAAGATCTCCCCAATATATTCCGTCTTTATCAAGTCCCAAGAATTGAGATACCACTGAAGAAGAAGCAATTGAGATTTTTGACCCAGGTGAAACTGGATATTTCAATCGATTTATCAATCCAGTTTTAAGATTTATTTCACCAAGAGGCTTTACTTGAGCCAATGTACTTTCCCATTCTTCAATTGGAAAAATCGCATCATAATTTCTTGAGGCAATCTCATGGATACTAGAGTCTAGAGTCTCATAATAGGCATTAAATTTTTTAATTCCTGTAATAATACCTAGTACGAGTTGTTCCTTATTCTTAGGTATGGTCACGAACTGCCCTCGTTCGATCTGTAGTTGATCATTATTATCAAGAATCATTTCAATATTGTCTAAACTTGGTGAATCTGATGTAGCAATTACTGTTCCAATTGCAGTCAAAATTATTCACTTCCAATGCTTAAAATTTCCAGGGAGCCCTTTCTCTCCGATATAGCAATAACTCAGGGGTTGGATGACGATTTTGAATTAATTTAAAGAGAGCATCTATTTCAGTTTGTTTTATCTTCGCTCGTGCGTCTGCTTCAACAATAGGAGCAGGAATCCCATAATTCTTATTATACTGTGATATAGGTAAGATTGCTCCAGAAATGTCATTAATTTCCCGTACGAGATCAGTTTCATCTCGATGAATTGATTGGAATAGTTCAATTCTCAGAGGAATATCGTAAGGGGCTGTCTTCAAATAAAAGGAGTGAAGAGCAAATTCTTGACCAAACTTTTTAGAAATGTCAAATGGGCGGTAATATGTCATAGATCTATTGTTAGGTTCTAAGAGATGGTAGAATAGATCCATATCTCGACTTCTGTTGATTATTTCACGATAATCTAATTTAAGAATATCAGGGGATTCTTCAGCTATAAAGGGTAATATTAAGCCGAGGAATTTTGCAAAAAGGTTGAGTCGGCTATCTTTTACAATCCACACTAATTTAGTCCCTTGTTTCTTTGCAAAAAAAGTTAATCTTGAGAGAATCGAGAGATATGATTGATAATAATTCAGGATTTTTTTGTTTTTAGTAAGTGGTTTTCTCATCACTGGACTTCCATCTAGGAGTAAAATATCCGACTTTTTGTTACCCTGTTCAAGAATTTGAGATACAATCTGTAATTCAGTAATAGCTCGGCGTATTGAGCCCATATTTTCAAAATCTAATGATGATAGACCAACATCTGAAATAGCAATCTCTAGGGGAGGGATTTTACTGGGATAGTAGGTTGTTTTTTGAATGCCCTCTGGTGTATAGGTTAAAAATGCAGCAACGGCACGAAATAAAAAGATATCAAAGCCAATGAACAAACGTGAAGCATATCCACCATCAATTCCTCCAATGGTTAACCCTGAAATATCTTGTGGGCGAATTTCAGCGAACATATGTTCATCATAAGTCATTTTACGTAAATGTGGAGGTAAGCTAGACAGTTTGGGATTTAAAGATCTTAAGATTTCACAAAAATGGATTTTTTGAGTATTTATCTCAATTATACCCTTTAAATAATCGCTAATCTCATTAAACGCGCTTTCAATGATAGTACGAATAAATAATACTCTCCTAGATACTTTTGCTTCAATTTACTATTTTCTAATCTTGATTTCTTCTAATTTTTTTTTGAATTAAGAGATTCAATCATGAGATTCAAAAACCATTAAATAAGGTACCAAATTTTGATAGATCCATTTATCGGAAGACCTGCAAATATCATGGAATTTCGGTTTTTTCGGGTCATCTTTTCTTGGAATGTGTGTTTTTCTAAATTATATTTTGTCTTCCGAGCAATTCGTAAATTATCGGATAACAACAAGGTCAGAATCTTGTGTACTTTTATCAATATCCCGAAAATAATCGCAGTTCTCCAAACAGTAACTCTCCTATTATTAGAAAGCCTGAAGGTCATAAACTAATGAAATCAATTAGAGGTAATTGACTTAAATAGAGTCTCAACAGTCGCTTCTTTGGGTTCTGGTTGATCTTTATTAACAGATAATCCGTCAAGTAATCTGAACAGAGAATAAAGAACGGTAAAAACAGAGGAACTCATTAAAGATTACCAAATTGAAAGTATACTCAAATATCCCACGTTTGAAAGAAGGACGAAAGCAAGATGACAGAAATAACGGGAGATAAAACTCAATCGGAAGTATTACGTTTGAGAAAAATCCGTGAAAATTTGAAACGTAAACGCCCCCCTTTTCGTCGTGTCGAGTCTTGGCGTTATAAGCGAGTAAAGGAAAGGTGGCGTAAAGCAAGTGGGATTGATTCTAAAACACGTAAAAAGAAAGGTGGATGGCCTATCTCCCCAACAATTGGATTTCGAAGTCCTAAAAGGATTCGTTATCAGTCTTCTTCAGGGAAAGAGGAAGTATTAATATATTCACCTGTAGATTTATCATTAATTGATTCTGATCTTCAAGTTGGCCGTATTGCAACTAGTATTGGTAGGAAAAAGAGAGAACAGATTATTATGGAGGCAGAATTACTGAATATTCATATTCTAAATCCAATATCTGCGAAAATAGACCTAGGTGATCTTGAAGAAGAATTGGAGCTTGATGAGGAGCTATTAGAAGAGATAGACCTTGAAGATCTAGATTTGTCTGAGGACGAAGAATCTGGTGAAGAAGAATGAATTTAACACCTCAGAAAAAGATTGCGGCTAAGATCCTAGGTGTTGGTGTCAGACGCGTTTGGATTGACCCTAATGTTGAAGAGGATCTCTCTTTAGCATTAACTCGGGATGACGTGAGGAAATTAATCTCAGATAGAGTCATTCGGAAAAAAAGGGTTAAGGGGGTTTCAAAGGGACGTACGCGCGTCGTACAAGTTCAAAAAAGTAGAGGGCAACGAAGAGGTCATGGAAAGCGTAAAGGAAGGATAGGTGCTCACCAACCCAGTAAAAAAATCTGGATTAACAAAGTGAGGAGCCAGAGAAGATATCTCCGCGGTTTACGTGATAACCAACTTATAACTCCAGCACAATATAGAAAACTCTATGTTAAAGTGAAAGGTAATTCTTATCGAAGTGTAGCTCATCTCCGAAATACAATTGAAGACTTAGATATAATTAAAAAACCCAAAAAGAGGAGGAGATAATTTTAATGGCTAGAAGTGCACGTTATCGTATTCCTTTTAGACGAAGAAGAGAAGGAAAAACGAATTATCATTTGAGAAGAAGATTGGTAAGAAGCAATCGATATAGAGCAGTCATTCGCGTAACAAACAATCATTGCCTCGTACAATTTGTAAAGGCTCGGATTAATGGAGACATAACTCTTTCTGCGTCTCATTCACGTGAACTGAAGAATTATAACTGGAACTGCGCTACTTCCAACCTACCAAGTGCATATTTAGTTGGATTTTTAGCTGGCTTAAAAGCTAAACAAGCTGGAATTGATGATGCAATACTCGATATAGGTCACAATCCTCCTGTGTATGGATCACGAATTTTTGCAGCTCTGAAGGGGATGATCGACGCTGATATGGACATTCCCCATTCCGATAAGATTTTTCCTACCGAAAATCGGTTGAATGGAGCTCATATTGCAGAATTTGCTAAATTACTTAAAGAAGACGATGTAGAGTCATTCAATAGGCAGTTTTCTATGTATATTGCGCAAAAAATAGATCCCTTAAAAATCCCCCAAATTTTTGAGAAATCAAAACAGGAGATTCAAGGTAAATTTAGTTGAATTAGAAAGACAAATTAGTTGGATGTCAATTAATATGGAAAGAAATCAAACAGTAGTGGATCTAGATTCGTGGAAACCACGTACAGAAGTTGGACAGATGGTTAAAGATGGAACCGTTGCCTCTATTTATGACATTTTTCGTGACTCCCTTAGAATTGACGATGTCCGGATCGTAGATTTTCTCGTGCCAAATTTAAATGAAACAGTACTTGATGTGGGTCGAGTCCAACGACAAACCGACGCTGGAAGAAAAACCTTATTCATTGCCACTGCTGGTGTTGGTAATTCAAATGGGATTGTGGGTGTTGCGCAAGCAAAAGCTGCTGGTGTTGGTACAGCAATTAGGAACGCGATTGTTTTATCAAAATTGCGAATAGTTCCTGTAAAAAGAGGATGTGGTAGTTGGGAATGCACGTGTAGCGATCCTCATTCTATTCCATTCCAGGTTGAGGGTAAAGTAGGCAGTGTACGTGTAGTACTTAAACCAGCTCCTAAAGGATTGGGATTGGTAATCGGTGATGTTGCCAAAAGTGTTCTAGAACTAGCAGGGATCTCTGATATCTGGAGTAAAACATTTGGTGATACAAGAACGACCCAAAACTTTTGTAAAGCAACCTTTGAAGCATTAAGAGCAACTTATCGAATTTCCCATATTTCAGAGTGGGGTGATTAAAATTTCTGAAAAGAAAATAGAAACAACGAAAAGGTTGGCTGTAATAAGGATTCGTGGTCGTGTCGATAGAAGCTTATCTATCAAAAGAACACTAGAGCTGCTACGATTAAATCGAATAAACCACTGTGTCATCATTGATGATCGTGAGACTTACAAAGGAATGTTACAAAAAACAAAAGATCTCATCACTTGGGGAGAATTAGATCCACTCACAATGAAGGAATTACTACTTAAAAGGGGGCGATTGGAAGGAGGAAAACGGATTACAGAAGAGTACATCAAAAAGAATACTGAATACTCTGGAATAGATGATTTTATTACTAAATTTCTTCAGTTTGAGGCCAATCTGTCAGATATTAAAGGACTTAATCAAGTTTTTCGATTACATCCTCCCCGAAAAGGACATAGACGACGAGGAGTAAAGCAACCATTTAGTCTTGGCGGATCTCTAGGTTATAGAGGGAATGAAATCAATAATTTGATTTTAAAAATGGCTTAAAGTGATCTTAAATGACTGTTAGAAAGAAGAAAAAAGTGAGAAAACAGCGAGGAAGCAGAACTTACGGTTATGGCCGAATCTCTGGAGGACATCGGAAAGGTGGATCCCGTGGGGGAAAAGGAAATGCTGGAATAAAGAACCATCATCGAATTGGTAGAATATCAGATGTAATTAAAAGTCAAAAAGGATTCAATGTTCCAAATAATCCTTCAACTGATTCATCAATCAATATTGGCAGTATCGATACCCAATTAGATTTGTTAATAGCCCAAAAAATTGCTAAAAAACAAGGATCTGTTTTTAAAATTGATATCTCAGAGCTAGGCTATTCAAAAGTTATGGGTAAAGGCCTTGTAAGTCATCCGTTTCATCTTTATGCGGAAAAAATCACCCCTAAAGCCCAAGAGAAAATCAAAGCTGCTGGAGGAGAAGCTTTTCCAAGTTCCTCATAAGAGGAAGATTATTAATATCAAGTCATCCTAGCCAACTTACACTAGTTTATTTGTATGAATGTTTAAGGAAAATATGGGCCGGTGGTCTAGCCCGGCTATGACGTCTCCCTGACACGGAGAAGGTCCCCAGTTCGAATCTGGGTCGGCCCACTATTTAAACATCAAAGATATGGGATGGAGTAATACATATAGTTGGATTTCTAAATACATATATATTGCTAAATCAGCCTTTTATCTGGATTTGAATAAAACTGCTGTTATCTTGCTGATAAAAAGACCTAATCGTTCACCTTTATTAAATAAAAACATAAAAAGAATGGCGTCGGGAGGGGGATTTGAACCCCCGAGCTCACAGAGCACTGACTCCCAGCAAACATAATTTTTAGCAGGCCAGCTCCATACCAGGCTTGGATATCCCGACATATCACCCTGACATGTTGTTTGAAGAGTTTACGTTGAAGTTTATTTAATTTTTGTCAAATACCAGTAGTATTAACTTTTTATTTCGTAGGAATGGCTGTCTATCTGTAAAGGAGATCCTTAGATAATATTGGTTGAATTGAGCGTATTTGGAAGTAAACCACATAAAAGTCATATACCTAGTCTATATCCATAAGTAGTTAATTACTCGGAGATTAAAATGACCTCAAAAAATTTAATGATGGCATTTCATAACTCTCATAGCCGTAAGGCGGTAAAATTATTTGCTGACACCTGTATTGGCTTATCTTGCAAGAATATAATCTATAGTAAGATCACAGCCTCAGCAGCTTCTATAGGAATTCCTGATGCTCAAAAGACTATTCTTAGCGCAGGGGGCAACTTACTCTTTTTTTCTGATATAGAAAGCATACTTGAAGCTTTAAAACCAGATAAAATTTATCTACTCGTTTCCCGTAAATATGGAAAGCGCCCCATCCCTTTTAATGAGATAATTACGAAGCTTAAATATGAAAAGGTTTTAATTATTGTAGGAGGGACGTCTCCTGGGCTTACAAGAAAGGAATTAGATTTAGGAGAATGTATCTTCGTTGATGAAGTTATTACAGAAGTTAATCCAATTGCTTTAACAGCTCTATTTCTAGGTGGAATAAATACAGTTATCAAACATAGTTTATGATTGGAATGAGGATCTTAGATTTATTTTGCGGATGTGGTGGGTTTTCGCTCGGTTTTCTACTCACCAATCCCCAATATGAAATTTCCTTAGCAATTGA
Source organism: Promethearchaeota archaeon (assembly GCA_048939725.1). Classification (GTDB taxonomy): domain Archaea; phylum Asgardarchaeota; class Heimdallarchaeia; order Hodarchaeales; family Hodarchaeaceae; genus Hodarchaeum. The sequence continues at coordinate 7,513 of JBHLPG010000073.1, read as the reverse complement.
TAAGGATTTTCAAGCGATTAACACATATACTCATAATTTGAGAGTTAAGAAATCTTTACTTAAAGACATTAGAAGTATCCATTCTAATGAAATTTTTGATCTAATGAACCAAGAATATCCTGATATTGTTATTGCTAGTCCTCCTTGTGAACCTTTTTCCATAGCAAACCCTAATCGCCAAAATTCAGCATATAATCAGCTCTATAAAGATGAAATTGGGCGTCTAGTTCTCGATGCAATCCGCATTATTATCAATTTAGAGCCAATTGTATTTTTAATCGAAAATGTCCCCCAATTAGCTTCAATTGAGCTGATGGAGTTTATACGCTATGAATTTTCTAGATCTAAATATAAAAAAATTCATTTCAATATACTAGAATCAGTAAATTTTGGAGTCCCCAGTTATCGAAGAAGAATTTTCATCTCCAACCTAGCACTTAACTCAGTTACAGATGAATTATGTGTTTCAGTTGGTGAAGCTCTTCATTCTCTTCCAAATCCCAATAGGGAGGTTTTAAATCACGAATTTGTACCTGTTTCTCCTAAAATAGCTAGGAAAATAGCAAAAACTCCTCCAGGAGGAGCTGTTGTGTATTTCAAAGGTAGTAAAAAACAAACATTTCGAAATTTCATTCGGTTAATATCAAATCAACCAAGTCCGACCGTGATGGGAAAAAGTCGTTTCATCCACCCTTATGATCAACGGCTTTGTACGGTACGAGAACATGCTCGATTAATGAGTTATCCAGATGATTTTCAGTTCTATGGCTCTATTGAATATCAATATAATCAAATTGGAGAAAGTGTACCTCCATTAATGGCTAAAGCGGTTGCACATCAAGTCCAGACGAGATTTCTCAAAACCTAAAGAAATATTTTTGAACTAATTGTTGAAATAGCCGATTATAAGAAAAATAGGTTTGTAGAGGTGTTCTTGACGCAAGTACGGCTTATCCGAAAAGAAGAATCATTAATAGAGTTTGAAGTAATCGGGGAAGATCACACATTTCTAAGTATGCTTCGTGAAGCACTAAAAGATCAACCTGGGGTTTTATTTGCGGCTTATAGATTTCCTCATCCAATTCTTGAAAATCCAATCTTCTATCTCCAAACTTCATCAGTTGATCCAGTAGACGCTCTTCAACAGGCTGCTGAAGCTATCATTAACAAATGTGATGATTTAACAAATATTCTACAACAAGCTCTCTCTGACTCCGTATAATCTTCCTTCTGGGTCGTAAAGTGCGAGAAATAAAGGAAATTCTTCGAATTCAAGACAAAGAAGCGGGGAGAACTAGAAATTTACAAACATATATTCATCAAAAAAGTAATGCGAAACTTGGAGATTCGTTAGTTAACTTCATCTATTCTGTGGCGAAGAGTCTTGTTTCCGGAATTCCAACAGGAATGAAAGTTTCTGATTCCATCCTTTCAGAGGCTTTTAAAGGTTCTTCATGGCATACAACAAAGACACTTAAGATATCTGGAAAAAAGGATCGGATTGCTGATGCCGTTGAAGCTCTTATCCTCTATTTTTGGATACAGGAAGAAATATCTCTTAAAAAGCTGATTGAACCTCTTGAATCACAACTCGAACCCCATCGTCTTCGCCATCCAAAGGAAGAGCATAATTCAGCAGTTTTGGCGTTTCAAAATCTTCTGAATTTCTTATTTCATATTCATTTGGACGTAACATCCAATAAGGATGAGGAGATATCTAGCGCTCAATAATTATACTTTTTACATATTCAAGATTAGAGGTATTCATTTCTACCTGAAAAAAGATCACCGCGATTAGATAAAACCTTTCTAGAGGCTAATTTAAAGTCATCAAAAGTAACAACCGTTCTCCTCTCACGAATGGCAAACATGCCAGCCTCTTGTGTTATGGCACGAATATCAGCTCCAGAGGCATGTCGGGTTTCATCTGCAAAAAAGGAAAAATCAACCTTAGCGTCTACGTTCATTAAGCGGGTATGAATTTTAAAAATTTCTAATCTTTCTTCTTGGTTGGGTAATAGCACCTCAATGTGTCTATCAAAACGGCCAGGACGGAGAAGAGCAGGATCCAAGATATCGACCCGATTTGTTGCTCCTATGATCTTGACATCTCCTCGTGGAGAGAAACCATCTAATTCACTTAGTAATTGCATCAAGGTACGTTGTACCTCACGATCTCCACTCGTCGCAATATCCAATCTTTTACTCCCAATGGCGTCAAGTTCATCGATGAACAAAATACTTGGTGAGTTTTCTCGTGCAAAAGAAAAAACTTCACGTACAAGTCTTGCACCCTCTCCAATGTATTTTTGGACGAGCTCTGAACCAATAACACGAATAAAGGTCGCTTTAGTTTCATGCGCTACTGCTTTGACCATAAGAGTTTTCCCTGAACCAGGTGGACCATGTAATAGAACACCTTTTGGTGGTTCAATACCGACTTTTTCAAATAATTCAGGTTGTAACAGGGGTAATTCGACTGTTTCACGGAGCTCCTGAAGTTGGTCTTTCAAACCCCCAATATCTGCATAAGTTTCAGAAGGTTTGGTTTCAATTTCCATAGACCGAACACTAGGATCAAGTGATTGCGGTAAAACTTCAAGAACCGCAAAATTTCGTTGATGTAATGCCACACGGGCACTAGGAGATAACATCTCTTTTGGTATTGAAGAATCTACAACAACTACAAAGGAAGGCCCAGTAGAGCTCTTGACAATTGCTTTACCATTTTCTAAGATTTCTTGTAAGGTTCCAGTAAATAGCGGAGGCTGTCGAAGCTTTTGCAATTCTAGTTTGAGATTATCTCTTTCTTCCTCTAGTTTATTCCTTTGAACTTCAAGTAATTGACGTTCAGTTTCTAAAGCACGAATCCGACGTTCCATTGTACGGGTGTATGAGTCAGCAAAATCATCAAACGTTTTTTTATTATCCACGGTGTCTGGCATTCTATTACCTACTTAGTGCTCGATTTATTCAGAATATTGAGCAGTTTGTTGTTGCTATGGTATTAATTACTAGTAGAGAGATGATTAACGAGTGATAGATAGTACTAGCTATCATGGTTATCTATAATTCTATCAAGATCTCTTAGCAAAGCATCCCTTATTTTTCTTTGCTTTTCGACATACATAATACGCTATAATTAAATCTGATGTTAAACAAGTCAAAACAGCGTGCAATTCTCAAGTATCACATGCAAATAGATTTAGTTTTCTATTCCTAAGTACAAAAAACTATCATTTTTATGAGTGACATAACGGAAAAAAAGATAATACAGACTCAGATGTTTCATTAGAAATAGTCTGCCTTTAAATTACTCCAAATTTTTTTCTTAAATTAAAAGGAAGTATTCAACTTGAGCAGGATACAACCGTGTGAGATGTGTGGCGTCGAAGCACCAGTTACCCTTATTGAAATTGACCATGTAGAGTTACATGCATGTCCTAAGTGTGCTAGATTTGGAAAACCTGTAATTCGTCGTCCAAAGAAGAGGATTCCTAGCTCAATGCCTCGTCCACAACCTCAAAAGAAATCCCCCCCCCGACAAATTAAACCCCCCAAAAAAGATTTTCTTCACGACAAAATTCTGATAGACGGATATGGCCAATTAATCCAAGAGGCCAGACGTGAACGTGGATTAGGACGCGCTGAATTCGCTCAAATGATCAAAGAGAAAGAAACATTGCTTGCTAGAATTGAAGCTGAAAAAGTTTTACCTACTGACCGCGTTGTAGCTAAAATTGAACGTGAATTGGACATTGAGCTAAAAACGGAAGTAAGTGAGGAAGGTTCTTTCATCGATGATTTTATTCCAAAGTCCACAACTATTGGTTCGATTGCCAAAATTAAAAGAAAGAAAACTCCTAAACCCTAATTTCTTCTGAATAGGACTAAATCGTAGAACTAATTTCCACGATAAACTTTAACAAGTCGGCACAAGGCCGAAATAGATGGATATTCAGAGATTTTGGACCCTCCTTATTAAAGAGATTGAGTAAAAAAAGTCTCTTCATGAGTAATCACCATCAAAGAGAAGATTAAATTGGTTATGCTTGACCCTCTAGCGAATGCGATGTCGACAATTGCAAATGCCGAAATTCTCGGTCGGAAAGAAGTGGCCATTAGACCTGCAAGCCGGATCATTGCTAATGTTCTACGGGTTATACAAAAATATGGAACCATTGGTGAATTTGAAGTAATGGAAGATCTTTGGATAATCTCAGTTCAGCTTTTAGGTCGAATCACTAAAATTGGGGTGATTAAACCCCGTTATCCTGTAAAAGTCAGAGATTATGTCGAATGGGAAAAACGATTCCTCCCTGCTCGCGATATGGGAATTTTGGTAGTTTCAACCTCGGAAGGTGTAATGTCTCACCATGAGGCTATCGAGCGAAATCTTGGTGGACGGTTGCTGGCTTATGTGTATTAGCTTCAATTTGGGACGTAATTATTATGAAACACTATGCAATTGAAAAGATAATCGAGGTACCAGAAAACATTACAGCTACTTTAACTCCAGTTCTTGGAGGAAAAACTGTCCTGATTAAAGGGCCTAAAGGCGAACTCGTGAGAACTTTCACGCGTTTGAGAGTTCAGATATTTTTAATTGATAAGAAATTTGTCATTCAAAGCTTTTTTGGAAATAAAGCCGAAGCCTCCATGGTCGGAACCATTGCAGGGCATATTTCTAACATGATAAAAGGAGTTACAGAGGGATTCACCTATGAAGTTCGTGTGATAACCTCTCACTTTCCAGCTACGGTTGAGATTGAAGAAAAGATGATTCTGGTAAAGAATCTTTATGGAAGGCGAGACCCTATAAAAATACCTTTTGATAAATCAGTTAATATTACTGTGAAGGGAGACATGGTTACAATGACTGGAATTGATATTGAGAAGGTCTCACAAACAGCAGCAAGGTTAGCGGAGGCAACTCGTTTACGAGGAAGACAAAGTAAGGATCCTACGGTTTTTCAGGATGGCTTATATGTTGTTCATCCTTAAAACTTAGATAACTCGGGATATCCAAGCCTTACAATCTCATAGAAATTATAAAAAAGCCATTTCTTTCGGTTAATTAGATTTTTATAGAAAAATCTTAAAAAAAAGAGTATAGAATATTAGTTAAAACTTCAAATAGTAAATAAATTCTTATACCTACTGCACCACCTACATTAATAGACATCGTTTGGGCCTGTAGCTCAGTTTAGAGTGTGAAAGATTTCTCCACCTCTGAAATGGTTAGAGCGTCCGGCTCATATAGCCCACTTATGCTTGAGAAACCGGATGGTCGTGGGTTCAAATCCCCCCAGGCCCATTTTCTGTCAAAAAGGCATCATAGCTCAGTTAGGTAGAGCGTCCGGCTGTTAATTTGTATCTCCTCGAGATTACGATATAGATACCGGGTGGTCGCAGGTTCAAGTCCTGCTGGTGCCGCTTTCATCTCTCACAAACCAAGATTCCTGCTAATAGGGATAATGACCGAAATCAAGTTAATTTTCCTCATCTTTGTCTGAGTGCCCTAAAACTACAAAGTGTTTTAGAACTGGCTGAATAACTTTGAAAGGGACTCCTTTTGTAGCTATAAGGCTACAGACAAGAATCATATTTATTTGATCCAATTCTTCAATAGATAATTCTTTATCTGAAAGAAGGATACGAACAAATTGTGCAGCAAGAAGAGGGAACTCAGGATCGTCGAAAGGAACCTTCTTTAAAACAGTTTTAATATTTTGTACAAATGACACCCCTAATTCAACAAAAATATTATTCAAAGGTATTTCGAAGAAATCAAAATTATATAACAGCTCTTCTACCTCTACAGGAGAGGGCTCCAAGTCTGAAGCGAAAATTGCTTCTTTTGTGATCATCTCCAAATGTAAGACTAATTGTTTTTGTTTGAAGACATTGTCACTTCGGAGTAACCTTTTTACAGTTAATCTGACAGTATGATAGTATATATAATCACATTGATCACCTAAATAGTTAATGGCTTGAAGAAGAGTTAGAATGGCTCGTCCAAAATCATTGATAGGTGTTTGGTGACCATGGAAGACATTCTGCCTGAAATCTCGGGCTAGAATCATGATAGACAACTGAAGTAAATTTTCGAAGAAATGACCAAAGTGACTATCTTTTGATTGGATAATTTCATCAAGAGTTTCTTCAAGCTCTAATATCTCTTCCTGATCAATTTTATAACGATTCATCGCTGCTTCTAGCTCATCTACATTTCTTTGTTGAATCCCAGCTGGATACTCCCTTTTATGAACATGAGCAGCCTTTAAAATTGGGACGATTGCTAAATTTTGTCTTTCTAGATCATTTTGGAGTTGGTAGATATCCTCAACTAATTCAATTGCCTTGGAAAGGTGATAAAAAACAAAATCTTCTCCTAATAGGTATTCTAATGCTAGGTTAAAAATTGCTCCGAACCATTTCAAATGAAAACCTTTCGAAAATGAGAAGCTAGTCAGAAAAATATTCTCAATGTGCCACATTTCACGAGTAATAAGCGATGGATTAATGTAATACCTGTTGAAAATATGATGTTTGAGCTTTCGGGAAGTTTCATAATCTATGGAATTTTCCTCTAAGACCATGGTTGGTAACCAAACAGGAATGAGAGATATGGTGTAGTTGAATGCTTTGGCGAATTCATTGAGATCTTTAATCTTTACCTCACCCTTTTGGAAGGGAATTTCAAGAATAGGGGGGGTTACGAGTTCAGATTCCTCCAAATGGAGTTCTACATTATAAAAATCAATTAATGGGCTACCTAAGTTTCTCTTCATCATTTCTACATTGACATATATGTCTTTAAGTGCAAATAAGGCAACTTGGGAAATTTGTTTAAGAAAAGCCACTAGCTCATCTTGATCAAAGCTTTCGGATGGCATAATCGAGGCCAGTTCGGTAAAAAATTCAAGACTAAAGACTAAAGAGTTCTGTAATCGAACCTCAAAACCACGTTGGCGCTGAATTGAGTGAAGAATTTCGTGAAGAATCAATCCAATGAGTCCATTTTTATGAGCGGATTTAAGCAGGAGAGAGGATTTTTCTAAACGAATGAATACAAATTCCTTGTCTTCATATCCATAGGAGAAGGATGTTTGAAAAGAATCTTCAAAAAAACGCTTAAGATCATCAATCTCCTCCTGTGGTAAATTGATTTGAGTAATGTAAGAAATCACTTCTTCTTTGCAATTGATATCAGAAAAAATCAATGTGAGATATATTATTGGCTCGCAAAGGGTAAGCAATGTTGGAGAGGTTATAATATCTTGTATGTCTTCCTCAATATCTTTAAAAAAATCTAAAAGTACAATATTTAGTGAACTAACTGGATTCCTCATGGGCTTTGCTTCCAGATAAGAGATTTCAAATCCAGGGAAAAATAGAATCACTCTTAAAAAAGTCATTTTGTCTTAAAAAAAGCCAAGAATTTGTAATCGATAAGAAATTTTATAAACACTTTATAAATATCTTTAGATATTAGATAAAAAAATTTCAA
>JBHLPG010000348.1:0-4120 GCA_048939725.1 Promethearchaeota archaeon | reverse complement strand
TTAGTATTTAAATAAATACTAAATATTTAAAAATGTTAGCCGACAAATTAATTCATTTTATATTCAGTTTAATAACGAATAGGGAAAGAATTAGAATCTGATTAATTAATGGGGAGTTATAATGCAGATATCAGATTATAGTCATAAAATATGTAGATTTTATGAAATGAGTTTTTCAGAATTTCAGAATATCAAAATAACCCAGCTTATAGATATAACCTCGGGGTGGGAAACTAATCTTCTATCTTTCGATCTAACTTATGAAATTCAGGGAGAACAGATTAAAAAAGAGTTGGTCGCACGAATATATCCTGCAACAGATTCTAAGACCAAATCTACAAAAGAATTTAACGTGATGAAAAAGTTATATGATTTAAACTATCCTGTCCCAAGAATGGAGATATTCGAAAGCAGCGGGCAGATCATAGGCCATCCTTTTGTAATAATGGAGCGAATTAATGGCCCAACCATGGGAGAGATTATCAAAAATTCCTCTAAAAGAACGAAAATCAAGTTAATGGACAGATTCATTGATTTATTCGCACAATTACACAGTTTAAACTGGAACGAGTTCAATTTAATCACTCCTCCCCCCCAGTCTTTCCACTCATATATCACAACTATACTAGACGATTATTATTCTTCATACGAGAAACGTGGAATGAAAGATTTTAGTGAGGTGTTTGACTGGCTTAGAAACCAAATGGAAGGTATTTTCATCCCATCCTTATCTCTTATTCACCTAGACTATCATCCAAATAATATTCTCATGAAAGATAACACAATACCAGTAGTTATTGATTGGGGTACTTCAAGAGTATTAGATTTCCGTTTTGATCTAGCTTGGACAGTCTTGTTAGCTAATGCTCATTTTTCGCCAAATATGGGCCAGGAAATCTTTGAATTATATCAACAGAAACTTGGTGAAACTATCAAGGATTTTGATTTCTTCTATGTGTTTGCTGCGACCAGACGACTAATAGATTACGCGATATCTATGACTCAAGGAGCAGAATCATCTGGGATGCGTCCTGAAACCACCACCACACTTAAACAATATACCAAAGTATTTTACTTTGTTTATAATGTTCTGCGAAGTTATTTGGACGTAAAAATACCAATTATCGAAGATCTCTTGGCAAAATAGAATTTCTGTTTCAATTTTCCTATAAAGGTAATGCTTCTTCTCTATTCGAATGGAACTGGGAGAAATTAATTTGGTTTTGATATTTTTTTCACAAAACAACAAAGGTTATGCTGATTAAAAATGTAATAAAGTACCAAGAATAGAAATTTTATACCATAAAATCAGAATTTTTAAGATCTTAATGACTCACAACTCTTGGCTATTTAAATACCATCAAAACGGGAAAACTTATTGATTATTAGTTTAATTGTCATGTTCGCCTTTTTCAAATGATTAATTATTCTTGCGAGGTCAATGGGCTTATTAGAAGTTTGAATGGCGCTGGTGTTAAGAATATGAAAGTATTAGTAGCATATGGTACAAGATATGGGGCAACACAGGGAATAGCTGAAAAAATGGTCGAATGGCTGAGTGAGAAAGGCATTGATTCGGATATTATTAATGTTAAGAGGGATCAATGGCCAAGTTTAAATCAATATGATGGATTAATCGCTGGATCAGGTATAAGAATCGGTCGGTGGACAAAAGAGTTAAGGAATTTTCTTAAAAACCAAAAAGAGGAGATAAATGCGTTAAATGGGCCGAAAGTCTTCTTTGTGAGTTCAGGGTATGCAGCGATTCCAGACAGATATCAAGAAATCAAAGCAGAATATTGTAAAAAAGCACTAGATGGATTAGGAGTCACTGTAGACGATTATGAGGCTTTTGGTGGGTTAATGAACGCGTCCCCTGATTCTCCTGTGGGATGGCTAGATAAAAGGATGTTAAAGGTAGCGGGAAAAGCCTCCCCCAACTTCGATCCAAATGGTGTAAATGATTACAGAGATTGGAATAAAATAAAAGCGTTTACTCGAGATTTTATCGAGAAGTTGAAAGGAGCCTGATCAAATTTGCCAGGACATGAACATTCACCTGGGATAGGAAATGAGCATCCAAGATCTCATGAAATCCAATTAGGTTGTGCTATCCAATTTTTAATAATATGGGGAATAGATTCAGTATTCAACTTTACTACACAACTAGCTCGTGAAATTCCTTGGCAGCTAAGAGTTTTAATCCTTATAATAGCTATTCTTATCGGTATTAGATTATCAGATGGATCTCACAAATTAGTTTTAAGAGGGGTTGATATAACGAACCCTAAAGTTGTTGATAAAGATGTTTATGCTGTGGTACGTCATCCAATGTATTTTGCATATATGATTGTATTTCTCGCTTTAATTCAATTGACGATGTCATTAATCTCGATTGTCCCGTTCTTTATCGCCGCTATTCTTCTAAATCAAATAGCAGCATACGAAGAAAAGGCATTGATTAAGATTCTTGGCCAAGAGTATTTAGATTATATGAAAAAGGTTCCACGATGGATTCCTAATCCGATCAAATTCTTTAAAAGAAACTGATCCATTATTTAAATATTCCCTTATATTAACCAAAGCTAGAACCACACTCATAACCTCTTCACTTATCGTACCTTAGTTATTTTTCTTACTCAATGTCTATATTTATCTGGTTAAGCTCAGAATTAAATATGATATTTTCTGAAAATAAGCATGGGCTGTTCCCTTTTAGTAAATTAATACAAAGCTGAATAGAAGATACTATAAGATTGATTATAACATTAAGATTTTGATAGAATTTCCTCTAGATAGCATAATAGAGATTTGGAAATATTAAAATACATTGATGGTCAGACGTTTTTCGTGGTCAGATTTTCCATAAACGAGGATAAACTGCCCCTAAAATAGAAAAAGGATTCTCCAATTATGAAAGGCCCAAAAGACAAGAAAAAAGATGAGGAGGAAGATTGGGATGATGATGATGATGATTGGGATGACGAAGACGACGACTGGTCAGACGAGGACGACGAATACGATAAAAATGAAGAAGATACTTAAATAGCATGTATAAGATGAGAATTTTTAACTTCCCAACATCATAGAAGAAGAATGGAGAGAGTACCAAGAATCTCTATTTCTACTTAATGACAGAGTATAAGATATATCTTTCAGGGTGAATAATGATGGCAAAGAAAAAGAAAGGAACAAAGAAAACCCCAGCTAAAACAACTAAACCAAAAAAAGAGAAAAAATAATATTCAATATTTAGTCTCTTCACTTCCTATTTTTTTTTCCTTTAATCTTAAAATTAAAACAAATAAAAAAATTCATTCTGAATATCATATTAAATCCTATCAATCCCTCATTAAAAGGCTTTATTCCCTAATAAGCTAGGTTCCTTCAATTTTTGCGTCGAATTTCAAATTTTTTCTCATTTTTTATAAAGAGAAGACGAATGTTAACGTTTTCGGAAATTTTCTTTCACGGAAGTGAAAAAATGGATGAAGATCATAGTAGTGAACATTGGGTCTTTGAATTCTTAAAAAAATGGTTTTTAGGACTTTTTAAAGGCTTTAAGAACCATTCAAGTCAAGTTCAGGCTGATATTTTAAAGAAATGTGGGATAGCATGCGCTCATCCCCAAGCAGTAAATTTCTTTCAAGAAGCTTGGCGAAAAAGCCAAAATATCGACCAATATATTGAAATCTTAAATCATGAGTACAAAGCAAATATTTTTACTAAAAAATATGAATCATCCATTCAGGTACAATATTCAAAATGTTATTGTCCTTTACGAAGACTAAATTTAGTAGATTCACCTCTCCTACAAAATTGTTCAGGTTCTTGGTTACATGAGGTATTCAAGACTGCTTTAAACACTCCTATTAGTGTTAAAATCGTAAAAACGATTTGCAGCGGGGCCGACTCTTGTTTATTCAATCTAGAATTTCATCATAAGGAAAAAAATTCGTTATTGGAATTTCAGATATACCTTAAAGAAGCATTAAAACTCCGTCGTCAAGTAGATGAAGGACTTTTAGATTTCTGAATGACAAGTTCAAAGTTAATATGTTAATTCTAGCCCTGATGTGATAAGTTCCTGAAATGAATCAAGATTTTGAACTGAATCTTT
>JBHLPG010000347.1:0-4131 GCA_048939725.1 Promethearchaeota archaeon | reverse complement strand
TGATCCTGGTACTCCAGGTGTGCTTTATCCTGGTAAATTTACTGAAGTCATTGCCACTGCATCAATCAGTAGTAGTCTAAGAGCATCATATTTTTCACGAAGAGGACCTGAAACGGAGATCTGTGCCCCAGGAGGGGATCTTCCTAGTATTGGAGGACTCTCTGGATCAGGAACTTCGTTTGCAGCACCTCATGTTAGTGGATGTATTGCCCTAATGAAGACTATGAACCAATCATTAACACCTGAAGATATTCGTAGAATCTTAGCTGAAACCTCTACAGATCTTGGAACTCCTGGAAGAGACGATGTTTATGGCTATGGACTGTTAAATGTCACAAATGCTGTGAGAGGCGCTGCAGGGATGCAAACGTGGAACTTGACAAAAGATATAATCCCCACCACTGGAACCACCGAAACTACTGAATCCACATCAACATTTACTCAATCTTCGGAGAAAATATCCTCAAGTCAATTAACATCATCTATACAAACTAATAGTTTACTCATATCAGAAGCACTACTCTTTACTTTGATTCTTGTGATAAGAAAAAAGAGTAGATGAGGATCATACATTAGAATAAAAGTTATTTATTCCTTGGGAGGATCTGCTTTAATCTTTTCATGCAATTCACTGACTGAAGCTGTAACATCGATTAATTACCGTTCTCTCATCATTTCGTCAATTTGAGTAATATATTTTTGTAATTCATCGTTTGCCTGAGGAGCTATCTCTTGTTTTCTTCTAAATCTTAACCCAAGATTCCAGCCAATGACGGCCATTAAGACAAAAAAGAATAAAACAATGTTAAAATAAAAAAGAAATAGCATAAGAACAGTAAAGATGCCTGCAGTTAGAATGAATAATAAAGGATGTTCTTGTTTTTTTGACATCGAGTTCTATTCCTATATAAAATAAATAATTTATCTTAATAATAGTTTCAGTTTATAGTTTTTTAACAACACTTATCATGCATCAGAAATGAACATTATTCGATATTAATAGCCAAGAGATGGATTTATGAAGAAACCAGAAAGTTTGATTACCATATTTGATCCCCACACCGCTTCTGATGAATTGTGGGAAAATTTCTATCAATTCTATATAAGAATACTCAGAGAAATGTTTCCAGATGACCCCCCACCATCAAAAGACACAACAATAAAAGAAATGCAAAATCCACATCCAGATAATAAAAATTTTCGGTGGATTCTCACTTCAACACCAGATAACGATGTCATTGGTTATGGAAGAGTCACTATTTATAACGAATCGTCACCAGCTTATCAATTGAACAAACATGTTGCATTTGGTAATCTCTTCGTTGATAAATCTCATCGACGACTTGGTTTTGGCGCAGATTTGTTGAAAATTCTTGTTAACAAAGTGAAAGATGAAAATAAAACAGTTTTCCAATGTGGAAGTGTTTTGAAATCTGGGAAAGCGTTTTGCGAAAAACATGGTGGAAAACTTGCTTTAAAGGAGGAAGAAAGCCGTTTAAACCTCAAAGAGGTTGATTGGGAGATGGTCAATGAGTGGATTAATGATGGAACTGAACGTGCTGAGGGAGTAACAGTTGAGCGGTTTGAATCTGTCCCAGAAGAAGATATAGAAAACTATTGTCAAATATTTACTGAAACATTAAACCTAGTCCCGAAAGGAGAGGTTGAATGGGAAGCTAATGAAACTCCCCAAACACGAAGAAGCCGAGAAGAACGTAACAGGCTATTAAATATAACATGGACAACATTTATTTCTAGAGAAGCTGACAAAACCATTAGTGGGTTAACAGAGACATTTTATCAGCCAGATCAATCAACTCTCTTATTCCAAGGATTGACAGGAGTAAGAAAGAAATACCAAGGTAGAGGCCTTGGAAAATGGTTGAAAGCTCTGATGTTGAAATATGCTAAGAAACGATTTCCTGAAGTAAAATATGTTGTCACCGATTTTGCGGTCGTCAATGATCCAATGATTTCTATCAATAAAAGATTAGGTTTCAAGAAGCAGAATTTCTGGAACGAATACAAGTTCAGTGTTCAAGAATTAATAAATTCTTTGGAACATTAATGATTATGATTGATTTGGATCACACAAAAGATACTGGATTCATCCACTTCTTGAATAGTAGCATTTAATTTCAGATCTGAAGTTATTCTTAAAAAATCTTCAGGTGTATAAGTTCTCGCTACAAAACCATCTTTACAGACAATGACACCATTCCCAGTCTTATGAAGATCAATTTCTCCCAGTAATCCTTCTTCAGATTGTTTGATAAACCAATCAAGTCTTGCTTCCCAAATTTTTTCAGAATAGCTTGAGAAAAGAATCCTTCCACCACTTTTAGAGACTCTAATACTCTCTCTGATTAATTTGTAAGGATCAACCTTGAAAGCTGAAATCCCATTTTGAATCGCAATAACCGTGTCAAACATCTGGTTTTGAAAATCAAGCGAAGCAGCATCCATTTTATGTAACTCAATATTAGTATAACCACTTAAGAACTCTTGAGCACACTTAAGACTCTCCTCTGATGTGTCAATACCATAAATAAATTTTGCTTTTCTCGCTAACCTAGCTAGTACCCTTCCATACCCACAACCAAGTTCAAGTACCATATCAGAAGCTTTGGTATAAGATAATACATACTGGATTTCTGCTTCTAAATATTGCTGAATTCTTGGAGTGGCAATATCATAACATCGTTTCAACCGAAAGGCTGAAAGCTTTTCAGAGTAATAGGCCTTTTCTCCCATTATTATTGACCTTAGATTGCTTAAGTACTTCTTTAGAAAAAATTCTAATCACATGACCAAAATTGTTCATACTTTTTTAGATAAAGCCTTGTTTTCAAAACTTTCTCCCAGTTTGGGTTTAAAACCATTGGTTGACAGTGGAGGGCTATCTCTACTATCTTTTTTGTGTATTCTGTTACCGTTGGGTCCTCATTTAGCTCATTCAGGGTAACCCACCGAACCTCACGGATTTCTTCCTCTTCTTTAAAGAGCGGTTTTGGATCAGATTCCAGCTGACAAAGAAAAATACAATAAAGATCGGTAAGATTATCTGTAGAACGAACCATGCTTCTAATTCCAATAATTCCAAATGGTTCTATATTCTGGCCTGTCTCTTCATAAATTTCTCTCGTTACCGCTTCTTGTAATGTTTCCCCAGGATTTACTAGGCCACCAGGAATGAACCATTTCCCTTTCGTTGGCCCGTAAGTTAATTTAACAAGTAAGACTTTAGCGTTATGAAAAACTACTCCACCTACACCAATAAAATGGCATGCGAATTTCACAGGATAAGACATAATCAAGAAACCTTTAAACCTAGATATAGAGAATAGCAGATAGGAATTATTCCTGAAACCAGTCTATTAATTTATTTCATGGTTTTAATAACATCATCAACATCTTTAAGGATTTGTTTCACTGAGGTAGTTACATTTTCAGTATTGGTATTGAGGTTCATTGTAAGAGTTTCAGCAGCAGTATCAATCCCTGTTTCTAACTCTTCGAGTTTAATATCTAGAGTACGACGCTGATTATCTATTGATTCGCGTTGAGTTCGATTAGTGTCTATAAAAAGATCCAGAGTATGTTGTTGGTCATCAAAGAACTTGACAAATTTCTCGTGAAGATCATCACGATATTCATTGAGGGAATCCAGGTTTTTATTCAGTTCTTGAGTGGTATTTGCTCTAAATTTCGCGATACTAGTCTTATGTTCATCTTCTAATCCTTCGATGAGGTCTTTTGTACTTTCCTCACTAGTTTTAACATTTTCATCAAGCTTTTGATGAGTCTCTCCAATAATTGATCGAATCGCAGTCAAACCTTCCTGTTCGATTGCTGTTATCTCTTTTCTAAGGTCATCAAACGCTGCACTACTCGACCTTGATAATTCTGATTTCTTTGTTTCAATGTGCTCACGATTTGATTCAACATGATCATCAGCAGTAGGAGAGATACTACTTATAGTTGTGATTAGTTCACTTTGTTTAGTTTTTAGAATATTCCGAATATCGGTTAACGTTGTTTCAATGTTTTTTTCCTGGCCTGATTGAAGTGTTAGAAATGATTCATTAACAGTTGTCTTGAATTGATCAAGAGTTACACTGTTTTTATCTA
>JBHLPG010000346.1:0-4132 GCA_048939725.1 Promethearchaeota archaeon | reverse complement strand
ATTTAAAAACCTCCTCACAACAAATTAAGTACCAAGATGTTGTGGAATATAAACCTGTACTCTTAAAAGTAATCAATGATGAAAAAACACTCAAAGCACTAACGGATCCAAATTATGAGAAAATTATCGCAATTTTACGAAAAAAACCAAAGACTGTACAAGAAATCACAGCAGATTTCAATAAAAAAGCTGAAAAGTGTCACCTGACTGAACCTAGAACCAATAAGACAATTTACCGTTATTTAAAGACCTTAGAGGAATTAGAATTAGTTATTCCTGCTGGTCAGAGAGTAGTGGTAGGTAAAACAGCTTCGGAAAACTTATACATGCGTACTGCTCGTATTTTCCAACGAGAAGACATCAACTGGATGTCAGAGAAAGGATATGACTGGGCACAACGATTTGCAACAATTTTAGGTTACATGCTTGGGACTAGTATCCAAGAAGCATCTATTGAATGTATCCAGAAATACTTTAAAAATTGGAACGAAACAAAACTAAAAATTCTTGAGGAATTTGCTAAGACAGCTTCAGATGATATTTTCGAACTCATAACAGAAGGTGAGTGGGAGGAATTGATTCATTTTATTGAATGGGTTTATATCTTTGGGACACTCATAGAAGAACCCAAATTACTAGAAGAACTCTATATTTGTCTTGGAAGACCTAATGGTGATATAAAACTCTAGGTGAAATCTAGGAGGTAATTAAAAATAGCATCTCAAGAGAGTAGATACCAAGACATCTTAGATTTTAAACCTGTAATTTTAAAAATTATCGATGACGAAGAAACCCTCAAAAAGCTCGAAGATCCCAATTATGACGCGTTAATGTTCATACTAAGAAGAGGACCAATGACGGTAAGAGAAATCACTGCAGCATTTAACGAAGAAGCTAAGAAATCAAGTAGTATTGATTCAAAGTCTGAAAAAACCATATATCGTTATTTAAAAATCTTAGAGGAGTTGGGAATGATTATTTCTGCTGGACAACGAGTAATTATGGGGAAAACGGCTACTGAAAAACTATACATGCGCACTGCTCGGATGTATGAACGCAGATACAAGTATATTGATTGGTTAGGGGAAGAAGGTAATGAGTGGGCTTCCCGATTTTGTACTTTAGTCAGTTCTATATTTTCCACTGAGAAGAAACCTTCTCCAAAATACATTCAGGAATTCTTTGCAAAATGGACTAAGGTTAAGAGAGCTGAACTCAAAAAAATGGCAACACTAGCGCCAGATGATGTTGTTGAAATCATCACTGGATGCGATTTGAGAGATTTATCAGAAATTGTGGCTCGTGTATACATTTTCGGAACCTTTATGAACCAACCTGAACTATTAAAACAACTTCGTAACTGTTTCATGGAATAGTTCTGAACTCAGTTCTCCTTAGGTATATTGAAAGTAAATCACACTTTCTGCATGATAAAAAAGACTGAATTTATTCTTTTCCTACTTTTTACACTGTTTACCTCATCACGGTGTTTTCGAAACGAGTTAAGGACAGAGGGATTATCTTTGTATTTAATGCTTAATTCATTCACTTTCTCTTCAAGAGGATTATAATATCCCTTCCACCACGCATCCTCAGGAAGTATAAAATGATTTAAAAGCTTGTAACCACAACCAGGAATGACACTTAGTTTATAATCCTTATCTTTTATATCATCATGGACAACTAAGAACCCTCCAGATTTAAGCAGCCGTCTCCACTCCTTTAATCCTCTTTTAAATCCAATGGTTGCTATCACACCTTCTGCCCATAAGATTTCAAAGCTTTCATCTGGAAAATCGATGGCAAATAGTGAACAATTCATTGATCTAACTCTGTTGCCCAACCCCTGAGCTATTATCTTTCTATTCAGCTTATTCAAACTGGATTGGTCGATATCTATACCAATAATCTCTCCATTACATAACTTCGCTAATTCAATAGTGGGTTCACCTGAACCACATCCAATGTCAAGAATCCGTGGTTTAGGTAATTTGGGAAGCATATAGAATGCTTTTCTTGTGTATTGATTGAAATATCTTCGGAAAGAATCTCGATCTATCTCAGTAAGTGAATCTTCGGTCATAGATGCCCAACCTAAATGAGAAAATATCGATCTTAACCAGTTTAAGGTATAAAGCTTTAATAGGTACTACTCCCTAAGTCATCTAGTTTTGAGAGGAATTATAAAATGAGTTTTAGTACAACAAAAATTAAGTTATATGGACCAGGAATTTCCCACGCACTAAAAGAATTATACCGTATAGATGAAATAGCTGAATTTAAATCGAAAATCCATCACTCAGGTGTTTATATAGGGGAAGTAGCAGACTACGAAATTACCTGGAGTGAGAAACCAACAAATGAAGAAACGTTGGCACTTGTTAAACACTTAGATGAAGTTTTCCTTAAACTAAAATGCCGATATACAGTTACAAGTAGCACCCCAGAAATGGAAGATATATTAGAACAAATTGAGTCCTCTAATACCGAAGATATCGCAATAACATTTATTCGACTCATTGGTCCCAGTATTTCTGCAGCATTGGATATTCTAAATGAGAATATTGAAATGTTACCTATAATAAAATCAGTTACAGGGGTGTTAATTGGCAGATATGATTATGCGTTTGAATGGTTACGAATCCCTGACGAGAATGACATTGTGAGCTTGACGGAGACAATAGATCCCATATTAAAGGAAAGTGGTGTGATCTATACAATAACTACTAAAAGTAAAATGAGCCAATTTAAAGATTTAAAAGTAGAACCTAGGTTTCAAAGACCTGATTCAATTAGCTTTATTTCCCGTCGAATCTTATAAAGTACTGATTAATCACGCCTTAATCTAGCACCCCTTGGTATAGTAACCAGTACTGTGGAGAATAAATGCTTCTTCCTAGTGTGTATACTGTTATTAGTTGCACTTACCTTATTTTTTAAAATTACAGCTGCTAAAAAGAAATTTAAAGAGATTCTACTTTATATTCAGACTTCTGAGAGGATATTTATGAGGCAGCTCCTCAAAATAATCATTTTTGTGTTCTTATTCGTTTTAGTTATTATTATTCCAATAAATACTCTGGGTCATTTAGAAAACATGAATCCTAGTCTCATGAAACGGTTTGGTCATAGTATGGTCTATGATGTTGGAAATGATCGAATCATCCTTTTTGGTGGGGAAACAATAAGAAATAATGAATACACCCAATTATCAGACACCTGGATTTTCGATTGCACAACCAATACTTGGTCTCAACAGAATCATACAATCCATCCAATTGGAAGACATAATTTCGGAATGGTATACGATTCAAAACAGCAGAACGTTTTACTTTTTGGTGGATTTAATAATACTCACACATTAAATGATACTTGGATTTATGATTGTACCGCTGATTTGTGGTCTCAAAAACATTCAGATATCAGTCCTCCTTCACGTAGTGATCCCGCAATGTATTATAATCCTGATTTTGAGAAAGTAATTCTCTTTGGAGGCTATAGCTTTGAAAAAGCGGAATCCTTTAATGATACCTGGGTGTTCGATATTCCCTCAAACGCATGGACAGAAATCTATCCCCATTTTGCCCCAACATCTCGATATGGGCATCGGATGGTTTATGATTCATTTAATCAAACGGGAATTTTGTTTGGTGGTCGAGCAGGAGAAGTTACTAACGAGCTATGGCGTTATAATTATGAGTTAAATTCTTGGAATGAAATCGATCTGGATGGAGGAGAGAAACCTGAGACAAGATATTGGCTTGACATGGTATATGATTCAGAAAATCATAATTTAATTGTGTTTGGAGGAAGAGAAAGTGAATCAATTTTTACATCCATTTTCAACGATGTATGGATTTATAAGCCAGAGTTCAATGAATGGGAGGAAGTTAACTCTGAAACGGCACCAACCAGCAGATGCAGCTCATGTTCTGTGTATGACTCTTTCAATAAGAATCTGGTTCTTTTTGGAGGAGTATCCCAAATTCCTATGACAGAATCAACGATTCTTAAGGATACATGGATTTTCAATTGTGAAAACTACAGTTGGAAGAAAATTCTCTTTTCAAATCCTCCATCAAGCACGATCTTTAGTACTTCTCCTTCAGATGGCTCTGGATCTAACTTTTCA
>JBHLPG010000345.1:0-4132 GCA_048939725.1 Promethearchaeota archaeon | reverse complement strand
AAGACTGGTAGTGAAATTTCCACAAAGCAAAAACTAAAACTTCAAGACCTCTTGGTAAAATAAAAAATAGGAAAATAATTGAAAAAGAAGAGAATTAAAGGTACCCCTCCTTGTGTGGCCAATAATTAGCAGACTAGAGCAGTTAAAGCCCCTAGTTTCTTACAGAACAAAATATTTTTTGATCTAAAGTCAGTAGAAATTAATTACACTCTTTGCGAACGGATATCAGAAATGCAAACATTTAAATAATTACACTTTTTGAGAACAATTGATGAAAAAACTTCTCGATCTTCTATCAGCTAAAGGAACATTAGCGATTCTTTCGTATCTTAAACGTAATCCCGGGATTACTCTTGCAATGATTAACAGTTATTTTTCGAAATCTCGTCAGTCTCCCCTTACCACCGCGACAATTTATCGGAGAGTTAAAGAATTAGAACAAAATAACTTAATTACACGTCTACCAACGAATTCAGAGCGATTTATTATTACTTTGTCTGCTGAAGAGATCTTAAAAAAAAATAAGAGGTGGAAAAAAGTGAATTTTCAAACATTAATTCAAGATATAGGTAGTTACTTTGACATTGGTACTCCAGTGACACAGGACAAATTTATTGTTTATCCTCTGATCAAAACAGACGTATCCTCAGTCGTTTTAGGTTTGCTTGAGGCGGAGGAAAAAGAGCTCGCATGGATCCAAGAAACAGAGGGGTCCGAAAGTGTTGAAATTCTTGAGGCGATTAATAAAAGTAAAAACCCTGTATTAATACCTTATCTCCATCAAGTTGAAGGGGGAAAACAAGATAGAACCATCTTTGAGCCAATACTCATTCCCATTGGGCATAATGAGTCTAATCCTTTGAAAATCCCTGCGAAGTGTATTGAACAGTCCCGATGGCGATATTCTAGCTCTCGTGGTGTAACAACCTCAATGAAATTCAAATCAGCTAAGACACGTATGGCCTCCCAAATGGCAAATGTTTCTGCGAAAGCGGGAGATCAATCAACAGTTTGGGAATCAGTGTATGCAGTAGCAGGTGCCTTAAACCTCGGTGAAGCAGATGCTCCCACACATAGCTACCGTGAAATTCAGGAATGGTCTTACCAAAAAGATGAAGATCTGAAGATTCTCCAAGAAACTCTATCTGGTGCTATCAATCTTGAGAATCAGGTTGGTATTGTATGTGCATATGGGGATAAGCTGTTGGGGCTTGAAATTTATGGATCTCCCATTCTTTGGAACCAATTCAAGGATCTTGTTTTAAAAGGATTTTTGACCGATAAGGCGTTCATGCAGAAACAAGAAACGCCTCGAATGCTCTCAGATAACCTTGAGGAGATTTTACGTAACGAATTCATGGATCTCAAGGTGAAAAAGGAAGAAGCTACTGGAACAGGTGATCTCTTCCGATTCAGCAATAAAAAGTGGCAAGGCATTAGTATAAATTATCAAGGGAGTCCTGTACATCTCTATGCCACCAAGGAGCAAGTCGATATACTCAAAGGGAGAAAACAACGCCTTGCGCCTGGAATACCACAAATGCAGGTTCAATCAAATCAAATTCCTCAGGTACAACAAGAAATCATACTGGAAACTCTTGATGAATCAGAATAGCATTAGTGGGTTTAGAACAATGTTAGACTTGCTAGCTTCGAAAGGAACCAAAGAGATTATGGAATACATCAGGGCTCACCCAGAATCAAGTAGTGTGGATATCAACAACCATTTTACAGGTGACAAGGGTCCTGAAATGCTTACAACAGCAACAATTTATAGGAGATTAAAAGAATTAGAACTGGCTGGGTTCATCATTAGACAACCACCTGATTCTAATACTTTTATTCTTACTAAACAAGCCATTGACATTCTGGACCAACAGATTCTTCAGCACCCTGAAATTACTGAGCTAAAACGGTCCCACCGTGCGCTTCTCCGTCAGATTAAGCAGCATAAGAATGCGAATGTGATTGAATTACAAGAAAAAGCATTAATGTCTCCAACGACAATAAATATAGGATTGCAAAAACTAAGTAATCTCGGTCTGATAGAACCTGTAAAAATCGATAAGAAAAAACCAATAAGATCTCTAAAACGTCCAGGTAGACCAAAAAAACGTCATAAACTTACTAAAAAAGGGGAAGAGGTGTATGAAGCTCAAACTATGCTTGAGGAAGAACAAACCAAATAGAAGGAATTAATATGACAAAAGAAGAAGATCAAGATATTCTAATGGAAGTAATCCCGAGTTCACCATATGCGTTAGCTACTGGTGAGACTCATATTTACATTCAATTAAAACTAACAGGAAAGGAAATCGAAGTTGAGGGGGCTAGAACCAACATAAACTTGGGAGTAGTTCTCGATCGTTCTGGGAGTATGCATGGTTCAAAGCTTCAAAAAGCAAAGGAAGCCGTTGAATTCATCGTTAATAATCTATCAAAAGAGGATATATTTGGATTAACAATATATGATCATAAAATCGACACAGTCATCCCATCAGCAAAATTAACTAATCGTACCACAATTATTAACCAACTTCGTTCAATCCGAAGTCGTGGGCGGACTAACCTTCATGGGGGTGTTGTTGAGGCGGCAAAACAGGTTGAAACTGCGAAACATCTAGAGTATCGGAATGTATTATTACTCCTTTCCGATGGTCTCGCTAATGAGGGGATCACTGATCGCGAGCGAATTCGAGAATCGGTTACAGACATTTATGGAGGGGGAATTGGGATAAGTACATTTGGAGTTGGGGATGACTTTGACGAGGATTTACTTGTAAACATTGCTGATGCTGCTGGAGGGTCGTTCTATTTCATTGAAACGGCTGATAACATTCCTAAATTTATTGAACAAGAATTCCAAGGGCTTTTAGCAACAGCAGGATACAATATCGAGGTGGAATGGCAGACTGCAGATGATGTCAATATTCGTAAAGTCCTAGGAGTTCCATATGAAGATCGATTATCAGTAAAAACAAAAATGGGGGATCTCAGAAGCGGAAACGAGCTATTAATTATACTAGATGTGACAATCCCTCCATCTGAAAGTCCAGAAAGGGAAGCAGTGAGTTTTAATGTCAAATGGATACCTCGTAGTGGATCAACAAAGCCAATTCTAACTACCATTCCGTGTAATATCACGTATACTACAGATGAAAGCCTACTTGCGACTGAAGATGACGAGGTCTTAGAAAATGTCTATATTCTAGAAGCAGCTTACACTCAGTACGAGGCGATGGAAATGGCTGATCGGGGAGATTTTTCTGAAGCACAGAGATTTATGAGTGTATTTCAAGAAAAACTTGGCCAACACATAACTCAGACTGGATCTATAAACCTACAAAGGTTACAGGATCAACAGAGTGAGATTTTAAGAGATGTGTTGAGCGAGGAGAAATATTCCAAAGGAGCTCGGAAAAAACTTCGTTCTAGTATGTATGATCTCCGAAAACGACGACCTCGTAAAACATAGCAATGAGCCTGGGTTTTAATTAGTCTTAATTTTCCTTTAATTCCCTCAATCCTTTTCTACTAATAATAAATCGAATCCTCCATTCTTTATTGAGTATTTTCGCGAAATATATCTTTATAAGTTAAAAGACTATCAAACCAGAAAGAGAGGAAGACTTCCATTGAATAAAATCAAAGAAATCTGCATTATTATATTATTATTGAATTTGTTAACAATTCCTATTTCTTCAAACATTTTTTCAGTGAAAGCTAGTTTTCAAAGTCTTTATGAAAGTAAGGATTCAATAAAGATAGTTATCGATGGGAATGCAGAATTTACCACCGCTGCAAACCAGCAAGGGTGGCCAGGCGACGGAACAAAATTTTCTCCATTCCAAATGAAGGATCTGAACATCGATTTCCCTTATGAACTTCAAATTCACCACACGGATCTTCATTTCCGATTTACTAATAATATCATAATCACGGATGAAGAAACTTCCAACATCTACTTTGCACTCTTTTTAGACAACGTGTCTAATGGTGAGTTTTCAAATAATCAAGTAACAGGATTTTTGAATGACCCTGCAGTGGACATTGTCAATAGTCAAGATATAATCATTCGTGACAATATTATCTCTCATAGAGGAGGGATTGGAATTTCTTTATTTAATTCAAG
>JBHLPG010000344.1:0-4133 GCA_048939725.1 Promethearchaeota archaeon | reverse complement strand
TTAGTAAGAGAAAAAGATGAAGTCATGTGCACCTTCTGTGGCATATCATATGGAATTCCAAAGAGCGCGAAGGTGTTGCATGAACATAGATGTGAACGATGTGGCCTTCCAGAAATGCAATACATTTATGGTGGTTACAATATCACTTGTTGCGTCGATCTTCAGTGTCAGAATCCAGAAAAGATCGTAAAAGAACTATTTGAAAATGAGAAATATCCATGTCCTAAATGTGGTAGTCCTCTTGTCTTTCTTCGGAGAATTGGGCTAGCTGTCGGATGCAGTAATTATTATGATGAAAAGAATCCTTGTAAAACTGCTTTTGCACTGCCGAATTATGCATTGCTGCATGATGACCGATGCCAATGCGGACTTCCCCTCTTTAAGTCCAAAAACACAATAAGGTGTTTAAATCCATCCTGTGAGTATAGTGGCAGAGATATAGGGGAATATTAATGATATAGACGTTTAGATGCAGTTTTGAAAACTTTTAAGATAGAATAGATCGCTAAAAAACCTCTTATTTTTGATATGCTGACGTCATCGCCCCCAAAGTGATCACTCCTTCAAAACCATTTTTATTTCTTACCAGAATGAATAGCAATATATACCGTATCCAAACTTCACATCTTCACAATTTTTACGATCAAGGTGAAATATGATGAGCACTGATTCTTCAGCCTCCAAAATTTCAGATCTTTTTGAAAGAATTCAAGTTGGTCCTGGTTTTGGCCTTCTTTTAATGGGAACCCTATACCTAGTATTTTGGCTCATGCCATTTGCATTGGAATCATATACCCAAGATCCTCGGTGGGCTCATAATTGGGCTTATGCGATAATTCTGATGACAATTGGCGCGGCTTTTCACCATAAAAGCGTTGTAAGTAGAATAATTGCCATGATACAAGGATTGATGATGCCATTGACGGCTAGTGGTGCATTTAATGCAGAAATGATGACATTGATTACAATAATTATTGGATCGGCATGGTTAATTGTTATGCTAATCGAACAACTATCCAAAAAGATGATGCTTCAAGACAGACTATCAAAACGTTCTTGGAACTGGGTTAACATGCACTCCCTTATCGTATGTTGGATATTGATGGCACATATGGGATTAGTATTTTTCATTGGTCGCTTACCATTTGAAGCTGAAATGGCAACTATCGGTGCTAGTTTAGGACGCAATATTGGAATCCTAGCAAATTTGCCAGAAGAACGCCATGATCTAGTAACATATATGTTTGATATCAATTTAATCATCTTGGCGTTGTTATTCGGTTTTGAGCAATTCAAACTAGGTTACAATTTACAAAATAAACCTTGGCCTCGTATTAGTTTCTGGTACATCTGGATAACTCTTGCTCTTGGAATTATCCTTCTGCCAGTTCGTATTTAAAGTGGATCACTGCACTTAACTGGTATTCTTTCATTAGAGTACTTAATAAGCTCATACTTGGCATATCATGTACGTTATTCGAGTTTGTTGGAATATCGTGACCATTTTTATTTATATGTACAATTTCAAAAAGAATGCTCCTGAACTTGCAAAAATCAGTTTATGAAAATTGAACCTTTTTAATGCTAAGAAAGTCTGAGCTTTTTGCCTTAAGTACGGCAGGTTACAGAGATTTGCCTCAATGTCAATTTTTATAAACATTCGAAAAATTGCCAGAGTTCTGCAAATTCCAAAAGGTATAAAATAAATGGAATTCTATGGCTTATGCATAGAACTTTTGTGGAGGATTTATGAGTGGGAAGTGAACCTGTAATAACCTATGGAGGCTTCCATCCTGATTATAGTGAAGAAATAGAATATTTCAAGGAATGTAAAGTTTATACAGTGCAGATAGAATCTAATCTATCCTGTCCTCAGGGCTGCCTTTATTGTTATGCTTCTTCTAAAGATATGCCTATGAAAGAACTTCCTAGAGAAGAAATATTTTCAGTTATAGATTCTGCTGCTAAAATGGCAGTAAGAGCTATCGATTGGCTAGGAGGAGATCCGTTAGTCAGAAGCGATTGGTATGAATTAATGGTATATGCCATGAAGAAAGGTCTTAAGAATAATATATGGACCAGTGGTATGCCTTTAGAGGATATAGAAGTAGCTAAAAAGGCGATAGAAGTTTCTGAGGGAGGATTTATTTCCGTTCATCTTGATAGTCTAGATGAAGTTATTTATGGAAAAATACATGCAGGAAATCCCCAGAAGAAGATAAACGCTATATTAAAAGGGATAAATAATGTCCAATCTCTCGGAAAAAAACCTGAGAATATAATTAACTGCATAACTTTCACGAAATTAGTAGCAAAAGACGCTAAGAATACGATAAAATATTTCTTTGAAAAGTTGGGCATGAGAACGTGCTTGACTCAGATGTGTACGGTAGGTCTTGCCGAAGATCTCTATGCATGGGTGCCCACCATTCAAGAGATAAAGGATGTCTGCGAATTCAGGGATAAAATTAATTATTCAAACTCGAAAAGCTTCGCTTCTATGGATACTAATAAGTTCTATTGCGGAGCTATGATTTGTGTAACGATCGATGGAACAGTAACTCCTTGTTCTGTCATCAGGGAAGGATTTGGTAATATCCATGAATCGTCTCTAGAGGAAATTGTAGAAAAATATAGAGATGAACTGCTTTTAACTCATTTAAGAGAGAACTTACCGGGAAACTGTAGTACTTGCGAACACAACTCTGTATGCTGGGGATGTAGAGCTACTGCATATTATGAACATGGCGATATGTTGGCAGAAGATCCTCGATGTTATTTAAATTCTAAAGAAAAATAAAGGAGTGCTTTTTTTTGGTCGATATACGCAAAGGAAAAAAGCTAGATTTCACCATAGCCGACGTCAATGAGATATACGATGGACCTGTTGGCGTATTATGGGAAATGTTAATGGGCGAACAAATACATGTCGGTGGGAAAAAGGAAACTGATATATTAGCTAATAAAGCGGGAATAAACAAAGATACTGCGATATTAGACGTTTGTAGTGCTTTGGGTGGTCCTGCACGCCATCTAGCAAAAAAATATAGATGTAAAGTGATAGGATTGGATGCTACACAAAAAATGATAGATGAAGCTATAAAGAGAACAGAAAATGAAGGATTATCTCAACTTATATCGTTTAAGCTAGGAAACGCTTTAGATATGCCCTTTAAAGCAAAAACATTCGATGTGGTCTGGGGGCAGGATGCTTGGTGCTACGTGACCGATAAAGAGAAACTCATAAGTGAAGCTTATAGAGTTCTAAAACCTGAAGGACTTATTGCTTTTACCGATTGGATCCAAGTAGGAAACATGACAGAGCAAGAATGGAACGATCTTAACGGCTTTATGGCATTTCCCTATATGGAAACATTAGATGGCTATGAACAAATACTCAAAAAGATGAGTTTTGAAGTCCTAGAAAAAGAAGACTTAAGCGAAGATTTTGCTAGACATTGCCATATATACCAAGGCGTCCTTAGAAATGAATTAAAGGACACTATCATCAAAGAATTTGGAAACGAGATGTTTGAAGCGGCTAATGATGGCCTTAATATGTGGGTGAATGCTGCCGATGAAAAAGAAGTAGGACGGGGAAGATTAATCGGTAAAAAGATCTAGAACCGCGTCTTACTTTCTTCTTTTTATTTGAACTCGTCAATAGTGAATTAAAAAAATTAAAAAGAGTGTAAATCGGAGAGAATCCGCATTATCTTTAAAAGTTCCAAGATATTATCAATTTCGAACCCATAGGTCAGATATTGAATCAACAGCCCTATCAAACCAGCAGCAATGGCGGCAAATATCGCCCAGAAACTCCACCTAGGCCAGGGATCGTTTTTAAAATTATAGCCCATTTTAAACTGCTCGTATAGAACAATAACACCCCATGCAATCATAGCGATGTCAAAAGTCCACGTAGAAATCTCATGTAACTCAGGTGTGTAATTCTTCAACCACCCTGCATTTGGACCGATTCTTAAGAGATCTATCTCCTGTGGTGCTCGCCCAACTAAAAAGACGAAACCTATGTGCATGATCAAGAGCCATGAGAACACCAATAAATGCATGTTGAGCCACTCCCAAGTCCGTTTTTGTAGCCGTTCTTGGAAGAAGCATTTATCACGCTT
>JBHLPG010000343.1:0-4158 GCA_048939725.1 Promethearchaeota archaeon | reverse complement strand
CCTAAAATCAGAAAGAATGGTTTATTACTTAGAATATGTAATCCTACCATAATTCTGATCATTTCACATTGATTAAATTAGAAAAGGGATCGAATCTTTACTTTAAAGACATGCATTTTAGATCCTCATATAGATATTGACCATAAAATATTTAGATAAGATCAAAAGAAGTAGCTAATAATCTTTCTCAATTCTCTCCATGGGAAACGACTCAAAAAAAGATGAGAAACGATAAACAAATATTTGGTGAACAAGATTTTAATTAGCGCTTGGATTATTACAGGTTGTTTCCTTGTAATTATCATCTTTATAATGACAGAGAAGGTGAATCGTGCCGTTTTAGCAATATCGGGAGCCCTTATAACTTACTTTGTCTTAGCTTTCTTAGAAAAAAGAGATTTTTCCTTAATTGTTGACCTCTTGTTTGGAACACAAGATGATGGTTACGTAAACCTTCATTCCCTGTTATTAATAATTGGAATAATGTTTATTGTGCACCTCTCAGATGAGATAGGAACATTTCAGTTTTTAGCTGTAATTGCGATCAAAATGAGTAGGGGAAAGCCAATTCCATTGATGATTATACTTTGTTTTGTGTCTGCTGGTTTTTCATCTATCTTAAATAATATATTAACCGTCATGATATTAATCCCCCTCACAATTACCATTTCCCGGGTTTTAAACGTATCACCAACTCCCTATATTTTGACCCAAGCAATTATGGTGAATATTGGCGGAACTTTTTTTCCTATTTCTTCAATCCCTAATATTTTGATTACCCAAGAAGTTGGTATTTCATTCATAGATTACTTTTTGGAAATTGGTTTTTTTTCTATTGTCACATTTGTTTTTACTATCTTTCTATTTGTATTCTTTTATAAGGACGAGTTATCAATTCCAAAAGACAAAGCAATCCATATCCTGTTATATGATTTTGACATCTGGAATGTTGTACAAAGTCGTGGCCTTTTGTTAGCATCCTTAGCTGCATTAATCATTTTGATGGTTTCCTTTTTTGTAATACCCGAAGATCTACTCACTCCTGATGCTATTGCTTTGAGTATCGCAATGTCTTTAACGCTTTTTAGTCGTTTAGACGCAAGAGAGATTATCAAAAAGTTCGATTTTGAACTAATTTTCTATCTCTTGGGTATCTTCGTTATTGTTGGAGGACTAGAGGTTGTGGAGGTATTGACCTTTATTGAGAACTTACTACAAGATATAGGCGCTGGAGATACTTTCATCCAGTTGGTTTTAATTATGTGGATTGCAGCGTTTTCTAGCGCTTTAATTGATAATGTACCAATTACTAAAGCCTTTATTCCGATAGTAATGGGAATCTCCAAGAGTGATCCTTCCTTGACAAAAAGGTACTTCTTTGGTCTAGCTATTGGTGCGAATTGGGGAGATAATTTGACTCCATTAGGAGATAATATTCTTGTTTTAAATATTGCAAGGGAAAATAACCGGCCAATTAGCATTTTGACTTTTTGGAAACTTGGATTTATTGCTACAATATACCAACTCCTTTTTGCAACTCTCTACTTCATTTTGATTTACCATTTTATTCTCGGTCTAGTAACCATAATTATAATCGGTATATTAATAGTATCAATATTCATGTTACAAAAAATGGGCCCTTTTGCAATTCAAACCGCCATTAACAAAGCATCTTTTCAATTTAAACACTTCATATTAACCTAAAGGTAAGACTAATGATTGAAGAAACCATAGAACACATTAAAAAGAAATTACCTGAAGTAGAGCATATTGTCATGTTTTATAATGATGGAACGGTGTTTCACTCCACATTTGAGAAGATAAATATTCCAAAATTAGGAGAAAATATTTCTGAAACATTAGCGAATATGAGAAGAATTTATGAAATATGTAATTATGAGTGGGAAGATTACATCAGACTTGTCTTTGATACGAGCGAAATCAATGTTCTTATCCTAAAACTCGGGGAAAATAGTAATGTAGCCCTCTTTTTCAAAAAAACACATAGGAAAGGAGAGTTAAAAATTCATACAATAAGACGATATTTGGCGAAAGTGGAGGATCTTCTAGACATTGACCAAGATGAATTGGTAATTCAAGGAATGGAATCCAAAGAAGATGAGTTAGATGAATTAAAATTACAGATGGGGTCACAACAATATAAGATGATAACGCTTAAAGAATATCAAAATGAGACTATAGATGAGGATAAAAAGAAAGAAATATTTAAAGAGATCGATAAAGTGAATAAAGAAATTTTGAGAATCAAGGAGAAAATAGACAAGAAAATTGCAGAAATTAATGAATTGAAAGAAAATCTCAAACGGATTGAGGAGTAATATTGTAATAAAAACTACATTCTTTCTATTTGGGAACGAATTTTCTCAAAATAATCCAAGGATTCTGGATTGGACAGAGCACCACGATTTGTAACTGGTTTACCATGAAGAATATTTGTGACTGCCATTTCAACTTTTTTCATTGAAAACGTATATGGGATATCAGGTGTTTCTAAGATTATCGCAGGGACATGGCGAGGTGACGCTTTTTCTCGTAAAATTTTCTTTATATTAATCTTCAATTCTTCTGTTAAGGCATATCCCTCTGCTATTTTTACAAACAACACTATTCTCTGATCTCCCTTCCAACTCTGGCCAATAGCAAGGCTGTCTTCGATCTCAGGTAATGGTTCTACCGTATTATAAATCTCTGATGTTCCAATACGAACTCCAGAAGGTTTCAAAACCGCATCTGATCTCCCAAAGACTGTAATCCCCTCTGTTTCACTATGCAAAATAATATAATCTCCATGTCGCCAGACTGTTTTTCCCTTTGGCTTGAAAAAAGTGAAGTAAGCACGTTCATACCTCTTATTGTCTGGATCGTTCCAAAAATACAATGGGGCACTGGGAAACGGGTGTTCTACGACAAGTTCGGCTTGTTGATCTCTAACAGCTACACCATTATCATTGTACGCCTCAATTTTCATCCCCAACGCACGACATTGGATGGGTACTTCTGAATATAGTGGAAGAATTGGACAACCACCTGCGAAAATTGCATTGAGATCAGATCCTCCAGTAATTGAATTAAAGTGAAAATCTTTCTTGACTTCTTTATAAAGCCATTCCATTGCTTCGGATGATATGGATGATGCTGTTTGAGAGATCACTCGCAAAGAGGATAGATCATACATCTTACCTGGTTGAGCACCAATTCCACTTAGATAGTGGAGATAACTAGCACTTGTTCCAAAAATGGTAATCTTTTCATCTTGAATTAATTTCCACATGGCTCCCCAATCTGGATAGAGTGGATTTCCATCATAGAGAAGGATGGTTGCCCCAACAGCTAATGAACAGTTGAGCCAATTCCACATCATCCAAGAAGGTGAGGTATTGTAAGTAATTCGATCTTCTATCTTTAAATCAGTATGTAGAATAAGATCTCTAAGTTGAGTTAAAAGAACTCCCCCTGTGCTTTGAACCATACATTTTGGTTTTCCTGTTGTCCCACTAGAAAACATGATGTAACCAGGATGAGAAAAGGGTAATTGGGCAAATTTGATATTTGGACGCGTTTCTGAGGATATGAACTCATTATAAAACATAGAATGGGGAATGGTATTGATTGGTGGAGTTTCACTAACGTAAGAGGTCACAACAACCTTTTCTACAGAAGGTAGTCCTTTAACAACCTGCTCAACATTATTTATGTTTGTAAATGTCTTTCCTTTGTAGAAATATCCATCAGCAGTAATTAAAACTTTAGGTTTTATTTGACCAAAGCGATCTAAAACAGCCGTGGGTCCCAGCTCTGCTCCACATGAAGCCCACGATGCTCCAAGACTTGTGGCAGCTAACATTGCTATGACTGTTTCTATTAGATTCGGAATATATCCAGCTACACAATCTCCAGGAGAAACATCCAACTCCTGCAATGATTTAGCAAATCGTGCCACTTGAAAAAAAAGCTCGTGGTAAGTCATTTGCTTCGTTCGTTGATTCTCCCCATAGAAAATGTAAGCTAATTGTTCTTTATTATTATGATGGCGTAGTAAATTCTCTGCAAAGTTTAGTTTTGCCCCTGGAAACCATTTAACCGCGAAAAAATCATCTGAATCTTCTACAACTATATCATATTCCTTGGAAGAAATAA
>JBHLPG010000072.1:0-16891 GCA_048939725.1 Promethearchaeota archaeon | reverse complement strand
GGTCGATATAATGAAGAAGCTATTAGAATTTAAGCTTCTAATAGGTTCGGAATCTGATGATGAGGGGTTTTTATTCTCTCGTCATAAAATTTTCATCTTAGTATGTTATTGCTTGAGCTTCCTTCTAATATTTATTCATTTTACGAGCTTACCAGAATCCGCAATTAGGGATTGTATAACTGCTTACGAATCAGGTCAAGAATGTGATCTTCCAACTTCGGGTTCATTGGTATTGGCTGTTTTAATTTATTTATATATTTCTTTTATAGCGATTGTAACAATCTTTCGTGGTGGAAACTTACCCTCTCGCTCCATGATAAAATTTCCTACATTGAGAAGACGCTATAAAATTCTTATCTTAGTAGCACTTATTTTCTTCACAAGTTTAGTATTTTTATCAATTTATATTTCGTTATTTGGTACCTTTCTTTTAGTTGTCTATTTGGGTCCTATTATGTTTTATATTTGGATGATTCTTGAACCTTTCTTTATGCTCAGTGGGATTTTGGTGTTTACTGACATTATAGATGTTGATTATCCCTTCCAAGGTTATACACAAAGGAATAAGAGTTCCTTATGGTTTCTTTTTATTATTGGATACACCATCCCCATTTATTTCGCTTGGTTTCTATTTAATAGAACAGCATCAGGAGATTTTGCTGAATTTAACATTTTTGGAATAGTAGATTTTTCTCTCTACAAACCTGGAGTCATTTCATTCACACGCACCTTTAATTCTGTTTTAACTTTAGCTCTCCTTTTCATCCTACTTTGGTGGTTTAAAGATAGATACAAAGAGGAGTCAAATTTAAGAGAACGTAAAAAGGGATTATTGCCATGGTTTCTGGCATTTACCTTAATTTTCATCACTATATCTGTTGTACCAACTATGATAAGTACTAGAGGGTCATTGAAACAAATCCAATCAATTTGGGATATATTAGGTCTATTTACGGCACTTTTTCTAGGCTTATGGCGTGTTTTGGGGCTTAAACAGCGAGAAGATCCCCTAAAAGGATGTGAACGAATTAATCTAAACCAAATAATCGCTCGCATACATCCCTATTCTAAAGCGCTTGTTCTTCTGGTGATGTCAATGTTTGCTTTCTTCTCATCTATTCAAGCAGCAACCATTGCAGGGATTACTGGACAACCTGATGCTCTCCAGCTCTTGAAATTGAATCTTTTAGCAGAATTCATCGGATTATCTTTCATTATAGTTATCTGGCGATATCAAGGAAAGGAAAGAACTGGGGAACCTGGTCTAATAAAATCTACTCAAGATCTTGTCAAAGAAAAAGTTCAAGAATTCAGAGATTCTTTTTAATAATCTAATCCACTCTAAAATAATATCTTTGTCGGGTGCCTACTGTACGGTGAACTTTTTGAAATGAATAGGCTTCATTCTGAAGATAGGCACTAATGCTTTTGTTTAACTTAGGAAATGTTAATTGGAAATAAACCTTCGGTGGATTTTGAAAGCTCTTTACTTCTTCAAGAAGTCTTACGATAAATTCATGACCTTTTTGACCTCCCACTAACTCAAATTCCTTTCCAACAAAACCTTTCTTAGAGGAATGCAGAAAAAAGAAATTTTGATCATACTGAGGAGGATTACAGACAATAGCATCAAACTCTACCAAGGAATCATAATAATCCTTAAGAATACAATCTGTTGTGACCTTTCTTAACAAAATCTGAGATTCCAGGTTATTCAGCTTCACATTATTCAAGGCATTTTCTGAAGCTAGTTCATTGCTCTCGGTTGCCTCTACATGACAACCAACTTTAGCAAACATCATTGCTAGAATTGCAGAGGCTCCTGTACCAATTTCTAACACTCTAGAGGGAGTTCCTTCCTGGATTATCCAATTAACAAACAACCAACGACTACAAACCGTTGGAACAAGGTACCCTGGTGGAACAGTGAAGTCTAAAGACATAAAATCTTGTAATACTAAGCGGTTATATAATAAAAGAGCTTGGCTATTCCCCAAATCAATACGATTCTTCCCCTTTACCATATATTTTCTCAAGCTTGGACAACGCTGAAGAGCATCTTTGATAGGAAGTCCACATGGTTTCTGGGGATATAAGGAAGATTTCATTCAAATTGCTGAAAACACTTCAGAAGACTAAAAACTTAAGGGAAAATCAGATATTCAGAAGAGGTTCTAATTTAGCAAAATAAGACGGAATTTGGAAAAAATGGCACCTGAAATAAATCTTAACTGGAAGATATCAACACTAACTCTTCATGCGGGGGATGATGAAAAATATGCAGATTCTCTTATAACCCCCATCTTTGCTACTTCCACATTTAGCTTTCCTGATGTTGAAATGGGTCGTAAACGATTCAGTGGAGAAGAACCAGGATTTATTTACACACGACTTGGAAATCCTACTGTGAGTGCATCTGAGAAAGCTATGGCTATCCTAGAAGGATCGGATTTGATTAAAAAGGGTATCATTGTCGAAGGGCATGCCTTTGGAACGGGGATGGCTGCTATAGCATCTGTGATAATTGCATTAACAAAGAGTGGAGACACAATACTGTCAACAAATCCTGTTTATGGAGGAACAAGCTATTTTTTTGATGGGATTATGAAGTCATATTTTGTACATACTGATTATATTAATACAGCTGGTAGAGAAGGAGTGGAAAACGTTGTAGAAGCAATGGATTCTAGGACAAGTTTGGTCTATCTTGAAACACCTACAAATCCTAATTTAGTCATTTGTGACATTGAGGAAATTTCTAAAGTTGGGCGGGAAAGCGATATTCCCATTGTTGTCGATAACACATTTGCGACGCCTTTTATTCAAAGGCCTTTAGAACTAGGTGCCGATATTTCCCTGCATTCAACCACAAAATACTTGAATGGACATGGAACAACGTGTTCGGGTATTTTAGTTTCACAATTAATTGGTGAATCAAAAGACAAACTTCATTTTGTTAAAAAGAATCTAGGTGCAACACAATCTCCATTCGACGCGTTCCTAGTTTTAAACGGGATAAAAACATTACATTTACGAATGGAAAGGCATTGTTCGAATGCTATGGCTTTAGCTGAATTTTTATCAGACCATCCTAAGGTCAAAGAAGTTTTTTATCCAGGATTACCTTCCCATCCCCAATATGAACTTGCCAAGAAGCAGATGAACAGTAAATTTGGCGGAATGATTGCTTTTGAGCTTAAAGGAGGCTTGGAATCAGGAGAGTCCTTAATGAATAATGTTAAGGTTATTACTTTAGCAACCTCATTAGGATGCTGTAAAAGTCTCATTCAACATCCAGCAAGTATGAGTCATGCAAAAGTTCCACGAAAAAAACGTATCGAAAGTGGAATAACAGATGGTCTAGTAAGATTCTCTGTAGGTCTTGAAGATGTTGATGATTTGATCGAGGATTTAGGAAAAGCTCTTTCCTATTCGTAAAAATGCTTATCTATAATGAGCAAAAGTAAGTTGTTTTTCCATCGATATGTTTAATACCTACAAAGCCCATATTTTGAAGTGTTATTAAATTTTTTTCAGTTTTTGTGATCGTCTCCCCGCTTTCCCGAGCAATGTCCTCTATACTCCCTTTCTCTATCGATACCAAAGCAATGGCTGTTGATTGTAAATGATTTGGTAAAGAAAAAATCTCTGCAGTTCTGAGTTTTAATGTTGGTTTGATTGATCTTGATTCATCAATGACTGTTTTTTCGCTTACTATCTCATAAATTTCTTTTTTGAATGGTATGAATAGATTTAAATTGAAATCACGTTGAGTTAGTATATCACTGAACTTATTGATAAATCTTAATCCAATAGTTTGAACGATTTCTTCTGGATTATCATGTACATCAGTAACTACTACAATACGAAAGGATCCAAAAGATCTAGTATGATAAGAAAGGCCCTCGATTTCAATAGAATTGATCTCCGCATCACTGTTTGTCATTGCTGCGGTCATGTATTGAATTGCAGTGAAAACTCCACCAAATAATATATCATTCTTGGTATCTTCGACAGATTGAAATTGTTCTGATAAAATTGTACGGCCATCATCTGTTATTACAAAAACTGCATAGATTATCATTCGATTTTGGTTCCAAGTATCAATACTATCAATAAGACAAAAATTAAATAAAAAATTATCGCAGAAGTACGTATTTTTAAAAGGTGTTAATATATATACTATCAATGAATTGTAAAAACAAATAATTTTTATACATCATTACAAAATAAATAATTAAAATTTCGTACAATTCGAGATGATGATATGTCTAAACAAAACCACTACAGATACAAGTTGGTAGAAGTTACTCCCACCCCCCCACTTATACCTTTCACTATTAGTCTATTCATGGTTATTGGAAAATTTAGAAGAAGGAGAAGGAGAAGGTTTTAATAAAATACACTATTTTCCTTTTTTTATAACCACCATTCTTTATCCTTTGGATTTTACACTTATTACCCTATTTATTTATTAATAATTAGGAAATAGCTTACAGAGGTGATGATTTGGTAGGCATTTCCAATTTAAAGACCCTCTTGAGGTCAATGAATCCAAAACTAGTTGATGAACAATTTGTCTTCTGTACAATTTCTAAAATTCGCTTATCCCAGTTAGAGATTACCCCTCTTTTGATGTTTCAAGAAAAAGAAGGGATTTCACTTATTCTCAAGAAAAAAGATGCCGATTTAAATTCCCTTGTTTATGAAGGGGTGTGGTCTTGGATTATCCTGTCTGTTCATTCAGACTTGTCAGCGATAGGTTTCTTAGCTGCAGTGACTAATAAACTTGCCAAATCAGGGATAAGTTTGAATGTAGTCTCTGCTTTTTATCATGATCATCTTTTTGTACCATTAGAACAAGCACATAAAGCACTAATTCTTTTGGAGGAATTATCTTCCTCGAAAATTTAAATGACTTATTTCCTCTTTCAAATAATATCAAAGGAGCACATCTAGTGGTTCCAATTGTTCCTAGCGATTTGGTTGAGTATCTAATTATAAACTACTTTAAGTTTAGAAATAAAGGAAAAATAATAGATAAAGATATTTCTTACTCTTTCATTTCGACTTATAATAAATACTATCGAAGAGATCCACGGAAATTCTTCCTTGAGAATTTTAAACCAAAATCAATTAATATAAATTGGAGTAAACCAATTTCACATGGAAAATTCATTCAATCTATAGGTCAAACAATAAGTTCATATCAACCTCTATCTCCATTATTCCAAGATCGTAAATATTTCCCAGTTTCCCGTCTGTTAACCCATCACTACTCATTTGATGATGGAAAAGAATCCACATGTGCTGTCTTATTCATCCATGGTTATGCAGAGACAACATTTTTTTTCCACGAATTAAGTTATTTTAGAATTATGAGGCAGATTTTCAAAGGTGAGATTTTTACTTTAGAACTTCCCTATCATTTCAATAGACAACCAATAGATTCACCCTTCTCAGGAGCTTATTTCCTAAATGGTAATCCTGTTCGGATGTTAGAGGCCATTCGCCAATCAATACAGGAAATTCTCTTATTA
Source organism: Promethearchaeota archaeon (assembly GCA_048939725.1). Taxonomy (GTDB): domain Archaea; phylum Asgardarchaeota; class Heimdallarchaeia; order Hodarchaeales; family Hodarchaeaceae; genus Hodarchaeum. The sequence goes on along the minus strand of JBHLPG010000072.1, from coordinate 11,351 downwards.
ATAAATTACCTGAAAGACAGATATGATCGTATTATTGTATTTGGTGTTTCTTTGGGAGGTCATATAGCAGCACTTACTACTCAATTTTTAACTGATGTAGAAATCATTTGTGCACTTGCTAGTCCATTTATATTTAGTTTGAACCCTAAAATAGTACCTATTTCAACTGAAATTGTTTCGCAGTTAAAGAAAAGAGGGCAAACAAATTGGTATAGAATTCTTTACACCTGTAATTTGAAATACTTCTTTCCTTTTACAACTAATCATCATACCGCTATTATCGGAGGACGATATGATCGCATTGTACAATTTGTCAAAGTTCAGAATTTAGCAAAGATGTTGGATAGACCACTTTTTTCATATCCAGGAGGGCATCTTTCCCTAATATTATGGCTTCGATCTCTCCTCAATCAAATAAATAAAAAATATAAAACATAAACATGAATCATACGAACTCTATAATGAAAATTTGCCTAATGAGAATATTTAATTAAAAGAACTGCAATTTAAGGCAATTTTACCTAATTCATTTTATTCAAAAACAGAATATCTTATTTAAAAATATAATTTCTAACACTTAATTCCATGTGATGAAGTGAAATACCATCTTTAACGAAATATTAGTTGTGGTAGTGAAACTGTGAAGATCAAGATAGAAGGAGCAAATGAAAACAACCTCCAAAATATTGATGTCGAATTTGAAGATGGTTTAACTGTCGTAACTGGGATTTCGGGTAGTGGGAAAAGTTCTCTAGTTTTCTCAACCTTATATCATGAAGCAAGACGACGTTTTTCCGAAATATTTTCTCGTGGATCCAAACCCCGATTAGCTCCCGCTAAGGTTCATCGAATTTCAGGATTAGGCCCAACAATCGCAATTGAGCAAAATATTCTAAATCGTAATCCCCTATCAACTGTAGCATCAGCATCTGGACTTCATCCTTTTTTGAGAATTTTCTACATTAATTATGGTCAACGCCATTGCTCTAATTGTGAATCAGCCATTAGGGTTTATTCCGAGGACGAGATAATCGATCTCATATCCCAATTCTTGACAAGTAATTCAATTGATTTATTTGCGCCATTAGTAAAAGGAGTAAAAGGGAGTCACAAATCGCTTCTCCAAAATCTTGAAACCGAATTCGGAAGAGAGGCTCTCATTGTAGATAAGCAATGGTATAACGGGGAAAACTTGAGTCCTGAAAAACCACATGACATTGAAGTAAGAATAAATACTCTTAATCATCACCTTACATCAGGAGAAATCAGAAGAGAAATCCAAAATATCGCAGCTCTAGGAGTAAATGCCGTTAAAATTAAGTTTGAAAACCTAGGGCAAAATTCATTGATTTTACCATTTTCAAATATCTGCCCAACATGTAATCAGTGGATCAAAGAGGTTAAAGCATCTATCTTCAATATTGCATGCCCTTTTTGTAAAAGAAAAGGCTGTGATCGCTGCCAAGGAACAGGATTACACCCAGAAGCTTTATCAGTAACTTGGAAAGGAAAAATCTTACTGGATCTTCTTAAATTATCGATAACTGAAGTTAATTCCCTTTTTAAAAATGCAGAGCTCCCATCGTCCGCAGATAGATTAGTATTCGAGATACAAAGACGATTGGAAGCATTAATCACAGTAGGTATAGGTTACATTACTTTAAATCGTTCCTCCCCAACATTATCCCGAGGTGAGTCTCAAAGAGTACGCTTAGCAGTAGCATTAGTAAGTCGGTTAGAAGATATGGTTCATGTATTAGACGAACCAACTATTGGATTAAGCATAACCGACGTTACAAAGCTTCTTCCAGCTTTTAGACAACTGAAGGGTCCAGTGATTTTTGTTGAACATGATCGCAATGCAGCAGCTTCAGCAAATCAGTCGGTAGATCTTGGACCAGGTGCTGGTATAAAAGGTGGAAAAGTGGTTTTCTCTGGTTCATTACCATCCTTATGGAAATCAGACGGTTATACTGGACGATTTTTTAGTCTGCAAAGTAAACCAATCATTCCAACTCACCGTTCTCCCCCTACTCATTTCTTAGAAATAATTGAAGCAAGCCAACACAATTTACAAGGAATTGATATTTCGATACCCATAGGATGTATGACTGTAATAACTGGTCCTAGTGGGAGCGGAAAGAGTACCTTTGTAGAAGAAGTACTTTATGCCTCATTGAAAAAGGGTAAACCAATTGGATGTAAAGAGATCAAAGGAAGAAAACTAAAACCTATTCTAGTTGATCAATCTCCAATTGGGAAGAATCCCCGATCAAATCCTGCAACTTACACAAACTTAGCTGGGATAATAAGAGATGTTTTTGCAAATGCGACAATTCTCTCCTCTTCTCACTTTTCCTTCAATCGTGAAGAGGGTTGGTGTAAAACCTGCAAGGGAATGGGAGCTATTGAAGTTAAATTACGTTACCTCCCTTCAACTTGGATTCAATGTGAATTTTGTGAAGGAAGACGCTTTTCTGATGAAGTACTTCAAGCAAAAGTGAATCTTGACAATCTCTCAATTTCTATAGCTGATTTTTATGAATTTTCGGTTGATGAAGCATTTGAGTGGTTTCTAAAGGATACCAAGGCTGCATTAACAACAGATCGAAGTGCTGCGAAACGGATTCTTAAAGCGCTTCGTGAGGTTGGTTTAGGTTACCTCCCCCTAGGCCAATCGTCTCCAACTCTCTCTGGAGGAGAAGCACAACGAGTAAAGTTAGCAAAATATCTGGGAAAGAAATCACTGAAAGATAAATTAATTATTTTAGATGAACCGTCCACAGGTCTTCACACGCACGATATATCATGTTTATTAAGTGTTTTGGACACACTAGTTCGCGCTGGAGCAACAATAGTAATTGTTGAGCATAATTCTGATTTTATTCGTGCAGCTGATTGGATCATAGATCTTGGACCTGGAGCAGGCCTTGAAGGAGGGCAACTCATCTATAATGGGGATTCATCAGGATTATTCAATCGAAGTGACTCATTGACAACCCAGGGACTAATATATGAGGAAAAAATCAAACCTAAACTATTAGAATCCCAACCTCATGAAAAATCTGGCGTAATCAGAATTGAAAATGCCACAGCTAATAATTTAAAGAATGTAACGGTTGAATTTCCCAAAAATGGTTTAACAGTAGTAACTGGAGTGTCAGGTTCAGGAAAATCAAGCTTAATTAATGATGTTTTGAAAGCTGAAGCAGAAAGACGATATCTTGAAACCCTTTCCCTTTATGAACGTCAAGGTATAGGAGAAGGCCCTGAGGCACCAGTAAAATCAGTATCAGGACTTGGTGTGACCATTAGTATCGATCCTCGCCGAATTAGCAGATGGTTTAATTATCGATCAACTGTGGGTTTAATAACAGAAATTTCTCATCATTTAACAATTCTAGTTTCGAATTTTGGAGAGTACCAGTGTTCCGAATGTCATGTATCTTGCCAAAGAAAGAAGATGGAATGGTTCTGCCCTAAGTGTGAAAAATCTTATCCGATTCCAGAACCAAAGTTTTTCTCACCTTCGAACTATTCCTCTGCTTGTCTTAAATGTCAGGGAATAGGAACACTTCAAATTCCTAAACCAGAAAAATTGATTATTCATCCTGAGAAACCTCTATGTAAAGGGGCTATGTATTCTCCTGGGTTCTTCCCTAAGGGGTATTTATGCAAGCGATATAATGGTGGTTATTATGTTATCCAAGCTTTAGCTAATCGGTTTAAATTTGATCCAATGTCAACGTCTTGGAATAAAATGAGTGCAAAGGCCCAACAGGCATTCTTATTTGGAGTAAAGGAACCGTTAGAAGTCACATTTGAAAGCAGGAGTAAAAAAATAGGAAATTATACAAGAACAGTTGATTTCCGAGGTTTCTATGGTTGGATAGGAGATTGGGATGTAGGGGGTACCTATAGCTCCTCTGAAATATGTCCAGTCTGTAAAGGGACGAGACTAAGACCTGAATACCTTGAAGTTACTCTAAGCAACTATAATATTCATGAATTAAATGAGATGCCTTTTAACCAACTCTTAAACGTACTTAAGACCTTATCCTTTCCAGATATTCATACACAAGTTGCTCAATACAGTTTCGATACAATTCTTCGTCGTCTAGAGTTTCTTAATCAAGTTGGTTTAGGTTATATCAGCGCTTCTCGGGTTATCATGACATTAAGTGCGGGGGAAGCGCAACGAATTAGATTAGCAGGATTGTTAGGGAGTAATTTAACTTCTCTTACCATATTGGCTGACGAACCATCCAGAGGCCTACATCCTAGTGAAATTGATGGATTATTAGAAGCAATAGACTCCCTTCGTGAAAATAATACTATTATAATTGTGGAACATGATCCACAAGTAATAAAGGAAGCTGATTATGTGATTGATTTAGGTCCTGGGCCGGGAGAATTGGGTGGAGAAATTGTCACTCAAGGGTCTGTAATTGAGGTTTCAAAGTCTAAGACAATAACAGGAATGTGGTTAGGAAAGAAAAGGTACTTTAAACGTCCCACAAAGCATGAGACACCCCGAAAACCTCAGGGATGGTTGAAGTTATTTGGTGCTTCTCAAAATAACCTCAAAGGTAATCCTATAGAAATTCCTTTAGGCACTCTTGTAGGAATTTGTGGTGTTTCTGGATCAGGAAAGAGTACACTTATGATTGATACTCTGGGGCGAATTTTGGCTCCAAGAAAACAAACAACATCAGTTGCATATGAACCAGTCGAACCAGGAAAATACACCTCAATCGAAGGAGCTCCTCCCAGAACAATGGTCATTGACCAGTCCAAGCAAGAGGTAAGTACCCCTCTAACCTATTTAAACTTAAGGAAACCACTTTACTCTTTATATGCTGAGAGCGATGATGCTAAAGCTGCTGAATTGGATGAAAAGACATTATTTCAGCAATGTACATCCTGTAAAGGAAAAGGAAGAAATCGAATGGATATGGGATTCCTTCCTGATGTATACTCTCGCTGTGAAATCTGTCAAGGAACAGGTCTTACAGCAGAGGCATGGATGGTTCGCTTACATGGATACACATTGCCAGAATTATATGATTTGACACTTGATGAAATCTATAATTTATTCAAATATGAGGAGAAAATATTACGACCACTTAAGGCAGCTAAAGAAGTAGGACTTGGATATTTAGTATTACGACAGCCTCGGATTCACTTATCGGGAGGAGAATGTCAACGCTTAAAAATCGCGAAGGAGTTGTGTAGAAAGAAACCCAAAACTTCCACCCTCTACATCTTAGATGAGCCAACAGTTGGCCTCCATCTACAGGATGTATCTCAGTTACTTAAGATTCTACACCGGCTAGTTGATGAAGGAAATACAGTTGTGGTGATTGAACATCATCCCCATGTACTGGCGGCGAGCGATTGGATTATCGAAATTGGGCCTGTAGGAGGGCCAGAGGGAGGGTACATCATTGCGAATGGTACACCAGCTCAAGTGGCAAAGGGGAATACACCAACAGCTCAATATCTTAATTCCGTAATGGAGGGACTAGCTTGAACTGGATTCCATTACTATTAGCAGATCCATCTCCTAGTTTACGATTACTAGTTCTTCGAGAGCTTTTAGATAAACCCGATTCTGATCCTGAAATACAAGAATTAAGGATCATACAGGACTCTGATCACTTAATTTCAGATATTATTTCTTTACAACAATCGGATGGGTCTTGGAAGGGAAGTTTCAATTTTAGTTCATATACAGACCATATTACAGCGACTTCAGTTGTATTGTTAAGATTTGGATTTTTAGGGTTTCCATCGGATCACCCATCTGTTCAGAATGGTATTGACTTCCTGTTTGCAAAACAAATGGAGGATGGATCATGGCCTCTACCTTCCAAACGTCAAAAAATTGATGGAGGGTACGATATGATACCATTACAAACATCGTTTCCCTTACGTGCTATAGCAGCCTGCGGATATTCTACTGATAAAAGGGCTGAACGTGGATATGAATGGTTAATGACTCAAAGATTAGAAGATGGGTCCTGGCCAGCGGGGACGAAGTCTGGAACAAGAGGATTTATTGCTGGTTATCGAAAGCTAGCTCATTCACGTTGGGGGTGTCGTACAAATACCACAGCAGCATTACATTGTTTCGCTTTGCATCCTCAAAGACGAACCAGTAAAACTGCTCGTAAAGCATTAGACTTACTCTTAGCTCGAGAAACTCGCGAGAAACATGCTCTTGGATTTGAAGTTGCTAGAATGATTGGATTAGAACCAATGAGTGGATATTTCACTCATTTTGCAAAATTTGATCTTTCGTTTCTCCTACAATTATGTTGGCGAATTGAAGCAAGTCTTGAAGATGATAGGATATCAAGTCTTTTAGATTTCATTTTTGAACTCCAGGGGCCTTATGGATTATGGGAATATTTACCATATCCTCAAGCTTCTCGCTGGGTGACCTTTGATTTATTACGTTCTCTCTCTCAATTAGATAAAACTACAGATTGGATAAGCCTTGAACCTCGTACCCCATTCAAGGCATATCCTAGAAGAAGAAAACGTTTTTAAGAATAAATATCGATCTAATCTTCTATTTATTTAAAACTGATTGAGTAACTGGGGTAGCAATTTCTTTAACTATTTCTTCAAGTTGAGAGACTTGAGATTGGGTGTGCGCCATGGAGAGAGATCCCAAGCCATGTAATCCCACCACTCCTCGATTGAATAATGCTAACTGGAGGAGTGACTCGCGTTTTCTATCGGTTAATTCAATAATTTCCTTGATTGTCGGTTGATCCACCCATTTAGACATGATGTGCAGCATTATGATTGATTTAAATCCAGCTGCAATTATTGGCAATTTTCCTTCTTGAAAGAATCGATCTAATTCTTGTCGAAGTTTCGTCCCTTCACTATTAATTCTTTGGTATTCTTTCGATCCCTTCAATAAATCTAGAGTTTTCAGTCCAGATACCATGCTGAGGGGGTAACCAGAAAAAGTTCCCCCTCCAATCAACACTTGATTCTGTGTTTGAGGTGTTGCTAAAGCAATGATCTCTTCCTGACCCCCTACTGCTCCAATAGGTAAACCTCCTCCAATGATCTTCCCCATGGTTGTTAGATCAGGAAATATTTGAAGATCGTTTTGGAGAAGGCCATAAGAAAAGCGATAGCCAGTTATAACTTCATCGAAGATTAGTAAAGCTCCACAGTCTTCAGTTTCTTCCCGCAATTTTTTCAGAAAATCAATATCAACAGGGAAACCGCCTCCCCCTCCTAGGACAGGCTCTAAAATAACTGCAGCAAGATCAGAACCATTTCTTTGAATGAAATCGAAGATTTCATCACTATTAATTGGGAAAGTAACTATACCCGCTTCATCTTGATCGAGTATTCCTGGTGTATCCTTACCACCTATTAATCCACCTACATCATAAAATAAGGTATCATTTGCTCCATGCCATCCAAGTTTTGCTTTGGCTATTAATCTTCTTTTTGTAAACGCTCGGGCTAGCCGTGAAGCATACATAGTGGCTTCAGTGCCACTAGTACAAAACCTTATCTTTTCGAGACCCTGATTATCACGAATAAGTGTTTCTGCCAACTTAATCTGGTCTTCCGTATTGGTTCCAAAATGCCACCCACACTTAGATCGCTCTTCCAGCACTTTTTGTACTTTAGGATGGTTGTGACCTAGTATCATTGCGAAATGGCCATTCCAGCAATCGATGTATTCATTTCCATCCAGATCTTTGAGTTTTGCACCTTCAGCGGACTGAATAAATGAAGGAAAGGCGCCAATAGCCGGAAGCCCAAAATTCCGAATATTGTGAGAGACTCCTCCCGCAAGGGTTTTAAGAGCCTTTTTCCATAATTGCTTGGATTTAGGTCTATGTCTGTGATAAATCTCAACCTCTTCTTTTAACATATGAATAACCTTTGCATTTCTAAATCTATTTGAAAAAATGTCTTTTTGACGGAATAATTTCATAAATATTAATTTAAAGTGTGTGATGATAACTACAGAACCAAGAAAGTGGCTAGAAATGATTCCAAAAATTGCTATAGATGATGAGATTGAAAGGATAAAGAAACCGTGGAATCCCATTATGCTTGCTAGGGTTAATGATCAAGTTTTACGTTTAGCAATGTTCAAGGGGACTTATCCGATGCATAAACATTCGAATGAGGATGAATTGTTTTACGTGGTAAGAGGAAATATAGCAATCCAGGTAAAAAATAAGGAAGAAATGATAGTACTAAATCAGGGAGAAATGACTGTCATTCCAAAGGGCGTATATCACAGTCCAACAAGTGAATCGGAGAGTTATGTATTGATGTTTGAACCTTCTTCTCTCAAAAGTAGTGGAGATTAGTAAATAGAGGCGAATTGTGAATTATAATGGATATAAATGATACTTTCTTTGAACTAATCGATAAAGTAAACAATGCCTTAGAGAATGCACCAGAAATCTCTGCAAGAAAATATGCTCTTGACTTAATTACAAACCAAAAAAACTATTCTCTTGAAAAGATTCCTAAGGATGAATTAAAAAAGAAACTTAGGTTTAAAAAAGAGGAATGGCTTGATAAACTCCCAGAATTAATAGAAAAAGCGAAACAAGGATTAATATCTGTTGGATGTGAGGTCTATTACGCAAAGACTCCAAGTGAAGCCCTCCAATATATAAAGAAAATCGTGGGAAGTAACAAACTAGTTGTAAAATCCAAAACTAATGCAGGTTCTGAAATTGGTCTTGTAAAGCATCTTGAATCAAGTGGAAATGAGGTTGTTGAAACTGATCTAGGTGATAGAATTGTTCAGATGAGGAATGAGAGAGGAACCCATCCAATTGCTCCAGCTGTTCATGTTTCAAGGGAGAAGATCGCTGAAATTTTCCAGCTCCCCTCAACAGCTACCGTTGATGATATAATAGCTAAGGCAAGAGGAGAAATACGTAAGTATATTGTTGAGGCAGAAATTGGGATTTCAGGATGTAATGTGCTTGCAGCAGAAGAAGGTGCAATATTTCTTTGTGAAAATGAAGGAAATATAAGATTCATATCAAACGCTCCCCCTATTCACATATCCATCTGTCCGGTGAACAAAATTGTCCCCGATATTGATTTAGCTTTTACACAAATCAGATTACTTTCTGTTTATGCAACTGGTCAAATTACCCCAGTTTATTTGTCAATGATATCTGGCCCGAGCAAAACTGGTGATATTGAATTTGATGTACGAAATGGTATGCATGGGCCAAAAGAAGTTCATGTAGTTTTACTTGACAATCACCGAATAGATGCAATTAAAAGTCCTCTAAAAGAATCTCTACTTTGTATAGGGTGTGGTTCTTGTATTAATGAGTGTCCAGTGTATGAACAATTAGGAATCGCCTTTGGAGGCCCAACGTATGTTGGTCCTATTGGTATTGTTCATACAGCAGTCTTAAATGGGATCCAAACTGCTGTGGAATCTGGCTTAAATTTTTGTACAATGTGTAAGAGATGTGCTGACGTTTGTCCAGTTGATATTCCTATTCCTAATCTCATCAAATATATAAGAGATTTTGCTACAAAAGATGGACTTCTGTTACCTCCTCTAGTAGAAATCGAAAAGAGAATCAAAAAGACAGGAAATCCTTTTGGAAAGGAGGATTGATAGTGGAAATGAAGATTCTTTTATTTCACGGTTGTGTGAATCGTTTCTATACTCCCCGAGTTTCAAAAGCCACAGAAAGAATATTAAATACAGCAGGGGTCGAATATACTAATCTAGAAAATGAGGAATGCTGTGGATTCATCTTATATGAGAATGGACAAGTAGAAGCAGCGAAAGAGCTCATGAAAAAAAATCAAAAAATATTCTCTGAATTAAAAGACATTGATACAATTCTCACCAGTTGTCCTACTTGTGCTTATATCTTCAAAATTCATTATTCAGAATATTTACCAGATTTTAACTATAACGTTATTCATTTTACAGAATTATTAGCGTGGTTGATTGAAGAAAAAAAGATCAAGATCCCTGAAAAGAAAGATGTTACTGCTACTTACCATGATCCTTGCCATCTTTTACGTGGGCTCAAGGTCTACGAAGAACCACGGAACATTTTAAAGGCAATACTAGGAGAAAATATAAAAGAAATGGTCCACTCGTATGATTCCTCAAAATGTTGTGGCGCTGGAAGTGGAGTCCGCCTTTCATTTAGTCGTATTGCTCAAGCCCTTGCTCGAGATCGTATTGAAGAAGCAAAAAAAACTGGAGCCTCTGTACTAGTAACTTCCTGTCCGACCTGTATGCTGCATCTTCAAGATAACACTAAAGAACTTGATGTGATTGATATTGCCGAGATTTTCGACCTTTAGCTCCCTTTTTTTCACTCTAAAGAGTAAAAATGATCACAACAATCATCAGCATTCATGAGGGTCTTTGTGCGTCTGAATTTTATCTCTGGATTAAACCCTTCAACGATAAAAGGATCCTCGCTGCAATGGAAAAGTAGGCCATACTTTTCTTTGTTAATAGACTTGTAAGCATCAGCTATTGGACATTTTGTACAATAAATTTGCACTTCTGTTTTAGTTCGTTCAATAGTAAATTCTCCTTCAGTCCATTGTTCCCAAAGAAGTTTAATCAAGTTATCTAAGGATGAATTTCCTTTTTGAGATGACAATTTTGACCAAGCAGATCGTGTTTGTTCTGCTACAAATTCCTTTGTTATCTGACTATATTCGTCCCCAATGTCCCTTTCCCATTCATCAAGTAAATCTTTCAACTTGATAGGGTCTCTCCAACTCTTTCGAATTAACCGAATTCTTTCCAAGATCTCATGCATATTAATACATCCTAAAGCTAATTCAAAACTTTAGCGATTTTCTTCAACCTTGAATCCTTACCTATAAGTTTCTTGACATTTTTATGACATTGGATTTCAATTTCTTCTGGAGTACTATTTCGTAGTTCTGCAATAACCTTTATTATCTTAGGAAACAGAGTTGAGCTTACTTCAAAGTCCATTTTAAACCATTCCATGGTTGGTAGTTCATCAATTTCCAGTACCAATAAATCATCTGGGATATTTTTAATTTTCTTTACAAAAAGATCCCTTCTGACACTTTTCATACGATTTAAGAATAGATTTGAAAGACCCACGGAATAAAAATATCCTTGATCGGTGATTTGTTCCATTAATTCAAAAGAACCTGAATACGAATGAAAAATCGCCTTCTTGATATTATAGGATTTTAACAGATTTAGCCCCTCTTCCTCTGTTCCACGAAAGTGGAGATTCATTAGTAAATTCTTGTTTTCTGCTGCTTCTAAGAATATTTTAAATAAGGGACGTTGATGAGAAATACAG
>JBHLPG010000071.1:0-16910 GCA_048939725.1 Promethearchaeota archaeon | reverse complement strand
TTGAAATTTGCGAGCTTTTCAAATTCTTTAAACCGTGTAGTATAACTCGTGAGACTTATTTTTTCACTTCCAACGAAAAGGTTCCGTGCTACACGTCCAAAATACTTCACTTTATTACGTCCGTGAGGCCCTTTCTGTAACGTTGTAACGACCTTGATTAATCCAATCTCCTCTAAAACATCTAGGTGAAAATAAAGATTTGTTGTACTCATAACAATATTCTTTCTTTTCTCTAACAATTCTTTGATCTCAGTTACATTAAGCGCGTGGCGCACAAGTGATTTCCCCTCTGGAGACGTCTCTTCTAATCCTTCTCTGAATAATCCTACAATTTCACTTCTTACTGGAGATGAATAATATTTATCCTTAGGAACATCAATGTATGCGAAAGCGGGGATTGTATCCCAATGATCAATTAAAATTTGATTCTTATCCGTCATTTTAAGACCACAGATTGATTATTTAATTCTTTAAGAGATGAAAAATCTGTTGCTAGTGTTCTATACTTTACAGTTAGCCACATTCGAAAACTATATATCAGGTTTTACGTTTCAAATTGAAATTGAAACACACGCTTCAAAAGGATCTTGAAACGTTATGTCATCAGAATTATTCGAAAATAAACATAGGAGAATGAAAAATGAATAACCGTGGTTACTCGATAAAAGATTTCAGTGATGGTGATGAGGAATCGCAGGCTTTTATTTTCAACCATGTGATGAAAGAAATAGAACCTGAAATTGCATCCCTTTCAGGACAAGATATCAAAACAATTCACGCAAGGGTTCCCATTTTCACACCTGGACATATTAAATTCCTTACTCATCCTACTAGGAAAATCAGTGGCTATGGTGAATGTCGTGGATATGTCGATACCAATTATCTAGATTATCCTTTGATCCTGAAGGAGCATCGATCTGACGAAACTTTAAACATGCTCTTTGAAGCCATCTATACCTTTTCAAAAGAAAATTATCCTGAAATAGACATAGCAACCCATAGTTACTTACAAAGATATACTGAAGTACACGATTATTTCCAGAATCAGACTATTGCGAAAATAAATAGAATACAAACTGCGATACAATATACCATTCCAGTTGACAGTATTAACTTTGAGACCTCTGATTACGATTTGAAGCCATTCGCAAAGGATGATATTGAAAAGTTAATCGATTTTCGATATTCAGATAATGGTAACATCATCGGTAATGGATTATCTGTTGAAAGTTTGTTAAGAGGATTTGACTCTGGGAGATATTCACCAGAAAAATCGTTTTTCATATATCAAAATGATAATCTTCTGGGTTGGACGAGTGTTTCAATTCATACGCCCGTTAACGAAGCACAATCTAGACGAGCAATAAAACATCCGATTGCGGTCCCAGGGGGTTTTATTCGAAGATTGGATCATGAGGACCGTCTTGGATTAGAGAAAGCAATGTTTAAATCTGCCCATGATTATTTGAAGAAGAAAGGTATCATTGAATTTCGATTATTTGTTGTTAGTACAAGCCCATACATTGATTTATGTAATAAAATCGGCTTAAAACCGACTGGGGAGAAAGAAATCAGCTATATATTCACTTAGGAGAAGGTCAAAATGTCAATTGAAAAATATTCCATTCAAGACTATCGTGAGGGGGATGAAAAATTTCAAGCATCAATTTTTAACACTGTAATACCAAGAATTGATCCAAAAATGCCTTTAACAACACCAGAGGAGATTAGAATATGGAATCCTTTCTATGGAAGTCTAAGAACAGGTTACGGGGATGAGACTGAAAATATTAAGTTTCTACTTCATTCAGAGACTGGGATTGTTGGTTATGCAGAATGCAATGGACGATTAGGATCGTACAATCTTCATTATCCATTGATTCTCAAGAAATATTGTACAGAAACAACATTAAATCTTCTCTTCAAAGCAAATTATGATTTAGCAAAATCAAAGAATGCTAAGAGAATCCATTCAACGTATAACAGTGATTACAAAGAGATTCATTCCTTTCTTAGAAACCAAAAAATAGTCCCAATTAAGTCGATTCGTGAGAACAAGCGTTTAACAATCTTAACTGATGAACTAAATTACAAAATTACGGGTTTTAGCTTCTTACCTTTTCATCAAGATAAAATCGATGACTTACTAGATTTTAGGTACTCTAAAGAGGAGATAGCTGGTCGTGACCTTTCTAAAGAGGAATTAATTTCAGGATTTAAATCTGGTAAATATTCCCCAGAAAATTCTACTTTGATTTTCAAAAATGGAAAAATAGTAGCTTGGTGGAGTGTTCGAATCAATTCTCCTCCATACGATTACGATAAGACATTGACACATCCTATTGGAGTGTTAAATGAATTAGCAATAGACTTTAGTTATGAAAATCTGCCAGAACTACGTAAAGCAGCATTCAAGTCTGGATTAAAATTCCTCAAATCAAATGAAATTCCTGAATTTCGTATGTGGGCAGCATGTACAGGCCAATTTTTCAAAGAATATGAGAATTATGGCTTCAGGCTTACTGAGGAAGGAGAATATGAGTATGTATATAAATAAATAAAGTAAAAATCAACAGAAGCTGGTTTAAATTGTACACAAGAAGATTAGGTAAGAGTAATATTGAAGTAAGTGCCATGGGAATGGGATGCTTTGCGATTGGAGGACCTTTTAAGAATGAGGATGGCAACGTTTTTGCTTATGGGAAAGTAAAGGATGAGGAATCAATAGATACAATACGCAATGCATTGGAAGTTGGAATCAACTTCTTTGATACAGCTGAAGCCTATGGACATGGGCATAGTGAAGAGATCCTAGGAAAAGCCTTGAAAGACAGGAGAGACGATGTTGTCATTGCTACCAAATTCAGGAGTGTATATGACCCGAAAATACACACAAACTTGAATAAAACAGATATCCTTCAGAAATTACGAGAATCTGTGAATAATAGCCTAAACCGATTACAAACAGATTATATCGATATCTATCAGCTCCACAATGCACGACAAGATCCAACAAGTGCCTTATTAATCAGAGATTGCTTAAATGAGTTAGTGGACGAAGGAAAGATTCGTTATTATGGTTGGAGTACTGACGACCCCAACAGAGTGGAACAATTTGCAAAAAGCAAGCATTGCATAGCAATACAGTATGTTTTAACGATTACTCGAATAAACACGCCAATAGCCAAAATATGTGAAGAAAATAACTTAGCAGGGATTATTAGAAGCCCATTTGCAAGTGGAACTTTAACGGGAAAATACACCAAAGAAACGAAACGTAATTCAGATCACATGCTGTCAACAGTCGATTTCAATACTGAACGTTATATCAATACATTTCAACTCCTAGAACAGTTAAAGGAGTTGTTAACGGAACATGGTCGAACTTTAGTTCAAGGGATTTTAGGATATATTTGGGCGAAGGATGAACGTGCGATCCCGATTCCAGGGGCGAAAACGGTGAACCAAATAACTGAAAACGCGAAATCTTTGGAATTTGGCCCTATTTCAAAGCAATTAATGATTGAAATTGATTCAATATTCTCGGAATTACAATTAGACTTCTCCTATGATAATTTTGCTTATTATAAAGAAGATAAGGAGGAAGAATAATTTATGAAGTTTCGAAAATTAGGAAAAAGTGGATTACATGTTTCTATCATTAGTTTTGGGACAATGGCTTATGGAGGAGCACAATACAAATTTACTGAAAACCCAGTTTCTAAACATGACGCTTTAAAATGCCTTGAAAGAGCATATGACCTAGAAATTAACTATATAGATTGCGCTGATATCTATGGGGCATATGGCCAAGCTGAAAGAATAATTGGGGAGTTCATTCAAGAATATAACCGTTCAGATTTTGTAATTAGTAGTAAGGTCATGTTTCCGATGAGCACGAATGCCAATGACCGAGGACTGAGTAAAAAACACATACATGAATCGATAAATAGAACTCTTGAACGTCTAAAAACTGATTATCTCGACCTATACTATTGTCACAGGTACGATTTTGCAACTCCGCTTGAAGAAACTATAACTGCAATGAATGATTTGATCGAGCAGGGGAAAATTCTTCATTGGGCAACATCAAACTGGAGAGCAGTTCAATTAGAACGTGCTTTTGGTATTACATCCAGATTAGGATTAAATCCTCCTGTATGTGATCAAACTAAATATAATATGCTCCAGAGGTATGCAGTGGAAATTGAGTTGCCTTATACAGCTGATTATTATGATTTAGGTGTTGTTGCTTATAGGATATTAGCTGAAGGATTGCTAACGGGAAAAATTAATGATGATTTTAAGCTAGAAAAACTATCCAAAGAAGATGAAGGGTATTTCTCTCGCTATTTAGAGGAAGATCCTCAGATTCTCGATAAAATAAGACAACTTTCTGAAGTCGCACAAGAGCTAGAAATAACACTTCCTCAACTTGTATATGCCTGGTGCATTCAAACTCCTTATATCGACACCTTGTTAATGAGTACAAGGAATCCTGATCGAATCGAGGAGAATATTCAGGCAATTGACATCAATTTGAAAACAGATACTTGTGAGAAAATAGAGTCTATCTTAGACAACCGACCCAAACCAATTAGAAGAGGGATAACCGAATCATTCATGGATTTCAACAATTTTGTCATTCAAAATCCTAAAGCAGAAATCGGGAAATTCCCTCCAGATCCGCAAACATTTTAATCACCAATTTAGGAGGTTTTCAAATGAAATTTAGAAAAATGGGAAAACATGGAATAAAACTCTCAGAAATTAGTATTGGTACAATGTATCACGGTTCATACATTAAAAGAGACGCTGCACTCGCGTGCTTAACTGAAGCGGTTAATCAGGGGATAAATTTTATCGATTGTGCTGATCGATATGGTATTGATGATTCAGAACTTCCCCTAGAACGACGAACACGCGCAGAAATCATCCTTGGAGAATTTTTACAAGGTCAAGAGCGGGATGACTTAGTGATTAGCAGTAAAGTCTTCAAACAATTACGTAAAAGCCCAAATAGTGGAGGATTATCACGTAAACATATTAGAGAATCAATTAGAGATTCATTAAGATTCCTACAGACCGACTATCTTGATATCTATTATTGTCATCGACCTGATCGAGAAACTCCCCTAGAAGAGACAATCAGAACAATGACTAATCTGATAGAAGAAGGTTTAGTGCACTATTGGGGAACCAGCTGGTGGCCACCGTTTCTAGTAGAAAGAACAATTGGGATAGCGAAAGAGCATTGTTTAATTCCACCAGCAGTTGAAGAACCACCCTATCATTTGAATGCGCGATTCATTGAAGTAGAACTCTTTGATGTTGCAAAACATCATGGATTAGGCATTACAGCCTTTGAAGCTTTAGCTTCAGGATTTTACACTGGGAAATACATCGAGAAAATACCAGAAGGGAGTCGTTTCTCAATTGAGACTATTAGAAAAGATATTCCAGCAGGTATATTTGAGAAACGCAGACCACTAATCCTGAATCTTACAGAAATAGCAAACTCTCTTGAGATACCATTGAGTCAGTTAGCTTTGGCATGGGTCTTACGTAATCCCGAGATTTCATCAACCATAATGGGAGCTTCAAAACCTGAACAAGTCATAGAGAATGCTGGAGCATGTGATGTAAATTTAGACGAAGAAACATTAGAAAAAATAGAAGAAATTTTAGATAATAAACCTACAACACCCTTTCGTCAATGGGGATAAAGATTAAGTACCAGAGTCAAGATATTGAAATGAGGTAAGATGATGCTTGAAATTGCAATGAATCAAATTAATGTAACAAATCTTGAAGAAGCTATTGCTTGGTATACCGAAGTACTTGGATTTGAACTTTCGAAGGAGCACTACTACCCTCCTCAAGCCGTAGATTTAATCCAAAAGGGGGGTATTCGATTACTTTTGTATAAGGTTCAAAAAAACACAAAGATTGACTACCCTAATCAGGCCCAATCGCTAATAATATTCAGAACCATCGATTTAAAACAGATAATAAAGGAGTTAACTGATAAAGGAGTCGAATTCCTCTATTCTGAGGTAAAAGAATTTCCTGCGGGGATTTTTACTGCATTCAAAGACCCATTTGGGAATGTTCATGAGATTGTAGAATTCCATTAGTTTGTCCAGTCCAATCTCATTCTTTAAACTCGTTATTTAATTCCCACTTAATTGTTCTGTTAAACCAAAGTACACTATTTTTGGCTGATATTCCTAAATATAAGCAAAAAATATTGGAATTAACGATCACAGATGAAAAGAAATAACATTTTGATCTATCTTTCAACAGCTTTTCTTGCCCTTGGGCAGTCTTTCTCCCGAGGTAATTTCCCCTCGTATGTTGAGGTCTTGGGGGGAACTATCGTTAATTATGGTTTCATTCAATCAATCCAAACATTCTCTAACCTATTGTTTCTTTTTCCAGCGGCTTTTCTTTCTGATAAATTAGGTCACAAACGATTAGTTTTAAGCGGGACTGTGATCTATGCTTTATCTTACTTCATAATTGCTTTTACACCTCCACCCCATTGGGAATATTTGTTATTAGGAGGATTTGGGGTTGGCCTTGGACAAGGTATGATAATGCCATCTCAAGTCGCTATTCTAGCTCATAATAATCCAACTAATAGGATTAATGTTTTTACAAGGAATGAGACTATGCGATGGGGCAATCTGGCTCTTGGTTATTTCTTATCATCCTTCTTCTTCATTTTTAACCAAAATGAATTCTCTTATAGGAACCTTCAACAAACAATGTTTGTGACATTCCTAGTTACTACTTTTGCAATAGTACCCGCCTTGCTATTAATGAATACCGAAGTGTGGAGGAATAATGTTGAAAATCAACCAAAACCAGAAATAAAGAATATGATTAGAAGCCCCGAGGGAACCTATATCATTGGTTTTCTAGCTATTTCGATAATGATTGGGTTTGGCGCTGGCTTTTTAGTTCCTTTTACTCAACCTTATTTTGTCAAACGGTTCCTTCTTGGTCCTTCTGAGGTTAACATAATTATGGGAACTGCACAAGTTCTCACCGCCATTTTTATGGGATTTATTCCATTGTTATCATCTGTTTTAGGTAGTAATGCCAAAGTGATTTATTTAACACAAGGAATATCCATACCCTTAATTTTAATTATAGCTTATAGCACATTTCTACCATTGTCACTCATTGCGTTCTTATTTCGAATTGTACTTATGAATATGAGTAGTCCAGCTCAAACCACCATAGTACAAGATTACGTACCAGAAGCATTTCGTGCAAGGATTCAATCATTAATGCGAGTATCTGATCGACTAGGTCGTAGCTTTAGTCCTTCAATCAGTGCAATGATAATCGATGAGACAAAGGATTTTTATTTGTCTTTTACAATTACAGCTATAATGTACACAACTGCAGTATCAACTCTATTCATAATAACAAGAAATTTAAAAAGAAAATTGAAAACAAGCCAAATCTAGATGAAAAATAATGGTTCGTTCTTTCATATGTGTCGAAATCAATAAATCTGAGGTTGTTTCCCGAATAGAAGAGTTAATTTCAAAGATTAAATTTGATGGAGTTCGGCCAGTGAAACCAAATCAGGTACACTTGACATTGAAATTCTTGGGAGAAGTTCCGGATACTCAAATTGGACGAATCAAACAAGCAATTCAGACAATTGACTTCCCTTCGTTTGATATAACATTAGAAGGAATGGGGTGTTTTCCCAATCTTAATTATATACGAGTAGTATGGATTGGGATAAAGGAAGGGAGTGAGAATCTCAAACAGCTCGCAGGACTTGTAGAAGAGAAATTAAATCCGATTGGTTTTCCAAAAGAGAAAAGACGATTTTCTCCCCATTTAACCCTAAGTCGGATTAAAAAATTACGGAATTCTGATAAAAAGCAATTAACTACCATTATCCAAAACTCAAAAACCCTTCCTATTGGGGATCAAATGATAGATGAATTAATTCTAAAGAAAAGTACTCTCACTCCAAAAGGCGCTATTTATGAGAATTTATTAGTCGTACCGTTAAAGTAATGCCTGATATTCTGCTTCCATGATAAGATTTTTATCCACTATTGGTATGATAAAGAAGGTAACAAGTCCTCATCATTCATCCAATCGGCCATCTAGCTGGCCTTAATAATTATGAGTTGTTCCTGAATGGCTGATAGTCTTTCAGAAAATATTTCTGATGTAAAATATGGAGTCATTAGAAGAGCAGTTCAACTCGCTGCACTATTTGGTTACCGATTAGAGATAGAAGGGAGGCAAATACTCACTGATAATATCGATGAACTTCGGGAAGGTGTTATCTTTGCAGGTAATCATGAAAGTGTCATTGACGCTTTTCTAATGGGATTGGCTGTCCCCACGGAAATGAAACAAAAGCGTATATACTTTCTAGGAAAAAAAAGTGCCCTCTGGAAGAACAGGTTCTGGGGAACGATGATGGATTATTTTGGAGTTATTCCTGTCAAGAAAAGAGGAAACCAAGAAGCCATCAGAAGAGGAATCGATGTTTTAGAGCATAATCAAGCGCTTGGTATTTTCCCAGAAGGCCACATTCGCTACTCCAGAAAAGAGTTAGAAGGCAAAGTGGGAGTTGCCCGTTTTGCGTTCGAGACAGATTCACCTGTTGTCCCAATAGGCATCATTGGCACAGATGGAATATTACCCTACGGCGGGAATTGGCCCACTCCTGGTAAGAAAGTTACCCTCAAAGTTGGAAATCCTATCTTTCTTCATAATTATGATAAAACGGATATGTTTGATCCATATGCTCTGAGAGCAGCTACAGATCTAATCATGCATGAAATTCGGATCCTCTCTCAGGGTTATGGCATTCCTCCTTATGAAGCCCACACATTACGGTGTATGGAGGGGATCCAACAAGTAATGACCCCTCCAAAGTGGCTTCTAAAGAAGAAGAAGATTGTCGAAGAATGGGATCAAAGAAAAAAGAGGAAAGATGCTGTAGATTCGTTCGAAGATTGGTTAGCAGGAGTTCCTCAATCTAAATCACGAACAAGACGAAAGAAGACTTCTGAAAAGGATCTCACCGCTAAACCCGAATTTAGCTCAACACCAACAGATGAGTTCTTAGAATGGCTTGATGATCAGCTCTAGGTATTCTATTGATTGCTTATGAATGTAAGGAAGTTTAATCCTGTAATAGGAATACTGTTGGGTGTAGCATCGCTTTTACTTATTATCAGTGGAATATTTGGCAACATTGCTTTTACTGATATTCATGCTGAAAGAATTCGGTTAACCAGTAAAGGAGTAGCAATTTCAGCATTACTCCTGTATCCAAGTAATCTGGAAGACCAAAGACCAGCTATCCTTGCTTATCATGGCTGGGGGGGGACAAAGGAAAATATCCTGACTAATTGCTTGGATTTCGTTAAAGCAGGATATATTGTTTTGGTTCCCGATCTTCGGGGTCACGGTGAGTCAGGAGGAATTTCTACATTAGGTTTATTAGAACAGGATGATGCAAGAGTAGCTATTGATTACTTATTTACTCGAACTGATTTGGTCAATTCCAGTGCAGTGTCCGTCTGGGGAGCATCTTTTGGTGGAATGATTAGTCTTCTTGCTGCGGGTACTGATCCTCGCATAAGAGCAGCAATTGCAGTTTCAGCGCCAACAAATACAACTGCTTGGTTAAAAGAACGTGATTTCCGCACAAATGAACGGATTTCTTACCGGCCTTATACCAAGGTTGACCCCTCAAACCTGACTGCTGTTGAAGAGCGATCCCCAATAAATTTTGTAAATAATATCGAAAATTTATTAGTGATGCATGGAGAGCTAGATCCCCTTGTGCCAGTGCATCATGCTGAGGATTTACTTAGAGCTTCAAACAGATCTGATAGCCACAGGTTGATAGTTTTTGAAGGGGAAGAGCATAATGTGAATGGGGATAGAGTAAAGCAGGAAACAACTCAATTCTTGAAGGATCTTTTTAGAAATCCACATATCACGGTTAGTTATCCCCCCTCTGTTTCCTATTTATCCCTTATGGCCTGTTGGCTTACACTCTTACTTGGTGGGCTGTTATATACGATATGTATTCTCTCTTTTTATCCCACGGTCAACCAAACAATCAACTCTCGCTGGGATTTATCAACACCTTCTGAAAGCTCTTCCCTCACTGAATCCTCGGTTTTCATTATAGTAATCAGTCTTATTTCGTTTATAGTACTGCATATTGTCTCAGTAATCGTATCTCTTATGTTAACATTATACTTCTCAACCCTTTTGGGGCTACTTCTAAGTACAATCAGCACATTAGGTTTAATCATAGTACTTAATTTTTTAAAGAGAGAAGGAAAGATATTCCATCCTAATCAGAATAAGGCAATAAAATTATCTGTAGAAACTGGGATTATAGTTTTCTTTATTCTTGGTATTTTTCTGACCTTGTTATTATTCACAGACCGTCCTTGGGTACCATTCATTAATCTAGACACCGCAATCAGATTAAATCCTATTCTGATAGGAATTGGAATATTCTTAGGTGTTGAATCCCTTTTTTACTGGGAAGTGATCCATCAAATGGTGATAAAAGATAACAAAAGTGAAATTTGGTACATCTTGAAAATGTCAGGATTCTATCTTTCTTCCAAATGTATTCTGTTTTTCACTTTAATCTTCTGGTGGAACCTTCTGGAGATTCGGTTTATTGTGTATGGACTTGGTCTATTTGGATTACTAGGTGCAATTAGCGCATTCATTCGGATAAAATGGGGTTTCCATCCCACACTTATCTTCACTGTACTCTCAGGATTAACCATATATTCTACTTTCTCAGTGCTATTTCTTCTGTTATAATAATATAAATTCAAGTTTGAGATTTCCAGAAATTTTTGATTGGTTTTGACTGTAGGAAATTAATGACATCCTCAGTGATCATATTCGTCTGATGACGAACAACATCTACAGTATTCCCTCCGAAATGCGGCATAACAGTAACATTATCGAATTCTAGGAACCGATTATCCGAATCACACGGCTCTTCATCAAAAACATCAAGTCCAGCTCCAGCAATTCTCTTTTCTTCAATAGCCTCATAGAGTGCATCCTCATCAATACAATATGACCGAGCTAGATTAAAGAAATGCGCTGTTGGTTTCATTAGAGCGATCATTTCTGCATTTACCAGCTCATCAGTTTCTTCTATTGGTGGAGTATGAATTGTGATCATATCTGATTCTTTCATTAAAGTCTCGAGAGAGACTGGTTTTGCATTAGTTTCAAGCACAATCTTATGGGCAGATGATACATATGGGTCATAATAGAGGATTTTCGACCCGAATCCTTTATTTAGTCTTTGTGCAACACGTGATCCTATAGCTCCAAATCCTATGATACCGATAGTTAATCCTCCTAATTCCACTCCCTGAAACTGGCGATAAAACTTTGTAAACTCCTCTTCAGTTTCAATTTCGGCAGTATTGAATTTACCCCCTTTAAGAAGACGGTCAAGTTCGATCATTTTGCGAGCTTGGGTTAACATCATTGCTACAGTAAGGTCTGCTACTGCATCAGCATTCCGATGAGGAGTATAAATTACTGGAATATTTTTCTCAGCAGCAGCTTCCTCATCAACATTCACTGGGGTACCTCTAGCGGATGCAATAAGCTTAAGATTAGTCTTTTCAATCACCCATGCATCTACTTCATCTGTCTCAGTTATGAAGATGTCAATTTGGGCATCATTTAATTTTGGGATGAGTTCCTCATCATCAAAATAGATTTTCCCTGTATCCCGCCAGCTTTCGTATATTACCTCACAGTTTTCAAGTTCCTGCAACCTCTTCAATCCACTTTCATGAAAAGGAGCAGTAATTAGAATTCTCATTCCTAATTCCTCTTAAGATTCAATCTTCTGCCCGTGATTTTTCATAAACCTCTAGCCACTGTGAAAAGAGACCGTCATATTCTGCTTGATTATTTTCGTTGGGTTTGTAGATTGTTTTTCTAACAATTAATTGGGATATAGCTTCATCGACATTCTTAAATCGATCAAGACCTATCATTCCTGAAATGAAACCAGCCACAGAGGCCCCTTCTGGAACAAAGACCTTAACATCAAATTGAATCACATCAGCTAGAATTTGACTGAATACATGTGATCGAGCTAGTCCTCCAACCACATAGATGCTTTCTAAAGGAGTTTTCGCTACTCCAAGAATTTGGTCCATATTTGCTCGAACAGAAAATGAAAGATTTTCAACAACAGCACGAGCAAAGGCGCTTATATCTAAATTATCTTCCATTAAATACGCTAATGGAGAAAAAACAAAGCCACCCCCAGTTGGAATTCGGAGCATGTCCTGAGCATTGAATATTTGGGGTCCAATATCTGCGATAACTCCTCCTGCGCCAGGTTTTTGAGATTTCGCCAAGTCTTCAAATCGAGTATATGGATCTGCTACCCCTAGCTTGGCTAAAAAGGATTCAACAAACCATTGATGAGCATCTCCTGCTGTTCCTGCATTGGATTCAATCACCCACTTCCCTAAGAGAGGATTCGTCCAAACTCGTTTTTCAGGATCCAAAATAGGTTTCTCAATAACAAAATAAATTGGCATGGTTGATCCTGCAACAACACCTAAAGATCCTTGGTTAATTGCTCCGCAGCCAATTAATGAAGCTTGACTATCTGCGCATCCCATAAAAACAGGTGTTTGTGCTTTTAAACCAATTTGGCTTGCAATTTCGGGTAGTATAGGACCGATTAACTCACCAAATTCAAGCTTGTTTGGTAGGATTTCATGAGAAATTTCAAACTCTTCTAAAATCTTATCTGACCAGGTTTTCTTTGTAACATCATACAGGAGTGTTTCACATGCACCTGTATCATCGATGGCATACTGGCCTGTCAAACGGAAATTCATCCAGCCATCAATTGTCAGGAGGTGTTTAATTTTCTCATAGATTTCCTCCTCATTCTCTTGAAACCAGATTAATCTCGCAAGTGGGAAAAGAAAGGGAAGACCACGACCAGTAATGTCATAAATCTCATCGCTATCCATATAGTCGTCTGTATCAATTTCCAATCCTCGCACATCACGATTCGGCCCCGCGTACAACTCCTTGCCTGCATGGTCAAGAAAGACACACCCTTGCCTCTGAGACGTTGTAGAAATCGCAACAATTTCACTGGGATCGATCTGTGCGGAGCTAATCGCATCCTTTAAAGTGCTAATGAGTATATTCCAGAACTGGGTTGGATTAAATTCATGGCCATAAGGAGCTAAATCCTCTGGAATTTGGTAGAGATGAACCCATTTAGTTTTCGCAAAACCAATGATTTCTCCTTTATCGTTACCGATGACGGCTTTTCCTCCACTTGTTCCAGCATCTAATGTAACAAAATAATCACTCATGTTAATCCTCTCAATTAAAGCCAGGAAATCTTCGTACTTCTCCCCCAAATTGTTTGGCATTAAGGAAAAGTTGTAGATATTCTTCCAATGCCCGTGTTTTAGTTGCAGCTTCTTTAAAGGTCTCTCCCACTGCAACTACACCATGATTCTCTAATATTACAATACTGGAATCCCAGAGTTTGTCAGCTACAGCTTCTCCAAGCTCTTCAGAACCCGACTGTTCATATGGTACAATAACTATTTCAGGAACTAAGAACCCTAATTCAGCGGTTAGAGGGGGAAATTCAGGTGGATCTTTTAATAACGATACAGCTGTTGCAAGGGGAGCGTGACTATGGATAATTACTTTGAAATCCTCATCTTCTTGGAATATTTTCAAATGCATTGGCCATTCAACGGAGGGATTCATATCTGTATCTTCAGATACCACTTCTCCTTCCATTGACATTTTTATCAGATGTTTTGGTTCAACTGTATTTTTTTGTAAACCAGAAGGAGTGATCCAGAAAAATTGATCGTCGTCCTCTGATCGAAAACTCAGATTTCCTCCAATATCTGTAAGAATTCTTTCTGCATACAGGTTCTTCATGGTTTGACATAATTCTACTTTTATTTCTTGATCAGAAGTCATTTAAACATCATCCTATTGAATACAAGTCTACTGCCAAAAGAATCTTGAATTATTAGGATTTTAAAAAAGAAAAAGATATTATTTCATTATTTTTTGAAGTTTTAATAGATCGGGCATGCTACCCTTTACTTTAAGCTTTTTACTTGTATAAGCTTTCATTCCACTGATTTCACCAGTCATAATGCCTTTCCATGTCGCAGCATCAGTCGTAATACGTACATGAACCTTTCCTTCTGGTTCACCTTCGACCACCGCACTTGGAACACCAAGCTCGATGTTTGTATAGAAAGTCTTTCCTAAATCACTGAATTCAAACGCCATTGTCTTCGACCATTTTCGGAAGGTCTTTTTGGCCTTTTCTGTGTTAAAATTCTCCAACATTTTGTTGATAGCATCAATCGCTTCTTGTTCTGACATTTTTATTCATCCGCAGAAATTCAGTTAAGCAATCCTTGTGTTTATCTAAAAGCTTTTTTTCTTAGGTTTTTATAATGAAATCTTCCAACCCTAATTCTATTAAGTGGTCACTATCAGGGATAGTAGTATTTATATCCCACTTTAAAGATGTGAGAAACTCAGAAACAATTTCACTTTCTTCCTCAACTAAGGATACGTCTTGATTGGGGCCATCCTCAGCTTTTTCCAAAATTCTTCGAGGTAATTCATAATCCAAGGGATTAATCCCCTCTCGGAGGTTAAATAGATGTTTTACTGTTAAAATTCTCTCTCCAATCTTAATGAGATCTTCTATAGCTAAATCCAAGCCTGTTACTAAGTTGACAAAGTCGAGGGCTGGATAATTCCCTATGGCAAGGCCAAACTGACATAACCCGAGAGATGAAATCGTCTGATGAAAGCAATAATAATCAAGGGTCCGATTCATTTTCTTCAATGAGGTATACATCTTATGAAATTTAGAAATATCAATCATTACCTCGGTAAAGGGTGTATGACGTCCAGGAGTTGGATCAAGTCTGTATGGAATTATAAATGCCTTTGAGAACCGAGGATCATGTGCTGGAATTGCTTGATTGTTAATATGAATTGCAAACTCCTCACCGCCAAGTTGTTGAGCTGTTCGACCCACACCAGTAGCTAAGATGTCTCCAATTCCCTCACGAGTAGTAATTTTTTTAATTAAAGGAAGAAGATCTGCTGAATTCCCCCACGAAATATTGAGACCTCCTAAATCATGTTCTGTTATTATTCCGTTTTCCTTAGCTTCCAAAAGATATCCAAGTATTGATCCAACAGCAATAGTATCCAACCCCTGCCTGTTACAATAATCATTCATTGCATAAATAGAACCAAGATCATCATTGAGGAGATTTGAACCAAGCATTGCTAAAGTTTCATACTCTGGTTTGTGAGTTTCTAGGATTTCATATTGATCATCCTTATAGTTCATTATCCCTCCACAAGCCATTGGACACCTTTTACATCCGTATTTCCGAATTTTGTATTTTGTTACACTATCTGTTGCTAATTTTGCGCTTTTTTTCAAAGGAAAGTCCTTGAAACACCCTTTCCAATTCTTGACTGGTGCATCACCAGTTTCAACTAGCACTGCTGTTCCTGCAGCGGTTCCCCACCGCTTATAAGATTCAATAATCATACTGCTAGTACTCATAGATTCATAGTTCTTTACTTTGAAGCGTCGAAGCCAGGGAGCGAACGTAGTGGACATTTTCAAGCTTGGTTTTAATAGAAAGTTCAGACCTTTTGAAACCCATTTATTAACCACAGTACGGAGTTCACGAAGCCCTTCAGGATCATAGATTGGGATATCTTTTGTTCCCCGCACAACAACAGCCTTCAGATTCTTCGACCCCATCACCGCTCCAAGACCACTTCTTGCAGCAACTCTTGATTTATCAGTTACAATGCCAGTAATTAATACCAAATTCTCCCCCGCTAACCCAATACTAGCTACCTGTACTCTTGATCCATATGTTTTCTTCAATTCTACTTCTGTTTTGACGCAATCCAGACCTTTTAGATGAGGAGCGGAGATTATCTCAATAGAGTCGTTTGTGATGTTAAGAATCGAGAGTTCCTTTGCTTTCCCTTTAATGAGTAGTAAATCAAATCCAGCTTGACGTAATTCAGGGCCAAACCGTCCACCTGAGTTAGCTTCTCCCCAAGTACCAGTCAGGGGGGATTTTCCAGCAACAATGTAACGACCAGAAAAAGGAACAGTAGTTCCACTAAGCACTCCTGTGATGAAGCATAAGATGTTATCGGGTCCTAATGGATCCGTTTTCGAAGGCACATTACGGAGGAGATAATCAGCTGCGAATCCCTCACCTCCTAAGTATTTGATAAAGCTCTCATCGTTAAATGAATGAGATTCCATGGTGATCTTGGATGTCGATAAGTCTACTATACCAATACAAATAGAATTACTGAAGTTAGAGTTCAAAAACTCACCTTTTTCAAGAAATCGCTTTGAAGCTTTGCCTTCAATGAGTTCTTAAATATCTCTAGCTTTTCTTTATGTTCTTTCAATAATTCAGGGGAAAAATACGTTATACTCACTCTTCTATTTATAATTGGGAGCAATTTTTAAATAATCTAGAGACAAAACACTCTCTATCTTTTCTATTATTCGAAAGAAGCTACTTTCTTGCAATATTCAAGACAAAGGAGAATTAGAAATGGTTTTACTCAAAGATTTAGAGAAATTCGCTGAAACTAATCTTGAAAATGCTCTTGAGGATTTATTTACGCTTATTAGAATCCCCACTGTGACTGCAAAAGGAGGAGAACATTCATCTGAAGCAATTACGGAATTAGAGCAGATTTTTGATCAACTCGAATTTAAAACCTCGGTTACTGAAACAAAGGGAGAACCTGTTTTTACGAGC
>JBHLPG010000070.1:0-16924 GCA_048939725.1 Promethearchaeota archaeon | reverse complement strand
TTGAGGTTAAGTATTCTGTAGGTTCTTTAATGTTTAACTTTCTTTATTTATGTATCCGTATGGAATGACTAGAATCAAACACCCTTTTAAAAGCCGAATTTATCTTTTCAAGTTAATTCGTGGTCATCATCGGATATTCTATCAGAATCTGGGATTCACAGACACTTATCATATATCTTCGAAGAAATTATAGAGATAATTTGAATAGGGGCTTCTTTTCCTTTATATCCTTTGAGTTTGGATCCATAATAAACAGATATAAGATAAATATGCCATCATTTACCTAGAAATATTATTAGAGCGGTTTTCTAATTAATAGAACTGTGTCTCACATGTATTTGATCATGGAAAGAATTTTTCTCCATCGTCATCCTTTCAAACATAGAAACAAAAAGGTATTTAACAAAACTGTGATGTGTAGAAATCATAGAATCAGAACTTTTTTTCTTCAAGGAGTTGGTGTACATTCCATTATTCAAAGGAAGTAAAACTAAGAAGGCGCAAGAGGAATTCGATCAAGGAATGGTTTTTTATGAAACTCAGCGCTATAATGAGGCCCTAGAGAGTTTTAAAAAGGCCACAAAATTGTTCAGTGGAGGAGATCAAAAGAAACTAAGTCAAAGAGCTGAAGCGTACCAATTTTGCGCCAAAGGATATATAAATATGCTAGATATGAATCTTCTCGATGCAATTAGATGTTTTGGCAAAGCTAATGTCATATTCTCAACAGAAGGATTTTCTGATGAAGCTAAACAAGCTAGAACAATTCAAGCTCAAACTCAAGGTGAATTTGCAAAAATAAAAGCTAGAGATGGAGAATTTATTGAATCAGCCCGATTATATGAATCTGCGGCTGCACTTTACCAAACTACAGGATTAGAAATGGAAGCAGCACGAGCTCGAGCTCGCTCATTTGTACAAAGAGCTGCAGCAATGGATTCGAATTTTGATAAGGCATATTATTTAGAGAAAGCAGTTGAAGAATTTAAGAAAGGACGAGAAGATCCAACACGATATGAAGCACACGCATTATATCAACGAGCAAGAGCATTAATAAGTGCACGAGAAAATGTTAAGGAAGTAATTGACCTTCTCGCCAAGGCGCATGAGAAGTACCATAAAGTGGGAAATACTACACAAACAGAAAAAGTACGAAGGTTGTTACAAGACCTAACAGAACAGGTCAAGACACGCCCTTCCGAGTTTGGCATCTGATAAATGAGCTCCAAATATATATTAACCTGCGATTTTATCTTCAATCCTGCCAATGATGACAGCTTAGGGAACAGAAGTCATTTAATGATGAACGATGAGCGGTCTGAGGCATAAATCCTTTTTCTAGGATAATAAAGTCAATGTTCGTCACAATTTTTCCTCTTCGAGATTTTCCTCTGATCAATCCTGGGGATGACCTCGAAGATATTATGGTAGCAGAATTACGAAAGATAACCTTAGAAAATGACGATATCATTGTCATTGCTCACACCATTGTTTCTAAAGCAGAGAATAAAGTCTATAACTTAGATGAAATTAGTCCGAGCTCCTTTGCTCAATCTATTAGTGAACTTCAAGATAAGGATCCCAGAAAGATAGAGGTTATTCTTCAAGAGAGTAGCGAGATTATTCGTATGAATAAGCATGTCTTGATAACTGCAACAAAACATGGTTTCATTTGTGCAAATAGCGGTGTAGACAAATCTAATACCCCAGGTGAAACCGTAATTGGTCTTCCCAATGATCCTGATTTGTCAGCTAGACGAATAAAAGAACGTATTTTCGAAGATTTAGGAATAAATGTCGCAGTTATTATATCTGATACTTTTGGCCGTCCTCTGAGGGTGGGTACCGTTAATGTAGCTGTTGGGGTGGCAGGAATTAACCCTGTTGATGATTTAAGGGGACGAAAGGATCTTTTTGGTTACGAATTAATATCAACTGTCGTTGCAAAAGCAGATGAAGTAGCTGCAGCAGCAGGTCTTGTAATGGGACAAGCTGACGAAGGAACACCCGTTATTGTTGTCCGTGGAGTGGAATATGTAAAAGATGATGCTTCTGCTACAAGTTTGATAAGAGATCGTCAGACTGACGTGTTTCGTTAAGGATTTGACTATAGGTTTCGGGTTAAACATTATTGTATCTCTAGATTGAAGCAACACAAAGTATATTTACACGATTGGAGGACATTCCATTTAAATCCTCAACGAAATTTTTTCAAATAGCCAATTATCAAGCGCCGATAGTCTAGTTTGGCAGGACTCCAGCCTCCCAAGCTGGTGACCCGGGTTCAAAAGTAATCTTTAGAAGAGAATTACTGAAACTCCCGGTCGGCGCATCCTCCAAGTAATGAAACTGATGTTCCCATGAATGTACGCCTCCAATTTTTAGGATCTTTACAATATGACATAAAACAGCAATCTTTATCTTATGAAATTTCTTCTAGGATATCTATACGAGAAATTGTATCAGAGCTAGTAAAAGATCCTAAATTCAAGGAATTGAAAAGTTTCTTTTCCGAGTCTTTAGAGACAAAACGCTCTCTTTTAGTCTTCATTAATCAGCAAGAAATTTCCGTATTGGATGGGATGGATACAAAGGTAAAAGCTGAAGATACAATAGCATTCATTCCAGTCATTCATGGAGGATCTTTTGAATAAGTCATAAATCAGTTTAAAGTGATAAATCATGACGTTAAATATGAAAGGAAGGTCCTTACTAACACTGAAAGATCTTTCAACAGAAGAAATCCGTTTTTTTCTAGATGAAGCTTTAAAATTTAAAGTAAATAGGTCACAATTTGTGGAGGATCGACCCTTGAAAGGAAAAACCTTGGGAATGATCTTCCAAAAACGATCTACTAGAACTCGTGTGTCAACAGAGACAGCAATGGTCGAACTAGGTGGCCATGCTTTATTTTTAGGAAAGGACGATATTCAATTAGGAGTAAACGAATCATTATACGATACAGCGAAAGTTCTAGGTCGAATGGTATCTGGAATTCTTGCTCGGGTTTTTGATCATTCAGATGTAGAAACTCTAGCAGAACATTCTGGAGTTCCAGTGATAAATGCGCTTTCAGATCTGTTTCATCCACTCCAGGGATTAGCAGATATTATGACTATTGAGGAACACCTTGGGAAACTGAAAGGAGTGAAAATCGCGTGGATTGGAGATGGTAATAATGTATGTCACTCTTTAATGATTTCTTCCATAAAAATGGGAATGAATATGTACATCGCGACACCTGAAGGATATGAACCAGATTCTAAAGTACTTGAATACTGTAAGAACAATTCATTTTCATCAGAACAGATTCAATTGACTTCTGATCCTGTTGTAGCTGCAACAGATGCAAATGTGGTAGTAACAGACACTTTCGTTTCTATGGGTCAAGAATCCGAAAAAGAAGAAAAGCTAAGGAAATTTGGTGGTTTTCAAGTTAATAACCAGCTTGTACAGCATTCTGATAAAGATTTCATATTTCTACATTGTCTTCCACGGCATAAAGAAGAGGTTACAGATGATATAATCTATGGTGAGCATTCAGTTGTTTTCGATGAGGCCGAGAATAGATTACATACTGTGGCTGCAGTATTGAAGAATTTTCTATGAGCTCTATAATTAAATCTTCTTTTCTTAGGAGAAATTATTTAAATAAATGAAATATATTTGATGGTTGTTAAAAAAAAAGATTGAATTGATGAGGCAGATTACGTGGTTATAACCCCGATTTGTAACTTTTGCGCAAAAACTGGAGTATTATGCAAAAAATGCAAACAAAAACTTCGAAAAAAGAAAATCACGCAACTTGATGTTGACGTTTCAATTGCTTTCGCAAAAGCTGAACAACGATTTCCAAAACAACTTCAAAATGTAACCTTGGATCGTGCACAGCAATTAAATGGATCTGTTATTCTTTTAACACGGAATGGTTATAATATTCTAGAAGACGAAGAAGTAAAACGATTCATTGAGGACGAAATTAAAAAACCGATTGAAATCGTTGAAAGAAAATCTGACACGCGAAAAACGTTCACAGACTTCTTTGCTCCACTAGATATTCTCGAAATTGATCAGATTTTTGCTCCTCCTGAAGGTGATATTGAATTAAAGATCACTTTACGGGGGGATCCAGAATTGCTTAGATTTCCGTTAGATCAACTGAAACAGATTGCTGAGATGATATCAAAGAATCCTGTTCGCTTAGAAATTCAAAACTAAATATTCTTCACTTATCCTCCAAGTAAAAGAGTAATAATTCCCCCGATCGACACTCCAAAAAATAGCAGAATACCCTGGATAATACAGAGAACTCCAACGGTTATAGATATAACGGGGGATGAGAGGACTTCTGCAATGAGAAGATAGAGGTCCTCAATTAACTTTATTGATAGATAGATTGCAAAGAAAATTATGACAAATACAATGGCTAGTAATTGAATTGATTCAGTTCCTAGTAGAACTAATAATCCAGCTCCCAGAAGACCAACTGCTAGGGAAATGAAAGCACCAATTCTGAAATCTTTTATTGGCCGAAGAATTAAGACAAGACTAAGAATTCCTAAACAAGCAATTGTAAATAGATCAAACGCAGGATATTCATCTATAAATTCAGGTCCAGGATCCCCCATCGTTGACCATAAGAGCAATCCTGCTCCTATTGAAATTAATGCGAGAACTCCTACTGGAAATCCAACTAAGGACAATTTATCAACAATATTGGACATATCATTAGAACTAACTCCAGCCAAACGCATTAATAACCACGATGCTGCGAGGAGACCCCCTAAAATAAGAATGAGGAAACTCCAAAAGACGAGGTTGTGTAGTAAGTTTTCAACAATATCAACAGCTGCCATTTGAATCAATTCTCACATATTCATTCTTTAAAAATTACTTTTCTCAAATAGATTAATTAATTCTTCTTTTATTATTCCATGTGTATCGGAATATAAAATCAAATTTTTTGCATAATCATACGAAATGAAACTATTCTTAAATTTCTTTTAGGCCATCGGGGGATATAATTCGAATGAATCTAAGTTGATATAATTCCTATTGTGAAAAAAGGATAGTCGGGTAATTTTTTGTTTAAAATGTTAAATTAAGCCGTTTCAGAGTCTTGGCCAACCCACGAAGTACAAAGAAAGGAGTAAATTAATCCCCAATACTCCTAATGAGAAATATCGGATCCATGGTAAATATTTACTAAATTTTGGGCCTAAAAAGGCTGTCAACAGTTTATCTCCATCTAAGAAAGGAATAGGTAACAAATTGATCATTGCAAACATCAGGTTCAACATAAAGATATATAGTATAGTATTTAGCGTCCAATAAGGTATTAAATTTATTAAAGGTGAGGGTTCAAAAAATCGAGATTTGAGGTACTCCCAAGTACGAATTCCGATAAATCCTTTGCTTGGGTTATCTTCACGGGGAACTGTATCGAGAGTTATAGGTTTTCCTCCTTTTGCAAAATAGAAAGTAAGTGTTTGATTAGGTAATATCGATGAATTCGCATATTGTTGAAAATCTGTTGCTGATGTAATTGGTTGATAACCATTGGTAGAATTTATGCCAATAATAGCATATCCTGGTTTTATACCTGCATGAGCTGCTGGATTATTTGGAATTGTATCTATAATTAGGGCTCCACTCGACTCCGTATGATAAAGAGGTGTTATCAACAGTGGAAATCCAAAAGGAAGAATTAAAATCAATATAAAGATCCCTGCAACAGCCATATTAGCCAATGCACCGGCAGCCATAATTCGGACTTTAGAGCGACGGGATTTTTGATTAAAGTCTTTTTCATCAGGTTCAACAAACGCTCCAAAGAGTACTAGAAATATGAAGATCCCTGTACTTTTTAACTCAACCTCCTCGACACGAGCTGCAATACCATGGGCAAACTCATGAGCTACAGCTCCAATCATTATAGCAACTAAGAAATATGGAAGACTCTGAAAAGAAATGGTAATTCCTGGAATAACAGGGGTAACAGCAATTGCAGAGCTTGTTCCGTCGCTCGTTGGGAGGAAAAATAAAGGAATATTAATTGTAAAAAATACTAAACCGACAATAAGAATTCCCAACCCAGATATCACTCCAATATCCCAGAAAAATTTCCAAATGGATCGCCCCCTACTTGCAAGTCTGTCGATAAGATTATTCAGTCTTTTAGTGCGGTAAAATGCATATCCTAATCCAATTTCGGGATTTTTTACATCGAACCAATGAATTCGAGCAATTGCGTTCAAAGAAATCCAGCTAAATCCAACAATGACTAAGAAAATAAATGGATCCATCTTTTTTTTTTCCGTCTTAATTTATATTGATCAAAATTAACATTTTATAACCAGTAATATCAAGCTATTGACACGTCTCGAAGTATAAGACCTTATTTTAAGAATGGGGTTTGAAGTAGTCCGTATAATACAGGCTAAAGGATTTTTTGTTTTTGGAGAAAATCCGCGATATTCGTTTAAAAACCACCGATAAGCTTATAATCACTTTTCTCTAAAAGAATCGTTGGAAGGATCCAATGATGGCTCTAGCCCTCCCGATAAGGCCCAAAATAGATTTATTTTAGTCTTAAATGATGAAGATCTTGAGTTCCGAGGTGTCCTTCCATTTTTAATTAGACAAACCTTTTTCGCGCTGCTCCTTCCTTAGTTTTGTGCTACTTTCTAGAGTACCATTATCACGGAGAACACGTGGAATGACAATGATTGTCACTCTGGGTTTTCCTTTTATGGCACGTAAACGATTGATGGCTATTGCCCCAGAGCTGGTTTCCTGAGAGACTACCAGCGCGTTTAATTTTGCATCACTAGCTAATCTTCGATCCATCCCGAGATTATCTATACTAATAATTTGGCTCTGAGTGTTTCTATACATGATATAGTTTTCAACCGCTTCTTCCCGAATTTTAAAGTTTTGAATAATCTCATAATGGGCCTTTTGGACTTTATTCAAATAACTTGAGCTGATCAATCCAACACGGACAAGCTGTCCGTAATGAGCTGCAATATCAAGAAATAACTTGTGTCCATTATGTAAGCGATCAAATGTTCCACCTAGCCCAACGTTTAGGAATTGTTTCAAATTATCATCTCCTTGTTTAAGCTTAAGGGCTTAATAATTTTAATGAAAGAAAAAATTTTTGAATTAAATTAAGATTATTTTTAACAGCAGTGAAGGAAAAAATTCTGCTTTTCGAGGACCAGAGGATTTTAATGAATCATGGTGCAAATAAGCAGAGATATCCAGAGCTTTTTAATCCGATAAGATTAGGAGACGGGCTCTCGCACGAGGCTGGGTGTGTCACCCAACGATGAGCGTCAGGGTTAACCCTTCTAAGCAACAGGATTATTCGGATCGTTAAAGCCCTTCACAAGAGAATTCGGCTGAATAAGGTCAAATGACCGAGAATGTGGCCGAGAGTTAGTGTCTAGGGCTACAGATCCTTATTTATTTTTATGTGGTATTATAAAACATGAGAAGATAAACAAAAAACATATAGAAATGAATTTCAAGGTTCTTTTTTGTTAATTAAAAAAGTGTGCAGGTGTCCTGCAAAACCTGCACAAAATGATTTTGGATTATTCGGAAAAAGTATATATATCTATTTCTAAAGGTTTCTTTGTCACATCGTGTTGTCTGGCACCAACAATAGTCTTTATTCCTCTTTCAGATGCAACATCAAGAAGTCTTTGGGTAATTATTCCATTGAAAATTATGGCTGAAACATTGTCGGTATCTAGAATGGTATCGTGAAGTTCACTGATGGCTATATGCTCTTTCAAGATCTCAGATTTTGCATCAAGTAAAATTGCTTCTTGTTCTGAGAGATTCTCAAGAAATTGGGCTAAATTACGAGGGATTTTTGATATCAGTGGTTGAGATCGAACAATGATTGGTATTTCCTTTGGTTCAGCTTCTGAATAAGTCTTATTCATTTCTTCTTGTTCAATGTCCTCAGGTGAGATATTCATCTCTTTCATAATCTGCTCGATTGGAATCTTGGTACGTAAGGATTTTAGAATTTCTTTACTAGATAATTCTTCAACTTCCCGATTTGGAGGGGCCCTGGCAACGTAATCTAAATCTGTAAGATGGATGAGCTCTCTAAGAATGAGATCTCCACCATGGTCACCATCTAAAAATGCAGTTGTTACTTTTTTCCGGCTAAGCTCAATGACATCTGGTGGAACATTTGTTCCTTGTACAGCAATTACATTCCGAAATCCATGTTTTAAAAGATTGACAACATCAGCTCGTCCTTCAACGATTATTAAATTGTCACTATCTTGAATACCAGGACCAGCTGGTAAGTCTTCTTTTCCATATTTTTGAATAATACTGATCCGAGCTTCTCTTAATACTTCCTCTAAAACAGAGACGGAATCAGGTGCTACTTCGTGATCCCAAGTTTTAAGAATCTGAGAAGCACGAGTTATGATCTGTCTGCGTTTACTTTCCCGAACATCTTCTACTTTTAAAAGAGAGATCTTTCCAACACAAGGTCCAACACGATCTACAGTCTCCAAAGCAGCCGCAAGCAAAGCTGTTTCAACCCGATCTAGTGAAGATGGGACAATAATGGTTCCTGTAGTTTTTCTTTGCTTTTTTTGGTACTGTAATTTTACAGCAATTCTTCCTATTCTTGATGTTTTTTGAAGTTCACGTAAATCTAAGCCCTCACCAATTAATCCCTCGGTCTGACCGAACAGAGCTCCAATTATATCCGAACGTTCGGCCACACCGTTAATGCTAAATTTTTCATGGATAAGATACTTCACAGTTGAGGTATCGATATCCTCTTCGTTTACCACGGTTGTTTCACCTCCAATATACGCAAGGTGAAACTGCATATATCATTATGATAATTAGATTCTTCTTCATGGTAAGTAATAATGACTTATATAATGAAATTAGCGTAAAGTTAGGAATATAATGGTGATATGCGGTTCCACTTGCGTCATTGTCTTTGTTTTGTATTTAAATGATGTAGTAATTTAAATTATGTTGATTCAAGTTGCTTCGTAATAAAAATCACCACTTGAGGGTAATTTTTAACTATTAATCTATAACGATATTACTAAATGTGAATGTTTTGCGAATAAACCTGCAGGACGGGGATTTATTCATATTGCTTGCTATTATGACACAAGAATTCCACGAATTTTAAATTATGGGTAGATGGGATGAGAAAACAAGAAATTAATATCTTTCCATTTTGCTCTTCTTTAGGGCTAACTCGATGTCTTTTCCTTCAAGCGTTTTTTTGCCAGCATAATTAGCAAATTCCCAAGCCAATTTCGCTATAGAAATTCCATACTCTTCCAATCCTTTTTGTAGAGCTATAATTGCAGATTTTGATACCCTATTTGCTCCTCCTCTTCGAATAATTCTGTCAACAGATGAAAATGGGATCTCTACCATATTATCTTCCTCTAGTCCTCTTTTATAATATTAAATCTTATTTTAATTACGGTTAATAACCTTTAAGGATTCTTTCTTTCAATAAGGTTTCATTATAGGTATCTTGTCTTAAAGATAATATAGACAAGCAGCTGCATAAGTTTATAATGCTGACAAGGAAGGAGCTTAAATGAGATAAAATCAGATTCTTTCACCGAATCGCTCTTTGAATTCAGGTGAAAGACCGAAAAAGGACATTGGAGCTGAAATTATATGGGAAAACGCCCCGCATACTGTTATTCTCGAGTTGATAGGCCAGCATATACCCGTAAAAAATTCATTAAAGGTGGTCCTGAACCGAAAATTCGTGCTTTTGATTTTGGATCACCAGGAAAAGAGTTTCCAATCGAAGTATCATTGATCACTGATGAAAGGTGTCAAATTTCACATAATGCTCTTGAAGCGGCTCGTATTCACGTAAATCGGTTTTTAACACGGAAAATAGGGCGTGAAAACTACCATTACCGAGTCTGTGTCTATCCTCATCATAGAATACGAGAAAATAAAATGATGACTGGCGCTGGAGCTGATCGTTTACAAGACGGTATGCGTAAAGCTTTTGGCAAAATAATCAGTGTGGCGGCTAGAGTTTATGAGGGGGATCGGATTCTATTTATACGAACTCACCCTGAGTATATAGCTTTAGCTAAGGATGCACTACAACGTGGAAAGGCTAAGTTTCCTTCTCCCTGCCGCATCAAGGTCACGAAAGGTCAAGAATTGGTAATGTAATAATCCTTTTCTTTATTTTCTAGCTTCTCGAGCGACCACAAAGTTTTTTACTATCCCATAATTAGCAGCGATAAGGCCTCTCAAAAAGTTATAAGAGAAAATTAAATGAACTGATGTCCAACCTCTTAAATAGGAGTTAAGACATCATATCCTATTAATAATAGACTAATATTCAACCTCGAATTAATTGGTTAATTATTCAAATTTTATTGTGAAATTTTAGACAAAATGATGAAACTGACCTAAACTGAGACGAATTCGTGATCGGACACCAAATGAATTCGTTAATGATGTTCATGTACCTCACTGATTTGATCTTCACCAACCAAGAAAAAAGATGTAGATCCTATTGCTTGAACTTAAACAAGTTATAATTCTTCGAAAAGATTTGAATATGTCCAAGGGTAAGGCAGCAGCTCAAGCTTCACATGCAGCAGTCGCAGCTGCCATCAGATCCAAACAAGAAAAGCCCAACCAATTTTCTTTATGGTGGAGAACAGGACAGAAGAAAGTAGTTTTGGTTGTTGATTCTGAAAAAGGATTAATAGAACTTGAAAGAAGATTAAAGGCTACTGGGGTCGTTGTAGTAAAAATTGACGATGCTGGTAGAACTCAACTCCCTCCAGGTACCACAACAGCCCTAGGAGTTGGTCCTCATGCACAAAAAGAGGTTGAAGATATTACATCGTCCTTGAAGCTATTTTAATTTTACCCGTAGAAGCTTTAAGATGCAGTAAGTGATTATTAATGCGCGTTTTAAAGACTAACCTGAAAAATAATCGAGTGGTTGTACGACCTGAAAGCGCCACAGATCTTTATGTCCTTTCAAATATAATTAGCATAGGGGATCGCGTCATAACTAAAACTAGTCGGAGAGTGAGGCGATCTGGTAGTGAGGGAAGGTCTGGAGACGATAGTCAACGGATAACTATGGTTATAGGAGTTGAAGCGGAGGATTTTGCGTTCCAAGATAGTTCGGTTAGTAATCGTTTGCGGGTTAAAGGGAAAATTTTCCAAGGGCCAGAACAACATGTGTCTATAGGATCTTATCATACATTAAATTTAGAATTAACAAACGTAATAACTATTATTAAACCAGAATGGTCAAAATATTTTCTTGATTTACTAAAAAAGGCTGAAGAGGCCAGTAAAAAACCGAAGATATGTTTAATTGCTGCCGATAAAGCTGAAGTTTGCATTGGATTATTAGATAATTTCAATCTCAACGTGGTAGCTCACGAGAAATCTCGGATATCTAGAAAATTATCAAAAGAAAAAGTTCGTTCAAAACAAACCCAGTCCTTCTTTGATCAATTAGCAATGATTATTAACAGACAGGTGTTACCTGAAACAAATAAGTTTGTGATAGGCGGCCCAGGATTCATCAAAGAGCAGTTAGCAGAATTTCTAAAAAGTAGGTTTGCGAAAGAGAATATTACAATAATTGTAGCAGGATCATTAAGTGGCGGAAATAGAGTTGGATTATCTGAACTCCTACAAATGGAAGCAGTAGATAAACTCGCAGCAGATTTCCAAATTTTCGAAGAAAATAATTTATTTGATGAGTTTCTTAAGAGAATCAATCAAGGGAGTGCAGATGTGACTTATGGATTAGTTGCGATTAAAAATATTGCTAGTACTGGAGCAATAGAGACACTTATTTTACTGGATTCCTTGTTAAAAGGGGGTAGTGGAACAAACCCAGATGAGGTTCAGACACTCCTCCGTGAGGTTGAAAAAACTCGTGGAAAAATATTCATCGTATCATCCCAAAGTGAAAACGCTAATCAAATAAAAACCTTCGGAGGAATAATCGGTCTTTTAAGATATGCTTTACATTGGGACTGATAAAACCTCAGAATCGGCCAACACTAGCAAACACTATTTCCCCCATAAGTTGTCATAAGGCTATAACTCCCAATAATCACCAAGAATCTTTTTGGACCTGCTCAAAGTGGAAAGTGTTTGATTATTAGGTTCAAGCTGGTTTGACTCTTGAAATTCTTGATCAGGATGAACAAGAGGAGAAATGTAAGAGGAAAGCAATTCTGGTAGCATTTGAATATTATAACCTCCTTCCAAAAAATTAGCAAAAGGAATCTTGAGTTCTGACGAAATTCGCTGCATTAATGACCCAATCTTCGAAAATCCTTCTGATGTAACACCCAATATCCCGATTGGATCTTTCTCATATGCGTCAAAACCAATAGAAATAGCTAGGAAATCAGGTTTAAACTGATAAATAATAGGAATTATCAATTGTTCAAACACAATTTCAAGATCTGCTTCTGAAGACCTGTAATCTAAAGGGAAAGGAATATTGAAACCCCGTCCTTCGCCTCTACCAATTTCTTCGACAAAACCACAACCTGGATAAGCAAGTCTAGGAGAAGCATGAGTGCTAACATAGAGAATTTCTGGAATTTCTTCGAGAGTATACGCTGTCCCATTACCAAAGTGGTGATCAACATCTATAATCGCAATTCTGTGATATTTCTTTTGCTGAAGGGCTAATTCTGAAGCAATAGCGATATTATTAAAAATACAGAATCCCCCTGGTGAGGTTCGCGTTGCATGATGGCCAGGGGGTCTAACTAAAGCAAAAATCGAAGCTTCTCTAGTACTATCCCAGATAGCTTTTTTCCCAACAGCTACAGCTTGACGGGCTGCTTCAAAAGTATAATTGTTCGCTGCAGTATCTGCATCGAAATAAAAGTGTCCAACTTGGTTTTGTGATTTCTCAATTAAGTCATAATGGCTAGGCGAGTGAGTAACAAGAATTTCTTCTTTGGACGCAGATTCATCAAGAAGCTCATAACTAATATTCTCATCAGATTGGGCGAGTATCCATTCCTCCATAACCTCTATCCGATGTGCTGATTCTGGGTGAAACATACCACAAGAGTGTTTTTTTGCCAATGAATTGGAAATAAATTTCAGTTTTACCAACCTATTTCTTCCTGACTTAGTACCAATTTCTTTATCGTCGTATATGGAATGATTGAGTTATTGATTAAAAGGAGATCTTTTTTATTATCATATTATTAAATAATACCAACTCTGGAATAAGTTTCCTGAAACCACACTAAAGGCGTGAATTGAGACAGCTGATTCAAACTGTAATAGGTTAATCAACCTATTCTTTGAATATTGGATTGTTAAGGAAACATTAAACAGATTTAGGAAATGAGTTCAGCTTATTTTTTAAAACATTGATAAAATAAAGTTTAATGA
The DNA here is from genome assembly GCA_048939725.1 of Promethearchaeota archaeon. Lineage (GTDB taxonomy): Archaea > Asgardarchaeota > Heimdallarchaeia > Hodarchaeales > Hodarchaeaceae > Hodarchaeum. Next base: position 3,475 of record JBHLPG010000070.1, on the reverse strand, counting down.
GGAAAACCTTGTGTCACCAAAGAGTATTATCGTTCAACAGATACAGTGTGTAAGAATTGCGGATGACACTAGGAAAACTCCAGGTTTTCAGATTTCTGGTCTGAAGGATTTCGGTCAAGATGATACAACAGCTAAAGTCGGGTTTATTATTTCTGGAATTCGTGTTGTAGCTTTCCAGCAAGTTATTGGTATGGGAATTCGGACTAGAGTAAAATGGATACCAACTGGCTTTGAAATTCGGGAAGAAATCCACCCTCTCAATGGGGTAGTCGTTGACCTACAGCGACGAAATAATGTGATTTTCGTTGATGGAAAAGACAATTCTGCGGTTGTTATGCAAGGAGAGCCAGCACTTCACAATAATGAGTTTATTGGCCAAATCCTTCAGGTAAGATGGCAAGATAACGAGATTATAATAACTCCACTTCAAAAACAAATGAGTTTTCATTGCGCTTTGAATCCTAAAAATAATCGGATAGACTGTTTAGTCAAATGAGATTCTCTGGCCTTAAGGGCCAAGTTTCTATTCTGTTTATAAGTTATTTACACAAGTTATGCCCTTTAAATTAGTATTATATGATTATGGAATCGATTATGGTCTCAGTTCCAGATATAATCTTTGTTGAATAGCTTTGACAAGTAGGACACTGAAAAATCGGCGCGAGTTGAATATGTTCTTGAGATGCGTTTTCTATTTTCCCCTTAAAAGCGCAATTTTCACACTGAAGCTCTCCAGGGGTCCAAATAATTTCTAGTTCAGAAGTTGCGGTTAGTTCAGAATCAGCTTTAATCAGGTCAAAACAAAAACGAAATTGGTCTTCTTGTACTAATGCAAATATTCCAAATTTTAAAACAACTTTTCTTATTCTCTCTGCTTTCTGTTCTCGTGCTACAGTCATTGTAGTTTCAAGTACTGATTGCGCGAGTGAGAATTCATGCATTTTTACTCTGGGAGAGATCCTTAGAAGAGATTAAAAAAATCTTTGCGATATCTTTCGTGAGGTTCAGGAAGTGCCAGATGTTCGGAAAATTGCCATTGATCAAAAAATCCAAGAAGCAAATGACCTTATTGCTGATCGAATCCGGGATAAACGCCAGGAAAACAATATTCCAATGGTCGATATTATGGGGAGTGTTGGATCAGGTAAGACTTCCATTCTAGAATATTTTGCCCAGAAATTCCAACCTACTCACAAGATACTGGTTATTAATGGTGATTTAGCAACAGATATTGATGCTCAACGCATAGGACGATTTGGAAGCACATGTCTTCAGATTAATACAGGTAGAGGATGTCATCTGTTAGCTTTCCAAATTGAAAAAGCATTTGAAGAGATTGAGCTAGACCAATATGACTTCATTTTTGTAGAAAATGTGGGAAATTTAATTTGTCCATCAGCCACAGACGTTGGAGCAGATAAGAAAATTGCCGTCACAAGCATAACAGAAGGGCCATATGTATTTCAAAAGCATCCTATTACTTTTAAAATTAGTCAATTAGCAGTCTTGAATAAGATTGATCTCGCTCCAGCAATGGAACTCAATGTTGATTCAGTTATTTCACAAGCGAATAAGCTCTACCCATTATTAGAAATAATTCCAACAAGTGCTAAAACTGGAGCAGGAATGGATATTTTAGCTAAAAAAATCGGTTTAAAGTCAGAGTAATTCTTCTTGATTGAAAAGGGAAGGAAGGAGAGGAGAAGTACCTAGAAGGTATCAGAAGATTCCTAAGAATTTCTTTCGATTTTTGGATGGTTCCAGTTGTTCACTTTTTTCATCTTCGATAGAAAATCGTGCTGAAGGAAATCCTCTTTTCACTTCTTCCTTTTTTTGAGATGATATTACGGAGAAAGGGGAGTCGAGATCAGACAGTAGAGATTCCAAGTCACTCTTAGAGTAATATAAACCATCAGTTTCCGTCAAAGGAGAGTGTACATCACTTAGAACTACAATGACACGGATTTTACTGCCCAAATCAGGATCAATAGTTGCACCCCAAATTATTTCTGCCGAATTGTCGATTTCTGAGGCTATTTTCATTACTGCTTCTTCGGCATCTTTCAGAGCAAGCCCCTCTCCTCCTGAAACGCAAATTAATCCTTTTTTCGCACTACTAATATCTAAATCATCTAATAATGGATTTTTAAGTGCTTCAAAAACAGCCTCGTCTACTTTCATGTGTTGATGATCAGATTCTCCCAGCCCTATCATTGCCATCCCTCCTTCGGTCAGAATTTTTCGAACGTCAGCAAAATCAAGGTTTATTAATTGAGGTTTTGTGATTAATTCAGTAATTGCCTTAACTGCACGGAGGAGAACTTCATCTGCAATTCTGAATGCAGCCATCATGGTTATATCATCAGATATTTGGAGAAGTTTCTCATTAGGAACAACGATGACAGTATCTGAAGCCTCATATAATTTTTTCAATCCTATCCTAGCATTTTCATATCTTTTGACTCCTTCCATCTGAAATGGTAATGTGCAGATAGATACGGTAAGAGCCCCTTTTTCTTTCGCTTGTTTGGCAATGACATGTGCTGCACCTGTTCCAGTTCCACCCCCGAGACCACAGGTGACAAAAACCATATTTGCATGCTTCATCATAGCCTTAATATCATCCAGAGACTCACGAGCAGCAGTTTCACCAATTTCTGGATTATTTCCCGCTCCAAATCCACGGGAAGTATCTTTGCCTATTAATACCTTCTTGTGAGCACGAGTGGATAATAGATGCTGAGCATCAGTATTTACTGCCACACATTCAGCATCTACACCTGCATTCATTAAACGATAAACAGCATTGTTACCTGCACCACCTACCCCAACAACTTGAACTCGAGGTAACCTTTCTGTAAGGATTTCAGCTATTTCATTTTCTACTTTCGGAGGAGCTGAGTAAAGAGATACAGGTTCATGTTTTGGTTCTCCTAGATTCTTAAATGATCCTGATCCATTTAAAGCATCTTTTAAAATCGATTCCATATGATAGTCCTTCCTTCTTTAGCTCAATAATCTATCCGACAAAAAAGATAAAGGAAATGATGTCATTCACATAATATGGGATATATAATCCAACTAAATAAAGATCAAAAAGATAATGTTCAATTTTACATATGGTGGAACCAGTAAAAAGCGGATAACAGGCTTAATCATTAAAACAAGAAAGAGAAATGGGTTCGGAGGGATTTTCAGCAATTGACGCGTGTCAATATCCTTTTGAACCCCCGATCTTGCGCGCCCCAGGCGCAGATCCTACCAAACTAGACCACGAACCCATCTCACTCATATTTTTGATTACATTTGTTATCAAATTTCCAACATAAGGAAATTCAGGTCATATTTTGCAATAGAAGCTTGAAATCTTGTTGGTTTGCCATTTATAGGTATTTTTTGGGCAGAAAACATTCCAAAATCTAGAAATAAAAAGTTGTTCCAGGTACATAAATCCTCCTCAAATCTAGACATTTTA
>JBHLPG010000342.1:0-4169 GCA_048939725.1 Promethearchaeota archaeon | reverse complement strand
AGTAGAAGTAGAATTGACAGTTCTAAGAGATCTTAAAAGCATTCTAATGCTTGATAGTCAAGGTTTGTATGAAATCTCATTAAGCGATCGTTCTACAATACAGGCAATAATAGTAGTTACGATCCTAGCTATTCTTGAGACAATATTTGGGCTTTATTATACTCTTTTAAACTCGGAAAATCCAACAAATGAATTAATAATACATGGAATAGTCTCTTCATTCTCTATTTTTGAGCTCATTTTCATAGATCTATATCCATTCTTCTACAATGAACAGTTACATATTGAAATAACTATCAGTTTGATTATTTCTAGCTTCCTAATGTTCTATATAATTATAATTTTATTTACATATATATTGACGTTTTTTATCAATAAACTAGGTGGGAATGTCATGCCAATAAATTGTTTCAGGATAATTGGTTTATCTTTTGTATTTGAAACAATTTTATTGATCTTGAGTGAACTAATTTGTTGGAATACAAGTGGAACTCCAATACCACAGGATATTTCTAATTCGTTAATACTTATGTCATTAATATTCCAATTCTTGGTCATCTTTTTGGGAATCATAACAGTATCTGAATTACCTTGGTGGAAAGTGGGGATCAGTATAATAATAGCTTATATTCTCGCAATTATTGTAGGATTTATAGTTGCAGGAGCAATAATCAGGGGGATCATCAATGATTTATTCAATTTCCCCTACATTATTGAAAAGTGTTTTTAGCCAGATATTGATGACAAACTTCTAGTTTCTTTGAATGGATAGGAATCCAAAACTTTAATTGAGATTGTTGAAGCTGCTAGCACAATACTAGTTCCACAGAGGTGGAATTACTGTAGTGATGAATTTTGAATTCCAAGGAAAAAAGATTTATCTCAGCAGTGTATGAAATGTCAGGCCAAACCCTGAATAAAGTAGATAAGGTGGGATATGGACGAAATGGATATGTCGAACAAAAAAATCACATAATGAAAATTTCTATTTCTAATTTAAAGCTTGATTATATCCCAGAAAGCATAGAAAATTTAGGTGACTTAAAGGTTCTGTATATGGGAGGAAATTTTCTAACTAAAATACCAGATTCCATCTTGACATTAAGAAATTTAGAAGTGCTGGAAGCCTGGCAAAACAGGATTGAAGCGATACCCAAAGATATAGGTGTTTTAGATAAAGTTTGGCGATTACATCTTGAAGGGAATAAAATTACCGAACTTCCCGAAAGTATTGGTAATCTCCCAATGAAGAAACTGTATCTTAAGCATAACAATATTAGCTATGTTCCTGAAAGTATTGGAAACTGGATACGCCTCGATGTTTTTGGTTTGCCTCTCAATAACCTTTCCTCACTACCAGAAACTATTAGCAGCTGGAAAAATGTGCGTGTAATCTCACTCTGGCAAAATAAAATGAAAAAATTACCAGATGTTGAGCTCAACGTAAAAGAATTGCGTTTGAATAACAATTATTTCACAGAAGTCCCTCCACGGGTGTACGAAATCAAACAATTAAGGAAACTCTGGCTGAATAGCAATCAATTGACGGAAATACCCGAGATCCCAAAAGGCTATCTTAAAGAGTTGTGGTTCCTAAATTTACAAAATAACCTCCTTTCTTCATTACCAAGGACAATTCAACAATTGCCTAACCTCCGTGATTTGAGGCTTTCAGGTAACCTGTTTGAGAAATATCCAACCTGGTTGGATTCTTTGGAAGGATGTAAAGTAGATAAATCGGCTCATAAACAGCAACTTCGACAACCAGATTATATTGGGGTCAGGAAATTTGTGAAATTTCTTGAGGATCATCACTTATCATTAGATCATTTAGTAGAGATTAAACATTTTCAGCGGTACCTTGAGAATGAGAAAGGATTCTCCAGAATTGTTAAGGCAAAGGCAGATGATGTTAAAGATTTCATTTCACAGACAGATATCACGCCCTTTGCCCTGAGATCTCTGTATCTATATTTTTCTTGGCTTCAGGATTTTCCTTTACGTCGAATAATTAAGGAAGAATTAGAAAATTACGCACAGATGATGAGTATTAATCTTCAAGATGTCAACAGACTTTCACAGGAATCTCAAGCTGTGACTTCATTATTAACACTGAATGAAGAAGAGAAGAAACCTTCTCGCATTCTTACTCGACCCCAAAAACTTAAGAGACAAAATGAGGGAGAGGAATGGAAGTCTTTCATAACAAGACTAGATACAACGTCTTTAGAAGCGTTAAAAATTCTTATACAGTCTTCAAAACCTAAAAATGCTTTTGAAAAATATGCTCACAGTCAAAACAGACTCCCAGAACCCCTTCTAGAATCAATTAACGAAATTGCATTAGAATTCATTGGTGATTTACTTTTTGATCAAGAAACCTATCGAGTAACTGAAGAAAGTTATCATGAAATGTTATTAGAATTACTCTCAAAATAGATAGAATAAGTTCAGAAAATCGTCACACTTCAAAAACATGACCGAGTCTCGTATACATAAAGCCTAAATAACTGATCGAACTCAATCTTTTCTGTAAAATTGAGAAGACTACAATGGAAATGGCTAAAAGGAGAAATACTTGTATGGTAATTATTAACAAAGATTTGGAATTCATAGATGTATCATTGCCAATTTTTCTCTTTAATTTGTAATTAAAACAGATATTATTTATGAAATCACTTGTTTTAAACCTTTCTACTCATTTCCAGAGTTCTAATATGGTTTAAGCCTGTACTAACTTTAGAACAGTATTTTCAAGCCTTTTTTTACATCTATAACAATTTCAGACTTGTGAATTAGCGAAAAAAAGGTATTTTCATTCCTTTCAAACTAAGCTAATAAGAGACACTAGTTTTATATCAACATACAAAATTTAATTATACAGAAATCGTTTACAGAAGGAATATTTCAATAATCTCTATATATAAATCTAACATCTTATGTACATGTCATTACCCTTTTTAAATGACTTCTCATCCAAAATCCACCAAATTTTAATTATTAATGAGTGTTTTCACGCTCTAGGTACTGTTTGGAGTTATTCTGATATTTAAGAAGGTGTGTAATAATATTATAAACAGTCAATCATATTATCCTCTTATCGAAATAGGATTCTTTTCCTGACTCTGAACACTTTGAATATTCGAGTTTATGAAATAAGAAGACCTTAACGAGTTGTATGGAAAGCATCTTTCGATGTCAAAAACTTTGGCTATTGTTGCAGAAAACATTAGGGATAGAACAAAGGAAATAGGAGATTCTCCGCTTATCATCCCAAAAAGGTTTGAGAGTATTTTTCCTGTGGAGAGTACAACAGTTTTAATAGCTTATCAAGGGAGCTCCACCCCTAAAATTGGGGATTATATTTCTTTTCAAATTTCATCTAAAATCCCCTCAATTCAGGAAGAAAATCAACATAAATTGATTGCTCAAATTGATGAACTAGCCTCCTATGAAAAAGTATCAAGGTTTATTACTGAAGAGGATATCAGATCAAATCTTCAAAAATCTCCAAAAAATATTGTTTATTGGATAATAGCAAGCATTCTTGGATACTATTCTCCAAAGCGAAAGATGATCTTAATGTCAGGAGATTCCCTCATAGGAAAAGTAGGGGATATTCCTGATTCAAAATCCGTTGTAAAATTTCTAAACCAATATCTAAAGTGTCTATTTTATGATTTCCCCCTTAAACTAATAAATTACTTAGTCTATAACTCAATCCAAGGAAGTAAGTTTTGTCAAAGGGGAAACACCAAGATTTTGGATGATCTTCTTCCTAAAATTTTAAAGAAGGTTAATAATCACTTTTTAGAAGTTGAAAAGAAAGATATTCTTACTATGTTCTCATCACAACCCGATTTCTCCATTACACAAACAACCGCTAATATAAATGACATTAAACATGAATATATAGATTGGCTTGCATCTAATAAACCAATTGTGAACTTTTTTACTGATATATTGAAGTACACTGAAAAAAGACTTAGTTTAATTGTAAAATATCAAGGGAGGGTAGAAATAAATCCAAGACCACTACCTGATTCTGTCAAGAAAATAGTTCAAAGCGAATTAAAGAAATATGAACGAAAAATCCAACCTAAAAGAGAACTGAATCGAAAACAACCAGTTTTTGCAGAGTTTGAAATTGGATTTTCCCCTAAAAAAGT
>JBHLPG010000069.1:0-16961 GCA_048939725.1 Promethearchaeota archaeon | reverse complement strand
AACACATTTTTCCTTTATTAAAACACAGAATTGGGAATAGTGACTTATTTAACTGGCGAATTCGGCAAGTAGCTAAGCGATTTGGTGCCGTTACCAAAGATCTTGAGAGCTCACCAATGGTAACTAGACTAATTGTCTCTCGATATAAGGATACGATCATTGGAGAAGAGACAATTAACGAAATTCTATATGAGAAAATGGATGTGGACGCTGTTGTTGATTTTTTTACTCATCTTCAAGATGGAACGCTAACAATTGAAGAATTCCCCGTTAAGCGGTTTGAAACACCACTCTCACTCGCAGCAACTCAACCAATTTCAATGAATGTTCTTAAACTTCGCCCCTCACATTTAATTTTAGAAAAAGTAGAAAAAAGAATTCAAAACACTTGGATAAGATTGGTGTGCATGCGAATCGATTGTAAATTTGAAAAAGTCCAACGTGTAGTAAGTTTAGTAGAAGATATTCAATGTCCTTTATGTCATTCACGATTCATCGCAATTGTTCATCAGAATAAAACAGGTACTAAGGGATTACTCAAACGGTCGGTTTCAAAAAACATGAAGTTAACACGAGAAGAGAAAAAAGAATTAAACACGGCTAAAAAAGCAGCTGACCTAGTATTATCCTTTGGAAAAAAAGCTGCGTTCGTTTTAGCAGGTAGAGGAATTGGCCCTACAACTGCTGTCAGGATTCTTAGATCACCTCAGAAAGATAAAGAAGATCTTCTCGCGTTAATTTACAAACATGAAGCTGAGTTTGCTCGTACGCGAGAGTATTGGGATTAAATCCTCCTCATTTTATAAGTCTCCTAAATACCCTAAGTCTATTCCATTTGTCAATAGGATTCTAAGCTTAGGATGTTGAATTATTTTTCTTAAAACTGAAAATGGTTGACTTTCTTCATCTTTTTGAGCTGCATTTAGAACAAAACCACTCAAATAAGTATTATAAGCTGGAAGAATAGTTAAGGTTATTTGATCACTCAAACTAATCTCCCCTTTTTCAATTGGGATATTAAAAACATTAAAAACTTCTTTTCGAGTAATAGTCAGTTTAGCGAATACAGGATACCTATGACGGAGACTCAGTTCATCAATAACTTCAATTGAAGGATGAATATGCCCTAGAACTATTTCAGAAGAAAATAATACCCTTTTTCCAGGATTCTTGTGCCCATGAAAAACCCCCAACTGGTTATAAAGAGTAGCCTCCTTCTTCACATTCAGTTCTTTTTGATAATTCAACGTTTTCACAACTGAAGTGTCTTGATTCCCTCGTATGAGGCAAACTCTCAATCCTTCAATCCCAACAACCTGTTTTATGAAATAATTTAGGGCCTTTTCTCTTAACCATTTATTCGAAACCCATGGCCCATTTTTGTCCCTTTTCATGCTGCGAAAATGGATAAAACTATGTTCTAGATCACCCAATATTATCAATTGATCAGCTAATGTCTCTTCTAGATCTCTTTTTAGCTGATCGATGATTTCAATTGACCATTCTGGTTTTTTTGCCTCCAATCCTCTTTTTACCCACTCTGCCTCAAATCCTAAATGAAGATCCGCAACTAAAAGTATTTTTGTATTGTTATACTTGCGAAGTAAGTACCGCCTATCAACTGAATTCTCGTAAGCCATATGACATCAAATTTGATAGTCTATCTTCTTTTCAATAATCTTCTAACAACTATATTTCTGTCAGCTATCGTTTTTAGTGCTTGTTCAAAATTCTCTGTGGGTGTTAAAGAATAATCTAAAAATAGTCCTGTTCGTCCAATCTTATCTCTTCGTGAAAGAACACGGATCCTTTCATCAATCATTCGTTGGGATAACGACAAAACTTGAATCACCTTTTTCTTATTTGCACTAATAGACGAAACCCAGTACCCTTTTTCTTCAGGTTCAATTAACAACAGTTTTTTTGTCACTCCAGCTATTCTTCGATTGATTAAGAGATCCCCGAGGTAGATATATCCAGAAAAGCGATAAAACTCATCTTCTCTTTCGCTCGGCGCGGATAATGGAAAACTGATATTTATTTCATCTGGTAAAAGTAATATGGCACGAACTGTTGAGTTAGGAGTCCCCATTATTATTCTACGATCAATAAACCGAAAATCATCGATTAGTTCCAACTTATATGAGGGAATTTGAACTGGAATATGAATATCAATATCTGATGTGTCACTAATATCACCTCTTGCCACAGAACCATGGACAAACGCTGTGATTCCTGCATTTTCCAGAATTCTCAAAATTCCAATTGCGGATTCCCGTAATTTCTTCAGCTGGTTCCACTCATCTTGAGTATAGGAGTGAAATTCGTGACCAACATTTCTTGCGATTTTTTCTCTAGGCATTGATCCCAGCTTTATCTTATATCCATTCATTGCCAAATTCAATGAGTATTAATAAGTCAATAACTCTTCTTATAAAATGACTCAACTTGATAATTACAGCAGGGATTATAGTTGTCTGTCGAGGTTTCTCAACTAGTAAAAACATATCGTCGGCCCACCGGAGAAATGAATTTCATTTCCCGATTTCGGTCATTTATCAAGCGTGACTATCAGACAGTCAGAGCTCTCGACAACGTATCATTCTCTGTCAAAGCGGGGGAGAAATTAACTGTAATTGGCCCTAATGGCGCTGGAAAAAGCACAATAATAAAGATACTCACAGGAATCATACAGCCTGATAACGGAAGAACCATTGTTAATAGATATGATCCACAAAAGCAACGATATAACGCAGCATATCAGTTTGGAGTGGTTTTTGGACATCGATCCTTACTATGGAGACATATCCCCGTCATTGAATCATTAAGATTGTACAGAGACGTTTATGAACTTGATAACGAATTGTTTGAATCTAGGTTGGCTGATTTCATTTCCGTGTTGGAAATCAAACCTTTCCTTCATCGTCAACCCCGTAGATTGTCATTAGGAGAACGTATGAGATGTGAACTTGCTGCTTCACTAATTCATAATCCACCAGTTGTTTTTCTAGATGAACCAACAATTGGTTTAGATATCATTGCTGCCCGTCGTATTCGTAAGTTTATTAACGACAGAAATGAGGAGGATGGAACCACTATTATCCTATGCTCCCATAATGTAAAAGATATTGAGCAGATCTGTGACAGAGCAATTTTACTACTTAAGGGAAAAATTCATTTTGATGGGCCAACGAAGGAATTAGCCACTGTATTAAGAAAAGAAAAACAATTAGATTTCACATTTCGGACTCAGGAAAAGCCAATAACAACGTTTGTACATTTTCTGCAGAAGTTATCGGCTCAAAACAATATCAAAGTGACCAATCAAGATGGAGACTCACTAGAGTCTCTCAACGGGAATGATAACTCAATTAGGATAGAATATAATGCAGAAGCAATCGATCTTGATTTTCTTATTCATAACTTAATCCAAATGGTCGATCGAATTCTGGACATTCAGATTTCTGATGCTGATCTCGAAGATATAATCGAAGAACTCTATATAAACGGGGCAGACAGGGGGAATTAATCATGTCAAAGATTTTACGCATTCAGTCTCGCTTCATTATCATGTCATATAAACTGATTTATCAGTTTCCTTCAATCTTTGTTGGAGGAATTCTTGAAGCTACTGTAACAATATTGTCATTCTTCATCTTTTGGCAAGTAGTATTAATTGGACAAACCTTTGAGAACTGGTTACTCCCTGATATCCTCATCTTCTCTGCATTAGGATATCTCTGTTGGGGTATTGCTTCTTTTTTCTTCACGGGAGTTTGGGCTATGCCACAAAAGATTATAGAGGGGGAAATTGAACGGTGGCTTTGCCGACCACTACATCATCCTCTCTTAGGCATTCTGTTCGAAGAAGTATGGGTAGGAGGAGGCGCCTTCTTCGTTGTATCTACAATTCTGCTAATCTTGGTTAGTTTGTATTATCGAATTCAATATTCGTTGCTATATATTTTGATTGCTTTTGTAATTCTAATCCTTGGAATGTCTTGTCTCTACTTATTATATGGTACAGTTTCTTCTTTCACAGGATTTCTTATTGGAAGAGCAGATTTCATCCAACAAGCTTTTGACTCTTTAGAAGACAATTTTATACGAATTCCTGCAACAACATTACCAGGAGGGATAAAGGGAATTCTAATCTTTGGATATCCTGTCGCCTTTATTAGTGCCTTTCCAGCAGAAGTGTTGTTACAACATGTAGACCTTGTTGTGGCTGTTGGAATTCTGTTATTTCAAATCCCGTTAACACTTTTTTGGTTGATAGCCTTTCTATTGGTTTGGAGGTTTGGGCGTCGACGTTATGAGAGCGCATCTAATTAATGGAGTCAAGACTAATTGTTTCATTTCAAAAAATACTCTGGAATTATGAGAACTACCTTTGTTGATATAAAAGCTTACAAAGGTGAATTTATTGGTGTATTAATCTGGACTCCTGTTCATTTTATCCTATTATATTTTATTTGGACAATAATTTACCAAAATCCTCAAGCAGAAACAGACTTTGACTATTCTCTATCAGCAATCCTAGGATATGCACTAATCTCCACTCTAATTGCTGAATCCCTGTTTCTATACAGAATTGCGTGGCGTTTGCAAAATGATAACTTAAACGGGACATTAACAATCTATCTTTGTCGACCTATTGATTATTTAGCATTTAGTCTTGCAGAAACAATCCCATTCTCTTTGATAAGTTTTAGTCTGTCTTTACCTGTTGTCGTCCTATTAATTATTGTTATGCGAGTTCCAATTGAATTAAATGGATTTATTCTTTTGGGATTCGCGATTTGCTTGCTTATAAGCTACCTACTTAGCTATTTTTGTTTTATTCTTGTTGGCATATCCACCTTTTATATTAGATATATCTGGCCTATTAGAGCATTATTTTTAGCCATAATGCAGATCATTGGAGGGGAACTAATACCAGTAGACATGCTTCCTCCTATTGTACAATATATCGCTTACATTCTTCCTTTCCATCTAATCAATTTCATGCCTGTACAATGGGTATTAGGACGACTAAGTTTCTCTGAGTTTCTTTTTTCTACTGCTTATGGGATCTTCTGGTTAATTATACTAGGTTTAATTACAAAATACTTTTGGAATCGTGCCATAAATAAGTTTGAATCAGCTGGAGGTTGAGCAGCAGATTGAATACCCATGATGTGATTTAACTTCCCCTGTAAGAGATCACCATCTTACAAGTAGTCAAATGAATTGCTAATTACCAACCAGAAACAAGACTCTCAGATATGATACTCGGATTATAACGGATATCTAAAGTTCGTGTCTCAAAATCAATTTGATAGTCAAGTTCAGACCCAAAAGATGATTGTATTTTCGGGATCTCATTTATACACGTTTTACAGATATCAAGTGAAGAAATAAAATTAATCAAGCAAGATAACTCTTCTTGCTCAACATTTTCGTTTGTAAAGTTTCTGACACGATAATTATCAATTATTATTGTTTGATTAGGTTGAGACAACATGATTCCCTAGCTTTTTCTTAAAGCTAGTTCGATTCATTTCTAAAATTGGCATATCATCAAGATATTACTATTTAATCGTGAGTTAATACTGTTTCTTAGAAAATTTCTATAGAATCTGATTCAATGCCCATCATTTCTTGGAGCATCTCTTGATAGTTATCAAACATCCCTGGTCCAAGTTTTATCGCATAAAAGACTTCAGCTAACTCCACCTCACCGTTCGATAAATTTGCAAGTGCTTGGGATAGCATCCTTAACATTGTATCAGCTCCTTCCTGAAGTTGGGCTTTTTGTTCATCAGTTAAGTTGGCAGGATCCGCTCCTTCTACAAAAAGGTCAGCCATCATTTCTACTTGAGATTGATGACAAAAAATTGCCTTCATTTTTTTATCCATAGTTTTGGTAATATCTACTAGGCGATTAGGTTTATGTTCTATAGGGACCATATACCAGATTTCTTCTGGTTGGTGAGGTTTCAATCCCTCTTTAAGGTGCTCAGGGTATAACATCGGAAAACAAGAAAACGCTGCCGCCTCGGATGCAATCTGGCCCGCTGCAATATGATCTGGATGTATCTGATATTTTTTCCATGGGTCGAACGTTATTACTCTCTCGGGTTTAAGCTTACGAAACCAGTAAATCAAACGCTCCTTTAATTCATCAGTATGATCACGAAGAAAACCATCAGGAAAATTTAAGAAAATTGGCAATTTTCCCCCAATGGTTTTCATAGCATTAGTGAGTTCTATCTTCCTGACTTCTGCTAACTCTTCAGGGGTGATACCCTCTACTTTAGCTCCCAAATTACCATTTGTTGCACAGATAGCATAAATTTGATGCCCCTCCTCTGCCCATTTCGCTAAGCTGCCACCTGCTAAGAATTCAGCATCATCAGGATGAGCATATACAACAACGATTATTTTTTGATCGGCCATCATCTACAAGCTCCACTTCATAAATCAATTTTGGAAAAATATTATTATTTTCATCAAAAAAGAAGAAAATATCTAGTATTTTATTGGCTTTTGTGTTGATTGAATAACCTCTGAGCGGGATTTAGCCACTTCAGTCCCTACGGTATCACGATTTAATGGATGGTGTACGGAATTGGGGTATGAATTAGTTCCGAAACGCTGAATTAATTCAAATGAGATTTCATATATTGCAGGATTCCCTACCAGTAGTCGGACACCATTTTTAATGAACACATGAATCCTAGAATGGAAATTTTGAGAAGTGAGGACAAATCTGTCAAAGCTAGATCGGAAAATAGATTGAATTTCAGGAATTAATTCATTCCAAAGTTCTTTATTCATTAGAGGGATTACTAAATCATACCCTTTTTTCTTTAAAGCCTGCTGAGTCGCTTTCCTACGAATTAAGTAACCTATAAGTGATTTGATGGCTTCTTCATCAGGAATTGTATGGGCTAAGGGTGAATATACAGCTATAGGAGGACGAAATTCATTCAGAACAATACGAGAGTCTCCATGAAGTATAAAAGGGACAATAGGATTGTATTGTTGACACAAGCTTTGAATTTCGTTTGAAGCAACATTTTCCACTCCTAAGAATAATACTGAGGAAATTTTACCCCGAATTCGAGTAAAAACATTATGGAAGGCTTTGATTGAAGATAGCTGAGTGTCTATTGAGGGATAGATAGGGTGTCCAGCAACAATGCAAAAAAGTAGATGAGAATTAACTTTTGCTATCCGTAAATAGTTTTCCAATAGAAATTTACGCTGAAAATGAAATTCACAGCCTCGTACTGCTATTGTGAAAACTAAATAGTGATGAACCTGTTCTATTATCTGTTTCAATTCTTTTGGTTCTAGAAGGTTGCTTTGCCCTTCATAATCAATGAACACAAAATTATGGTATCTATCAGCGTAGGCTATTGCTTCTAAAAATTCTTGAGTTGTTCTAAAAGAAGTTTTTTTCAGAGCAATACCTGTCATAAGTGGTGATGAATATGGATCAGTTAGGAACGTATTCCCACACTTTCTTTACCTCACTGAATAATAATCAAAGAACTTCATAAGAACCCAAATTAATTATCTAAAAGAATCGAGTTTTAGGTTTAAGAACTCCTAAACTATTTTGAATGAATCATAAAAAGACACCATCAAGGCAGATATCTTATGATGGACCGTGAAAACGAAGTAGTTGATGAACGAGAAACCCTTCTGCAACCTGAAGTAATTCCTTCAAGAATTATTTTCACAATTCTTAGCTTTCTTGCAACCCTAGCTTCTATTTCTGGTTTTATCATTCTAGTTAGTATATTAGCCGTTTCAAGAACCAGTTCAACAATTTTGTACCCTTATGGTTTCATCTTAGGATTTTTACTCTTATTAGGGGGGCTGATTCTGTTATTAGGCATGATTTTCCTCCATCAGGAATCAAAAAAGACAACTAGTATGGTTTTTTCAAATACAAATGAAAATAAGCCAAATATTTAACTACAATAATCCTCTATTTGTCTCATTATATATCTCATAAGAAAACTTAATAACCTCAATCGCTGTTAATGAATTATTATTTTGGCAGAACTCGTCATTAAATTGTCTTTAAGTTTAGTTCCCATCATCCTATGTCAGTATCAGATGCCATTAAGTCGGTATTTTTAAAGGAATGCGAGAATGATTATATAGGAGCCGAATTCAGTGGAAGCTTACTATGACCAACCTGGACAAGTTATTCAGGTTATTGAAGCTTTAGCAGACCCTACACGGCGGAGAATGCTGCTCCTCATGTATAGAAATCCTACAGGACTCACAGCATCAAATCTAGCAGACATGCTGCGAAAAAAAATACCAACCATTCTTCATCATCTCAAAAGTCTTGAAGAGCTTGACTTAGCATATTATGATATGAAAAAAATGGGAGGGCAACGAGAAGTTAAACACTGGAATGTTAAACACAAAAAATTCGTTATAGATATAGATATGGATAGTATAGCATTACCAGAAGATTATATCATTGCGTTATTTGAGGATGAAAAAAGCAGGGCTGGGATGATAACAGAAGATTTTGGTAAGACATTACAACCTGGTGAAATCAGAGAAAGACTTCAAGGAAAGCATCCAAACATCACTGATAGACAAGCTGAAATAATTAAAGGTCATTTGAGTCGAAAACGAGACCTGGAACATTATCTTCTCCAGTGGATCTATGGTGAATTTGTTAATTCAGCAGGCGCATTACAATTAAATTTCTTTGAATTTGGTCAACATTTTGCCTTGGATGAAAACTTGAGACGAATATTATTCGAAAAACTAATGGAATCACAAAACTTCACACCATATACATACACAGAGAATGGCCAAGTTATTCAACGAATGGCACTACGATCTGAATACTTAGAATCCCATAGAGACTCGAGAATTTAGTTTAATGTGAAAAACTTAGGGATAGATCACTTAGGGCTTCTATATATTCCTTTTAATTTTGCTACCCAGGCTAATATCTCTTTATGTAATTTAGGTGCAGCAATAATTAACTGGTCAAAGACTTCATCAGACGGATGAATTGGCTTTCCTTCTAAATTTGTGAATTTGAAACCTAGCCTATCAAGGATAATTGCTGCTGCAGCAATATCCCAGAACTGTCCCTTTCTCCCAGCTCCCCAAAACAATCCTCCATCGAGGGTACCTTGAGCAATCAACATTAGATGTTGTGATATTCCTCCACCAAGACGATATGATCTTCCTATGGTTTCTGTCAAATCAGCTACAGCTAATTCTTTTTTAAGTGGATCAGAAAGACGATTCGAAAAATCAATAAGGAGTCGAGCTTTCTTAATCGGACATGTCCGAGGAGAAGGAAGTGTGTTTCCATTTAAACGTACCTCCCCACCTTGTGAAGCTGAATAGAGCATGTCTGTGAAGGGATTATAGACCACTCCTGCTAATACTCCAGATTTATCCCATGCTGCAATGGACATACTAACAAAGGCAAAATTTCCTCTCAAAAAGGCTTTTGTGCCATCTAAAGGATCGATGAACCAGATGATATTATCTGGGAGTGTTTTTATGTCAATTTTCGATTCTTCTGCTTGAATAATGTGTTCAGGGAAGTGCATTAAGATATGATTTTTGATTAATCGTTCAGACTCCATATCAAAGTTGGTGACAACATCACTCTTGCCTTTTCGAAAGATCTGAAGCCCTTCAAATGACAATAAACGAAGAAAGGATCCTGCCATTTTAGCAGCTTGTTCCGCAACGGTTTGTAGATGATCAACATTCATTCTTATTACCTCATTTCCAATTTTGCCAACTCAAAGCTGACTTGTGTGCTTAAACCATCCAACAGAGGCATCACATTACCAACAGCACCAGGTGCCGCAGCGGCAACCATGAAAATGTCTTCAGCTACAGGTGCAATATAACATTCTCTTTTTGGTGTACGAAAAATCAATATATTGATTTCCTCCTCTGTTCGATCGTTAAAAGAGGATTTAAGTTCTTCAAACGCTATCAGGCCTAGAATATTAATGGATTCCATTTCAATGGGATCACAAGTAGCTGTGGAATACAATTCGAGTCCTTCCCCTGTTATAATAGAAATACACAAAGGGATTTCTACATACTTGCTGTCGAAGACCTTTTCTACAACATTTATCGCTTTTTGAGCGCTTTCGGACATGATAATCATCTCATAGAAGAATTTTGATAGATAATACGACAAATTTAGACTCTGTTTTCTTTTTAAAGTAATTAACTCGCTTTCGAGAGGTATTCTGTCATTTTTGGTTTAACTCAAAGGCGAAAGGTCTTTGATACTTGAAAAATATTTGCTATTTAGGCACCAATCGCTTAAAAATTGATCCAAAGTTTTTTTTGAAAAATTTTTAGTGGCAAATATATAACCAAAACACTCATTTTTACCAATTAAAGTGATTTCATTTGAAATTTCCTACTTTACCCACTACACCTGATCTTCCAGCTCAAGAAGAAGCTATTTTCGATTTCTGGAGAAAAAATGAAATAGAAAAGAAGGTACAAGAATCAACAAAGGATAATCCTCCTTATGTTTTTGTAGAAGGCCCACCAACAGCAAATGGACACCCTCACATGGGCCATGCTTTAACTCGTGCGATAAAAGACGTCTTCTTACGTTATAAATCAATGACAGGTCATCATATCACTCCACGTATTGGCGGATGGGACTGTCACGGATTACCTGTTGAAATTGAAGTCGAAAAAGAACTAGGATTAGAAGGTAAAGAAGACATTGAAGCTTATGGAATTGAAAAATTCAATGCCAAATGTCGAGAATCTGTTCTGCGTTATGTAAATGAATGGGAGGAAATGTCAACTAGGATTGGTTTTCATCTTGATATGCCGAGATCATATATTACTATGTCAGAAGAGTACATCGAGTCTGTGTGGTGGTCGTTAAAGGAGATTTACAAGAAGAAACTCCTATTCAAAGGACATAAAGTCATTCCTTACTGCACCAGATGTGGTACCCCAATTTCATCTCATGAAGTCGCCCAAGGTTACCAAGAAACACAGGATCCAAGTATTTATATTAAGTTTAGAGTAAAGGGAGAAGAAAATCGTTATTTTCTCGCTTGGACAACGACTCCTTGGACACTTTTATCGAATCTTGTCTTAGCGATTGCAAAAGATGAAACCTACATTGAAGTGGAACATGAGAATGAATCGCTTATCTTTGCTAAAAAATTATTGTCTCCAGTATTTCCAGAGGGAAAGCCGATAATTCGGGAGTTTAAAGGAGAAGATCTAGTCGGAATGGAATATGAAGCACTTTTCCCCTATACTGCTCTTAAGAAAAGGGGGAAAGCTCATTTTATAACTGATGCTGACTTTGTTTTAATGGATGAAGGCACAGGTATAGTTCATTGTGCCCCTGCTTTCGGTGTGGAAGATTATGAACTCTGCCAAGAGATTGGAGTAGAAATGTTCAATCCAGTTTTAGAAGATGGAACTTTCGTTAAAGAAATGCCTGATTTTGGAGGTATGCATGTAAAAGAAGCAGACTCCCATATTATGGAGAAATTACGAGAAAATAATCAACTCCTACGCGAAAAAACAATCACCCATACTTATCCCTTTTGTTGGAGATGTGACTCTCCGTTACTTTACTATGCTATAGAATCTTGGTTCATCGGAATGAGTCAATTACGTAAAACTATTCAAGAATTAAACCAACAAATACGATGGATGCCCAAACATCTGAAAGATGGCCGATTTGGCAATTTTCTTGACGAACTAAAAGACTGGGCTCTTTCTCGCTCCCGTTACTGGGGAACTCCCCTTCCTATCTGGACTTGTGATAATGGGCATGAATTTGCTATTGGTAGTCGTGAGGAACTTGATAATCTGACTGAAGGAGGACTTCCAAAAGATTTTTCTCTCCATAAACCGTATGTTGATCAGATTAATGTCAAATGTCCCTCTTGTAAAGCTAATTCAACTCGAGAAGAATATGTAATTGACTGTTGGTATGATTCTGGAGCAGCTCCTTTCGCACAATGGCACTACCCTTTTGAAAATAAAGAAGAATTTAATTCCCATTTTCCCGTCGATTTCATTACGGAAGCTATTGATCAAACACGAGGATGGTTTTATTCACTTCATGCAATTTCAACAGTAGTCTTTGATTCTGTATCTTTTAAGACATGTTTAACAATGGGTCACACCCAAGATGAGGAGGGAAAAAAGATGTCAAAATCAAAGGGGAACGTTATTGCCCCAAAATTAGTTTTTGAAAAATATGGTGCAGATCCCGCTCGCTGGATGCTTTTTAGCACTCCCACATGGAACGATGTTCGATTCGGACTGAATTTAGTTGAGGAAAGTATGAAGGATTTTATTCTTCCTCTGTGGAATGTCCTTTTATTCTTTGTAACCTATGCAAATCTTGATCAATATTCCCCAAATGACAAGAAATATCAGATTTCTCCTGTAGATCGTCCCATTATAGATCAATGGATTCTTTCCCGATATAATAACACCCTTAAAGATTTTCATGAAGGGTTTGATGATCTATCCATCCATCAGGTGATCAAATCCCTCCAAAATTTCCTTAACAGTGATCTCTCTAATTTATGGATTCGACAATCGCGTCGGCGATTCTGGGAGAAAGAACTTAGTCTTTCCAAGAAATCTGCTTACTCGACACTATATGAAATCCTTCACTCACTAGCTAAAACCCTTGCTCCGATACTACCTTACTTAAGTGAAAAAATGTATCAGGATTTAGTTATTAGTCAAGGATTTGGACTAGAGAGCGTCCATTTAGAAAGAATTCCTGAACCTAACGTGAATCTGATAAATTCCAAAATTGAATCTTTAGTTAAAATCACTCGAGACGCGATAACAAACGGACGAGCAATTCGTGCGCAAAAAGGATTAAAAGCAAGGTGGCCGTTACCTCAAGTTATCTTTGTTTCTAATAAAGAAGGAAAAGAGGCTCTTGTTACGCTGAAAGATATTATCCTTCAAGAACTCAATGTTAAAGATATGACCTTTACAGATGACCCCTTAGAGTTTCAAGAGATTATTTTCTCCCCTAAATTTAAAATACTTGGACCCAAATTCAAAAAGAAAGCTAATACAGTCGCATCTTGGATGAGGAGCCAAAAAGGCAAGGAAGCAAAAGAAATAGCTGATCAAATTACACAAAAAGGAAGTTATAAAGTCACCATTGAAGGAGAAGCTTTTGAAATCAGTAAGGATGATCTGGAAATAAAAATTACAGAAAGAGAGGGATATAGTGGTGCATCTTTCAGCCATGGTGATCTTTTTCTAAACCTAGAACTTACTGTGGATTTAATTAATGAGGGATTTGTGCGTGATCTAATTCGCCGAATCCAATCAATGCGAAAAGACATGGAACTTGAATATGATGATGAGATTATTGTAAATATTTCTAAAACTGACTCAAAAATCGTTGAAGTTATCAAAAATCATTCCGCATTAATAAAGGAAGAGGTTCTAGCACATAGATTAGAATTTCTGACCTCACAAGAAGGTTTTACTAAGGAGTGGAAAATTCAAGATCCTCTGGATCATATAAGAGAAATCACTATAAGTCTCCAAAAATAATAGCTTTCATTTATTTCTAATACCAAATTAATTTATGAATAATTATGCAAAATATATAAATAATTAAGCGAAAATTTGTATTGGAGTTGGGGCAACTATTTATTCCCATCAGGAATGAAATATGCTCAAAATTATTGAACTAACAAAGAGATATTTCAATAAACTGATTTTCCTAAATAAAAGGCACTGGTATAATATTCCTCTTATTGAACCTGAAATCATGAACCAAGTCTTCTCAAAGGAGATGTAAGTGGCAAAATACGTATATGGGCCAGTCCCTTCGAGAAGATTAGGGCAATCACTTGGAATATCACCCATCCCAGAGAAAACATGTAATTATAACTGCATCTATTGTCAACTTGGAAAAACATCTAATTTTACAAATCATAGAAGCCACTTTTTTGATCCTAAGGAGATATTAAAAGAAATCTTGGAAGCTCTAAGACAAGAAAGAAGAATAGACTATATTACATTTGTGGGAGAAGGAGAACCGACCCTTTCTAAGGATCTAGGATTATTAATTGATAGAACTAAAGAGCTTTCAAACCTACCAATTGCTGTAATCACTAATGGGAGTCTCTTCTCGTCAATATCTGTCCGTCAAGAACTAAGAAATGCAGATGTATTAATTCCAACCTTTGATGCAGGAAACTCCAGACTCTTTAGGTACATCAATCGACCTCATAAAGAGATAACTTTTAAAAATTTAGTTAATGGATTAAAAAAGTTAAGAAAGGAATTTCACAATGAAATATGGATTGAAGTGATGCTTCTTAAAGGGATTAACGATTCAAATGAGACATTAGAAGAAATAAAGGGATTTTTAGATAAATTTCAGCCTGATAAGGTTCAAATTAATATTCCATCCAGACCTCCTTCAGAAGCATGGGTAGAAATTCCTGATGCCCCAACCTTGACTTTAGGAAAGCTTATTCTAGAATCAACTCAAGTTCTACCTTTAAATGAAGTAGGTTTAGTCGATTCGAATCTTTTTAAAACAGCCATGGATGCAATCTTCTTTATTACTAAAAGACATCCTTTAAAATATACCCAAGCAATAGAAATTCTTCACCAATATAATATCGATAATCCTGAAACATTTCTTAATGATTGTATAACAAAAGGAAGAATAAAAATTCTTAAATATCAAGATAGAAGATTTATTTATCGAGATAAAGGTTTCTAATCTAAATTATAACTCTAAAGATAGTATTTTGGTATATGAACTCAAAATATCAAATCAATTGAACTGTTTTTCCTTTTCTTTTTTCGATTAATCCTATAATTTTTAGTCTAAACATTTATCCAGATTATTTCGTATGTTTAAGAGTTTTCTTAATTCTTAGTGATTCAGTACCAAAGCAGTTCTAACTTTCACTTGAGATTCTTCTATTCTCCTGTCTTCTTGTTCTAAGAGAGCTTGAGATGATATATCTTCTTCTGCATTTTTGGGAAAGCACATGCTAAAACAAGTGCAATAAGAGCAGTTTGGAAAGAAATCCTTGCATATTCTTTCTTTTACTTTCTGATTTATCATTAATTTCACACCTTCTAAGAAATTTTTTTACTAATACTCTTCATAGAACTTCTAATTTTCTTCTTGACCGTTTCAGGTCAGGTAATTCTAATAAATAAGATTATAAAAAACCAGTGTACAAAAAAATTGATTAGAATACGGGAAAAATATAGAATGAAAAATAAAAACACTTAAGCACACGATTTAATATTCATCTAGCTGTACAATATTTTTGGGTATGTATATTGAAAAAAATTGGCCTTTTTGGAAACTTTTCACTTGATCATGAGCATTATTAGCACTTTTCATCAAAAAAACAAGCAGTTTAAACTCCCATGTTTACATCCAATATTAATTCAAATATTTCTGTGCTTAGAACGATTATACTCTATTTTAACTTTTCTCAGATTGAATATGAGAGTTAGATAAAGAGAACCCTCGTTATCATCTTCAATTCAATTATAAAAATTCATGAATCCTACAGCTATAAAGGGAAATCTCCAAAGATTAATGATCGGAGATGAAAATCCATTAAAACAATGTTGCCCGTTTTTCATGAAATAAATTATTATTTTTATTTCATCATTTCAACAAATGCTTTACCTCGTAAACGATTAGCGATATTTTGAATAAAGGTGAGAGTAACATAATTATGGGCAATAGAGAAAGTCATGGAGGGAGAAAGAAATGTATTCCTCACTGCCCCAATACATCCGGGGAATCTTTGATCATATTCCTCTGCCCATTCCAAAAAATCTTCCATTTTGTAAAAATTGCTAAAGAGAGCAAGATTAAATTTATCTACAACTGCTTTAAAAAGAATTGGAACATGGGGGTCATTCCTTAATGTTCTCAATACCAACTCATTCTTATTCTTTATTTCAAATAAAGAAAAGACTAAAAAGTATTTTGGTGGAACCCAAACTCGGGGGAAGCAACACACTGGATTATCAATTATTCTATGCTCCAACAATTTTTCAATCCGACGTTTAACAGTACGATGATGGATATTAAGCATATCACTAATGTGATACTCATTAGTTCTAATGCCTTTCCCTGTTAAAAGAAGTTTAATAAGTTGAAGTCTAAAATCATTAATCCTTAAGCCATTTAGCTCCGGATGATGATGATTCTTATAATTAGCTTCTAAGATTTGCATTGTGATTGTCGGGTCATACTTAATTAAATTTCTCATGGTTAAGAAAATTGCCTCAGATGGATAAATTGCCTCCTTGAGAGTAATCTTTGCCTCTTTGATTATACTTTCTTTCCAATTTTGATAAGAATATAAATCCTTATGAAATTCAATTAAAAATGTGTTATATTCATTTTCCTTCACAAAAAAAGCTGCCCATATAACTGGATCTTTTTCAATAAAAACATTTGTTTTCAAGTTTCTTTCAAAATTTGCTTTTTCTATAACAAGAAGAGGCCATTCCTTAAAGAGATGAGAAAAAGGATAAAAAGGTTTTTCTATAATTTCGTGTTCGAATAACTTGGCAGTATTATTTTTTATGGTATTTCTATGTTTACCTAGAATTTTTGATAGCTCAGTCGTATTGACAGTAACCCCTTCACCTGCACATACAAGTTCTAAGATTTTCAAGTTTAAATGATCTTCGAGAATCTTTTTCATGGAATAAAAGACTGTCCAGATTTTTTTTTTCAATCATCTCATTATGCTAATTTTGATAAATATAAATATATTCATTTAGGGACTAAAATTCTTGTATATGTATCAAATATGTTAAAAATTAAAAGCAATATAAATTTCTGCGTCATCGATTCAATGTTTTTATGATAAAAAAATTGAGATATATATCATTTTTGATATTTTATTTTTTCTTTTATTGTT
>JBHLPG010000068.1:0-16977 GCA_048939725.1 Promethearchaeota archaeon | reverse complement strand
CCCCGAAGAGAAAATTATTGAGTTGATGATAAAATGACCAATGGAAATTTAATCAATCTTACTGTGACACAATTCATAGAAGAAGTTGCCTCTGATAAGCCAGCACCAGGAGGTGGAAGTGTATCTGCTTTGGGTGGTGCACTAGGTGCTGCTTTGGCGAGCTTAGTTGGGAAAGCAACTGTTGGAAAAGAAAAATTTGCAGAAGTTCAAGCAGAAATGGAGAAAGTAATTTTAAGATGCACAGAACTCTACCAAAGATTAAGTAAAATGGTAGATGAAGACACAAATGCTTTCAATGCAATCTTAAAAGCTTACAGGATGCCCAAAGATGAACCAGAGGTTCGATCGAAGGCTATTCAGAAAGCAACAGTAAGCGCAGCCGAAGTTCCTCTGGAAGTTGCCAAGCTTAGTTATGAGGCGTTGGATCTAATTCTAGCCGTTGCTGAAAGAGGAAATAAAAATGCAATTACTGATGCAGGTGTTGCAGCGTTATTTGCTGACTCTGCTGTAAGAGGTGCAATATTCAACGTCAAAATCAATATGTTGAGTATAAAAGATGAAGAAATTAAATCTCAATTAAAACGTGATATAGAAGAAATGTTAACCCAGCTTGATTCTAAAAGGGAAGCCGTTATTAAAGTTGTTGAGGCAGAGATTTCATAATATTTTGCCTAAAGATCGATTTGAAGCAGATCGGATGTATTCGGGATGGTAAAGTTATTAGATGGCAATGTTATAGCACAAGCACTGAAGGAAGAATTAAGAGCTAGAATAACTAAATTAAAAAAACCCCCTAAGTTAAGTATAATTCAGGTAGGTTTAGATCCGGCATCAACAGTTTATGTTAAAAATCAAGAGAGAAAAGCAAAAGAAATTGGAATTAACACCAATATTCACCAGCTGAAAGAAACAACAGAGATTGATCTGGTTAATTTCATCTCTACTGAGTTAAAAAATGATGATGCTGTCATAATTCAGCTACCACTCCCGAAAGGCTTTAGTACTAATAAGGTACTTAGTGCTATTCGTCCAGACCAAGATGTTGATGGTCTTCACTATATCAATGTTGGTCGCCGTCGTCTTGGGTATAAAGGCGAATCCTTTTTCTGGCCTTGTACGCCTCTAGCTTGCATTGAGATACTGGATCGTTATAAGATTAACATTGAAAGAAAGCATGTTGTAATTGTTGGGCGTTCAAATTTGGTAGGACGGCCCTTAGCAACACTTCTTGAACAACGAAATGCAACTGTAACTCAATGTCATTCATATAGCAGACCTTTATCTGATTATACGGTATTAGGAGACATTCTTGTAGTTGCAATTGGAAAACCGAAGATCATAACCGCTGAAATGGTAAAAAAAGATGCTATTGTAATTGATGTCGGCATGAATCGGGATGAAAGGGGAAATTTATGTGGAGATGTGGATTTTGAAAGAGTTAAAGAAAAATGTAGTTTTATCACACCAGTTCCAGGGGGAGTAGGTCCAATAACAGTAATGGAATTATTTGCTAATACTGTTTTAGCTTCAGAGAGAAACCAAAAATAGAACGCAATATAGAACTTGTGCTTTAAGATGACGATAAGCTTAGACATTGCTCAAAAAGCAAAACTTCAACCAATTACTAAGATTGCAAAAGAAGCGGGGATTTTGCTTAGTGAACTTGAACCCTTTGGTCACTTCATTGCAAAAGTTAATCTTAGTATATTAGATAGGTTAAAAAATCACCCTAATGGTAAATTGGTTTTAGTGACTGGAATCACACCTACTCGGTATGGTGAGGGAAAAACTGTTCACACTATAGGAACAGCTCAAGCTTTAACCCAAATAGGTGTAAAATCCTGTTGTGTACTTCGCCAACCATCAATGGGTCCTGTATTCGGGATTAAAGGAGGTGCAACTGGTGGGGGTTATTCTCAAGTCCTCCCCATGCCCGAAATTAACCTTGGATTAACTGGTGACATAGATAAAGTTGCTGCAGCTCATAATTTGTTGGCAGCGATGGTTGATAACCATATTTTCAAGGGAAATGAACTGGATATTGATATTCATCAAATTTTTTGGAAACGAGTAATTGATATAAACGATAGAACTCTTAGAAATATTAGAATCGGGCTTGGAAGCTCACAAAATGGGATTCCTCGTGATTCAGGATTTGAAATTACTGCTGCTTCCGAAATTATGGCGATTTTAGCGTTGACAAGCAATCTATCTGATCTTCGGAAACGACTCGGTAGAATAATTGTAGCACTCTCAAAAAAGGATAGGGTAATCACCGCCGATGACTTGAAAGCTGCAGGTGCTATGACTTTAATTCTAAAAGATGCGATAAAACCCAATTTAGTTCAAACATATGAAGGTGGCCCCTGCTTTATTCATACTGGGCCATTTGCAAACATCGCCCACGGCTGTTCTAGTATTATAGCTGATCAGATTGCACTAAAATTATTTGATATCGTCTTAACAGAGGCTGGATTTGGTTCTGATTTGGGTGGGGAAAAATTCTTTAACATAAAGAGCAGATTAAGTAACATCAATCCTAGTGCTGTTATTCTAGTATGTAGTGTCCGTGCTCTTATGAAGCAGGGAAAATCTAATAGGTCTAAAATAAGTTCACAGGAAGCACTTGAAAATGTTCGAAGAGGTTGTGTGAATCTAGCTCACCACATCCAGAACATGTCTTCCTTCGGAGTTCCTGTAATAGTTGCTATAAATAAGTTTACCAATGATAGTCCCGAAGAATTAGACATAATCAAGGAGGAATCTTTAGAAGCGGGTGCTTTTGGTTGTTCAATAACAAATCTTTTCTCAGAAGGAGGTGTTGGAGGGCTTGAATTAGCACAGATTCTTATGAGGGCTCTAAAAACTGATCCAAAACCAATCAACTATACTTATGATATTCAGGAATCTATACCTGAAAAAATCCAAAAAATCTCACTTCAAGCATACAATATAAAGCAGATCAAGTATTCCTCCAAAGCAAAGAAAGATATTGATCTTTGGACTAAATTAGGTCAGGATAAACTACCAATTTGTGTAGCAAAGACTCAATTGAGCTTATCTGATGATCCTAATGTTGTTGGATTACCATCGAACCATGTATTGTCAATAGAAGCGATTCGTCTATCAGCTGGTGCAGGTTTTCTTTATCCTATCGCAGGTGAAATTATGACAATGCCTGGATTACCACCAAATCCCTCTGCGATGAGGATGGAGTTATTACCTAATGGAAAAATAGTAGGATTAAAATAATAACAGAAAATAACATTTAGTTCAAAGAGAATGTAGTTGTAAAGAATGAACCTCTCCTTTAACCAAGTTTATAATTTAGATTGTCTCGAAGGAATGGATCAAATAGAATCAGAGACAGTAGACCTGCTTTTAACCGATCCACCGTTTGGAATACAATTTGATAAAGTGGGTTCTCAATATAATCGAAAACAAAAAGAACTGGGTATGTTGTATACCGAAGTAGACGAAAATTATTATGATTTTACACTGAAGTGGCTTCAAGCTGCTTGGAGAATAATGAAACCTACAGCAAGTGGTTTTATTTTCTCAGGATGGAATCACCTTAATGACATCTTAAATTCGTTAACTAAAATTGGTTTTAGATTAGTAAATCATATAATCTGGAAGTATCAGTTTGGGGTTTTCACAAAAAAGCGTTTTGTGACAAGTCATTACCACATTTTATATTTTACAAAATTATCAGAAAAAAAAGATAATTTACGAACCTTTAATAGAATATCAGAGTATTCTAGTTCTCCAGGAAAACTTTATTTCGAAGATGTTTGGTTAATCAAAAGAGATTACCAAAAAGGAGGTGAAAAAACACCAACTAGGTTGCCTTTAACAGTTACGAACAAATGTGTACAGATGGGAAGTAATGAAAATGATCTAATTCTAGAGCCTTTTATGGGCAGTGGATCTGTTATACTCTCTTGTATTCAATATAACAGACGTTACATAGGATTTGAAATTTCAGAACCAATTTTTAATATTGCAAAAAGACGAATCGCTCAGATTGAGCAACAATTTGTTGAAAGAAGTAATAATCTTGAAAGTTGGTTATCTAAGACAGAGAATTAAATCTTCATTTCATGGTGATGTACATGGTTTTTTTAATTACTGGAGGAACTGGATTGGTAGGTAGTTTTTTGATAGACATGATAGCTGAGAATTCTAATTATAAAAAAAACCAATGTCGAGTGATTACTCGTTCACCCGAGGATAAGATAGATATTCAAGAAAGGGGATTAAATCCTATCAAAGCAGACCTTCTCGATGTAAATAGCTTGAAAAAAGCGCTAAAAGATGTTGATGTGGTTTTTAATTTAGCTGCCTTAGCAACAGACTGGGCTGGATGGAACGATTTATATAAAGTTAATGTAGAGGGTATGAAAAACTTAATAGAAGCATGTATTACAAATAATACTGAACCATTTTTAGTTCATACGAGTTCGACTGGTGTTTATGGACATCACATTCCTAATCATCCAATTGATGAGACCTACAAATTTAATCCTACCAGTATTTACCAAAAAAGTAAATATTTTCAGGAAAAAGCCATCTGGGATGTTTATGAAGAGAATGGATGGGATAATTTTAGTATTGTTCGTCCCCCTAGTGTCATTGGTCCTAGAGATATGAAAACGATGTATGGTATCTTCAAAGCTGTGTATGAACAAAAGTTTCCGATTCTGCGAAACGGAACAGGATATGTGACATTTATTCATCCTTATGATCTCTGTTCGGCCTTACTATTACTAAATAAAAATAAAACTAAAACCAGAGGGGAAGTGTACAATTTAAAATCATTTGAATGTAAATTAATTGATTTTCTGGATTATATTGTTGAAAAAATAAATCCTCCCAAACTACCAAAAGAACGAAATTTCCGTCTTGTCTATACTGTTGCTGTTCTTTCTGAAATATACTCAAAATTAACAGGAAGGCGTACCACGTTAAATCGTTATCGTGTGACAAAGTTTGCATATTCACGTAGATATATTGATCAAAAAATCAAAGAGGAACTGGGATTTTCCCCGCAAAAATCTATGGAAGCAACAATTGATGAATCATACGAATGGTTAGTTCAACAGAATTTGTTTCCTCCTTCTCAGCAAGTATAAGGGGATTTTTGCAACTTTTTTTTACATTTGAATAGAAAATTAAGATATAACAATAAGTCATATATTAAAAGAAATGATTAATTGATAAAAACTAGAAGTTGGCATAAGAAGGAAAGATTGATTACTATAGACATATTAGATTGTTAGAGTTAAGGGATTAGATGATGTCCTCTGAAGAAGTTGATCCAATAGGTGATGCTAAGATTCTACTGATAGAGGACTCCCGAGATCATCAATTTCTTTTTCTAAAGCGATTGAGTAAAATTGGTTTGAAAAATATCATAATTTGCGAAACAGGGGAGCTAGGAATAGAGAAAATAAAAACAGATCCTTCTTATGATTTGGTTCTTGTCGATTATTCCCTCCCAGGAAAATCAGGAATAGACGTCATTAGAGAAATAAAGCTTCTAGATCCTGAAATTCCAGTCGTAATGATCACAGGGTTAGGATCTGAAAAGATTGCCGTCCAAGCAATGAAGCTAGGAATTAAAGACTACCTAACAAAGGATGATTTCCTAACGACTGATGCTTTAAGACCAGTCATTACTCAAATTTTGTTAGAACATCGTATTCACCAAGGAATGATCCTCTCACGACGATTGCAAGCCGATCCTGGCCAATTATCCGTTTCAGTTTATAAATTTGGTAAACTAGGTCCAGAACCCTTTCTTACTTCAACACTACCATTTAAAGAATCAGTATCATCCCATGAAAAAGAAAACTTTCTTATAAAACTAGGAGCACATTACATGACTGCGACTGGGGCGGGACATGAATATTCACGTGGACTATTTGAACTTCCTGTTCCAAATTATGAAAAATATCATGGATTGGTATATGGATTTCAAATGATGGATAGAAATCATAATGATGCGCGTATAAAGAAGGAAAAAGCTAAAAATTATGGATTGATAGTAATTCTTTACCCCATACTATTCCGATCAATTCTTCCTAACAGGTCAACTATAGAGAAGCGTTTGACAGAACTCCTATCGGCTTATTCAGACATGGGTGAGTTAGATGGCCAGTTTATTGCCCGTATTAAGAATATTTTCTTCAAATTGGAGTAAAATGGCAAAAGAAAGATAATGGAAATCATTAACCCATATTACTTACGTTTTCTAGAAATAACTACTAAACAAACCAATAAACCTAAAAGTATCGAAGGTGGTTCAAATCCTGGGGTACTACCAACCGAGGTTATCTCTCCAGAATATTCGAATTCGTAATCTGTCTGGGTTTCATTGTAAATTTTAAAGTATTCATAAACACGCCAACCTGTTTTCCAATTTGTCTTTATCACATTCATCGTTTTGATAACTCCTGTTGTCGTTATATTAACTATAACGAGATCACCTTGAACTTTAGCTTTAGTGTCTCCGACTGACATCTCAACAGCCTCCTCCTGCCAATATGTTTCATCATCTACGGTCTTTTTAACAGATGGTTGATCTGTCTTCTCTTCTGAGATTACTCCATCATCTAGCCACTCCTTTTTAACTGTAGCGTCACCATTTAGCTTAGTAGTTATAATTTTCATTTTATTACCTTTCCGTATTGTGACATTGACCTTGTTTCCATCCTCATCGGTAATTTCATCTGTTTGGGTGTTTTTGGGTATTTTTGTTAGCTTAGTCATGGTTCTCACTCGTTAAATACATTCTAGAAGAAAGGAATTAAAAGAACATTATCATATAAAAGTTTATGCATCTTTTGTGGAATCTGCGTCGTTTGAAATGATACAAATGAATTTTTATAAAGACTGAGAATCATAAATGCATGAGATACAAAAGTTAAATTATAAGAAGTGATGTCTTCAAATCTCAATAAATAGAATACATAGGAGATAATTATGCCCATAAATCTGAATCGTGAGGCTCAAGTTGAATGGGATAAATATCTCGAATCTTCATCAATTGATGATCAAATTTTTCATTTGGAAAGATTCCTGGGAGTTTGCGTAAAACATAAGGGGGTTGAAAAGCACCTAGCTATGGCGAAAACCAAGCTTAAAAAGCTTAAAGCTCAAAAAGCGAAACTATCACAAGCTAAAAAAGGATCAGGAGAGAAATGGCTGGTTCCCAAAGGAGAGGATGCTCAGATTGCAATTGTTGGAGGTGTAAATTCTGGGAAATCCTCTGTTCTTAATGAACTGGCGCAATCGGAAGCTGCGAAGGTTGGATCATATCCATTCACCACTGTTAAACCTGAGGTGGGATCAACAACAGCTAATGGAGCGAGATTACAGTTAGTTGAACTTCCTGCCGTTGTAGAAGGTAGTGTAAGAGGTGAAATGTCAGGAAAATTGGTGTTAGCAGGTATTCGAAATGCTGATTGTGTACTAATCACAATCGATTTATCAAAAGATCCCGTCAAACAATTGCAGCTAATACTCGAAGAGCTCAATAAAGGTAAAATTCGGTTAAATGTTGTCAAACCTCCAGTTTCAATTGAAAAAGTCGGTTCAGGTAATATTCAAGTTTTCAATGAACATTTCTTTGAAGGTGAAGGGAAGGAAGCGGTAATTGAGATTTTAAGGGGAAATGGGTATCTGAATGCTATCGTACGTTTTAATGCCCCTGTTTCATTAAATCAATTCTTAGATGCCCTTGATAAGTCAATTAGCTATCTCCCAGCAGTTATACTAGCAACAAAAGGGGATATAGAGGGCTCTAAACAGAATTATGAAAAGCTTCTTAGATTCATTCAAGAATCTAAACTGGAGTTCCAGGTTATCCCAACCTCTGCTTCTCAAAAGGAGGGATTTGAAGGACTTGATGAATTGATTTTCAGCCAGCTAGGGAAAATTCGAGTTTTTACTAGGAATGCCAAAGGGGATGTAGCTGAAAGACCAATAATTCTAAGAGAGGGAAGCACTGTAGAAAATGCAATAGAAGTATTAAGCAAAAAAATGCTTCAATTCTTTCGTTTTACCCGAATATGGGGACGTTCTGCAAAGTTTGACGGTGAGAAAGTCGGTCTCGATCGTATATTAGAAGATGGGGATGTAATTCAAGTCTTTGCATAGAATACATTAATAAAATTTAGTGGATTTATGTATTAATTACCAATATCAAAATCTAACATGAGATAATTGATTAATTGAACAAAGGCATTGCTACTTCTATCGTTTTACTTATAGGTATCGCAGCTCTGAGTGGCTGTACTACTCCACTCACAAATTTTGAATTTGCTGGGGATAAAGATCCCGTGACTGTTCCACAAGGTCCTCATACCACCGTTATTTTAGATTATTGGATCCTTTCTAACAAAGGAGGATCCTTCCCCAATTCTTTCTTAATTATTGAATGCCGAAATAATTGTTAACAAAAGTTCTAATAATTTTACTAAAGGCTTCTTCATCGTTTTCTCTAATTCCGTAATAAGTCACATTTGATAAATTCTCTAGAACTTCGGGTTCATCAATAATTGGCACATCACCATCTATTACTTCAATAAAAGTGACTAAAACAGGTAAATTGTCATTTATCTTTCTTATTTGATCATAAAAGGCTCTTGCAGCCTCAAAGGACTCAGGATTATTCGAGAAAAGAATGATTGATCCCGCAATAGCTGTATAATAATCAGAAACCATTTTTTCCATTAGTGTTCCTAAAGGTTGTACTAGGTAGATGGTTAATCTCCAACTTTTAAGTTCTAATTGGAGAATAAAGACGTTTTCTGATTTAGATGAAGTGTTATGGAGAGTTACCTGCTTTGGATAAGTCCGGATCAATCTTTGAATTAAGGGATTTGCTAATTCATCAGGATGACTGAGAATAGATATGTTTAACAGATATTCCTTCCAATTCGCTTCGCTAGCCATATTAATTCTGCTTTTAGCAGTGATTTATTTAAAACATTGTACATCTCAGACTTCAGTTAGTATATATGAAGTTTCTCTCAATCTATAACAACCAAGTAATGCAATTGAAGCCTCCAGCCTTTTTTTTGAAATGTCTCCATAATTATAAAAACATTCCTTGTGTGATGATTCGAGTTTGTCTTGTAACATTTCCTATTTCTATATAAATTTTTAAAACTAAAAACGAAGTTTTCCAGAATCGAAAAAGTTTTAAATATTTGCGTCACTTGTCCAAACAACTCAACTGGCACAAAATAATAGTGATACCTAAAATGGAGCAACAAAATTTCCTCTCAGTTGAGGAAAATGCTTTTCCTAAATTTTTTAATGGTATAGATTTATTCAACATGCTGAATGGAGCATTTAAGAAGCTTGAGAACTATATTGATCTAATTAACAACATTAATGTCTTTCCTGTATCAGACGGTGACACTGGAATCAATATGTATCAAACTGTTCGATCAATCATATATGAAATTAAGCATTCTAATCAATCAATCAATCATATTGGTAAAGTTATATCGTCTGCATCCATGGGAGCTTTTCGTGGTAGTGTTGGAAACTCTGGAATTATCTTAGCAGAATATTTCCGTGGTTTAGAGCAGGCATGGAAACATTTCCATACCATTGATAGCGTTTTGTTTGCCAAGGGTTTAATATTAGCGGCTAAATTCGCTTATGAGGCCATAGAAAATCCAAGGGAAGGAACTATTCTTACTGTAGCTAAAGTGATCTCAGAGACAGCTATAATATGGGCTGAAACGGTAACTAGTCCTTATGAGTTGATATTTTTAGTCTTTGACGAAGCAAAAATGGCTTTACTTGACACTCACCGCCTTTTACATGAAGCGAACTTTGCAGGCGTCGTCGACGCTGGAGCAATAGGCTTAGTCCTCATTTTTGAGGGTTTTATTAACGCAATTATTGAAAAACTACCACATCCAGCAACATCATTCCAAACAATTGATGACGATTTATTACCATTTTTGGAACCCAAAAAGAAATTTTCAGAGATTGAACCAGAATTTGAACTAATTTTTCGAATTAGTAATCTACTGAAACCTCTAGATCTCATCAAAGTGGAGCTTAGAAAGGAGGGTAACTGCCTTTTAGTTATCAGTAATGACTCACTATCAGAGATTAAAGTTCATATTCATTGTTCCAATCCAAACGACGTAATAACCAAAATAAAAGATTTTGTAGGGTTTTTTGAAGTAATTTCAATCCAAGCATTACATGAACAAAATCAGGAATATAAAAAGAGTATAGAAAAGACAGTAAAAGTTGATTGAGCAGTGAAAGTGGGTATCGTTACCGATTCGATGAGTGATTTACCTCTTGAGCTTGCTAATAAATATGGGATTGTTATCGTTCCTGGTACAATATTTATTGATGAGAAACCTTACCGTAGTGGAATCGATATATTTCCCAGTGATATTGAGGATCTTTTAACAAAAAATAACCATAAAATTAGCACAGGTGCACCCTCTGCATCAGAATATTACGACGTTTATATGTACCTTTGTGATATGGTGGATGTTATTCTAAGTATTCACAGTCCTAGTAAGGTTACAGCTACTTCGAGATCAGCAAAAGTTGCAGCTAAGCGTTTAGATGATCCAACGCGAGTAATTCGGTTCGAATGTGGAGTTGGATCCTTGGGATTAGGTTTAACTGCAATTGCAGCTGCCATCGCGGCGAAACAATTGAGAGAAATGTCAGAACTTCTTCAAAGGGTCATAGAGTACTGTAAAAGGATCCAAATTATAGGAACACTTGATTCACTTAAATACCTTCAGAGAAGTGGACGAGTCAAATTAAAAATAGCTGGAATACTAGCAAATGCCTTTTCTATCAAACCTGTCCTAATGATGTGTGGAGATAATATTTCAATTTTAGAAAAACCCCGAAATCGGCAAAAAGCTCTTGATTTTTTGATTGAGTATCTATTTACTAGTATTGATCTGAAATATAATCCTAAAGTTGTAGGAATAAGTCATTTTAGTTGCGCTGAAGACGCGAGAGAAGTTGAGGGTATTATCAAAAGTACTTTACCTGATCACGAGATCATTCGGGGAAATCTTGATCCAATGATCGCTGCTCATACAGGACCAGGTTTGATCTTGCTTTCTTTCTTTAGTACTCTCAACAATACAGCTAGAGGAGAGAAAATAAATGATTGAAATTTTATTCGCAGGGCTTCTTGGATATTTAATGGGATCTATTTTCATTTCCTATCTTTTGGTTTATTTTATAAAGGGAATTGATTTAACTAAGGCAGGAACTGGTCAATTGGGTGCTTCAAATACTGGAAGAATTTTAGGATGGCAATTAATGGGTTTAGTGGGTTTATTTGATATCCTGAAAGCGACAATCGCACTTTTCATTATAAAGATCTTTTTTGAAATTACTCCATATTATGACGCTGCACTTATTTTTGGCAGCTGTGGTATTATTTTTGGACATATTAAGTCTCTACTAATCTGGTTACATAAAAAAGAATGGCATGGAGGCAAGGGTGGCGCCCCACTTGGTGGTGTGGTTTTATTTCTCTCTTGGGAGAGTTTTTTTGTTTTGTATGTGATTTTAATGCCAATTATCCAGCTTGGAAAAAAAATAGGAAAAGAAAAGAGTTTATATGATAACTTCATTCCTAATGCAATAATTGGGTTTTTCATTCCTTTTGTGATATTTTATTTTACTGGTAAAGCGTTATATCTCTTTATAATAATATTATTATTGGGAATTATAGTCTATTCGGAGAGAGAAAAGGTAAAAGATATTATTTTCCCTCAATCAGACAATAAAAATTTTGTATTTAGGATTTCGTTTATTTTTGGCTCAATTCAAGCTTTAACAATGTCAATCAAGAAAAAGCTAAAAATACACTCAAAAGAAGACCCAAATGGAATAAAAATTCCTTTAGCTCATACGTCTTCATACCAAACCAGTCAAAACAACACAAAAACATAGTTTTTACAATCAGCAACTTCATAAGAAAAGCAGTTCCATCATTATCTAGACCTAGAGTGATTTTTTATGGGTGAACATTGGCATTCAGAGAACCTTGACACTTTGTTAGACCAATTAGGGGTGGATGATAGTGGATTATCAAATGAGGAAGCCAAGAAAAGACTTGAACATTATGGTTCCAATGAATTGGAGCGGGCTAAGAAGAGGCATCCAATTTTCCTCTTTTTTGAACAATTCAAAGATCCTTTAGTTATCATTTTACTTGTCGCTTTGGTAATATCAGTTACAATAGGTATATTTTCCCCTAATGAACATCAAAGAACTGAATATTTTATTGACGCCCTCGCAATTTCCGCTATTGTCACATTTAACGCTTTTTTCGGTTTCATTCAGGAATATCGTGCTGAGGCTGCCCTTGAGGCTTTGAAGTCTATGGCTGCTCCTTTCTCTACAGTCATTCGTGAAGGTACAAAACAACGACTTGAGGCTCAATTTTTAGTACCTGGGGATATCATTCTAATCGAAGAGGGGGATAAAATCCCTGCTGATGGACGTCTTCTTGAATCACATTCTCTTCGTGTTGATGAATCAGCGCTTACTGGGGAGTCTTTTCCAGCTGCAAAAGAGGCTATGAGTCAAGTTCCGCCATATGCTCCTATTGCGGATCAGGAAAATTCTGTATTCAGTGGTACTAGCGTTACTCGAGGACGTGGTCAAGCATTAATAATTAAAACAGGTATGCAAACTGAATTTGGGAAGATTGCTAAAGGGTTGATGGAAGAAAAGACAGAAGAAACACCACTCCAAAGAAGATTAGCAACACTTGGAAAGTGGATTGGAATTGGTAGTTTATCTATATGTGCGGTCATCTTCTTCATCGGAATTCTACTGAATCAAGAAGCAATTGAAATGTTCATTGTAGCCGTTGGATTAGCAGTAGCAGCTGTCCCAGAAGGTTTACCTGCTGTGGTCACTCTTGCGTTAGCTCTTGGAGTTCAACGTATGAGCAGGAAGAATGCCATTATCAGACGTCTTCCCTCTGTAGAAACACTTGGTTCAACAACAGTTATTTGTTCCGATAAAACAGGAACACTGACTATGAATAAAATGGCAGTTAGGAAGATCCTGACTGCTGATGAAGAATATAGAATAACTAAGAAGACATCTTTAAATGACGTAATTTGCTTGATTCTCACCATTGGTTTGGAATGTAACAATGCACAACTTGCAGAGTCCAAGAAAGAAGGTTCAAAAGAAATAGACATAGGTGATCCTACTGAAATTGCATTATTACGAGTAGCAAAAAGATTGAACGTATTTGATCGTTCAAAGTATAAGCGGTTATTCGAGATTCCTTTTGATTCTGATTCTAAACGTATGAGTGTACTAGTCAAGAACCTTCAAGGAGAGCATTTTGTTTACACAAAAGGAGCTCCAGATGTTCTCATTAATTTATGTACTTATTACTACTCCAATGGCGAGATTAAACTACTTGACGATGAAACACGATATAGATTGGAACAAGCTGAACAGAATCTTGCTAAGACTGGTTATCGGATGCTTGGTATGGCGTATAAAACAGTAGATCCAGTAGAAGATAAAATTGATCGTATAATATTATCTGAAGATTCTGAAGAAATAGAATCGAATTTAGTTTATGTTGGTGCTATGGCTATTATGGATCCTCCAAGACAAGGCACCAAGAAGTCTATTGAAATTTGCAAGCAAGCTGGAATTCGGCCCGTTATGATAACAGGTGATCACTTAAAAACAGCTGTCGCTGTCGCCACAGAGATCGGGCTTATTTCTTCCGAGGATTCTTGCCATTACCTTGAAGGCAGTCAGCTTGCTACAATGGGTGATGAGGAGTTTGCATCTAGAGTTGAAGAAGTCAATATATACGCCAGGGTATCACCAGAACACAAGTTGAAAATTGTGTCTGCATTAAAAGCAAATAATCAAATTGTAGCAATGACAGGAGATGGAGTAAATGATGCCCCTGCTTTGAAACGAGCCGATATTGGCGTTGCTATGGGTATTGTAGGAACAGATGTTTCAAAAGAAGCTTCTGATATGGTTTTAGCTGATGATGATTTTTCAACCATAGTTGGTGCCATTCTTGAAGGAAGGACGATTTACGACAATATGAGGAAGTTTATCCTTTATCTTCTCTCATGTAACGCTGGAGAAATCGCTGTAATGTTCTTTGGTATCCTACTCACTTCATTGATATTTCAAACGCCTATTTTACCCTTGTTAGCAATTCAAATACTTTGGGTTAATCTAGTAACGGATGGACTTCCAGCCCTAGCCATGGGAGTAGATCCTCCAGATCCAGATGTAATGATTAGGCAACCACGTGATCCCAAAGAACCGATTTTGACCCGGAAATCAATTTTCTTCATAGTTTACTCAGGAATGATAATTGCGATTGGAACTTTAGTGTTATTTTTCTTATATATGCAATCTAGTGTTTTATCAGGTCAACTTCCAACTGAAGAGGTTCAAGTTCGTGCTCAAACCGTTGCGTTCACCATGTTGATAATGTTTCAAATGATAATGGCTTTAAATATCCGAAAGGAAGAACATTCACTACTTGGTAAAGAGTTCTTTAGAAATCCTTACCTCTTACTTGCTATTGCTAGTTCCATCATGCTTCACATTTTTATCGTATATAGCACTTTTTTCCAACCATTTTTCAATACAACTGCACTGAGAACAATTGATTGGATTGTAATTATTGCTTGTGGAAGCATTCTTGTGGTAATTGATGAAATTCGGACATTTCTTGCGCATAAAGTTCCCCGCTTCCGAAAACTAGCAGGTTATTGGTAAAAAAGATAAGTTCACTTAATCGTTATGAATGAATTTAAGAGCTTTCAGTTAAGAAGAATATTCAAGAAATATGTTATGATTTACTACTTGGGAGTGTCCAATTGGTTTCAATACTAAGAACTAGAGTTTCTCGCGTTGCAAATGCAGCAATATTCTTCACTTTAGCATTGGTTCAAATCATAATTGTTTCTTGGATTAGCATTAGTCAAGAACAGCAGTCAGAATACCTAGATATCCAATGGATAACCCAAACATATTTCTTAGGATTCTATATATCTATTAATCCAATGGCTGATCCTAGATTTACTGCCATTTTGGTTGCTCTAACTGCTGGTTTGCAATTATTACTTTTGGCCTTTCTCGTAAATGTTGTCTTTTCAAACAAGAATATGATTCAAATCTACCCAGAACCAATATATGGACCCTTGTATGCTCCTGAAGAAGCCCCAATAGTTGAAAAAACAATTAACTTAGTATCACAGGTGTCAAAAAAAGCACGAATAAAAGTCTCGAAAGTCTATATGTATCGAAAATCAGTACCAAATGCTTTTTCTCTTGATCTTATACCCATCCCTTTTTTTCGTAAGCCATACTTAGTTCTCAATACAAATGTTTTAGAGATTTTAAGTGACAACGAAATAGAAGCAGTTATTGCCCATGAACTTGCGCATGTGAAAAATAGCGACAGTCTAATACGACTAATCCTATCAATCCCCCGATTATTCCTCAATCTTGTCTATCTTTTCATCTATCTTCAGATTGTAACTGGTATTTTAGATGCCCTTTTTGATACACTCAATTTTGGTATAGCAATAGAGCGTATAATATTCTTGGGTTTAATATACGTCATTTTAGCTATTGTCACTAGGATTACTGTGCATTTTCTCTCCTCTGCTAATCATCAAGCCGAATATCTATCCGATTATTTTGCAGCTGAATTGGTTGGTTCTGATGTTCTCATTAATTCTTTAATTCACCTTGGACAACGAAGTGAAACAATGCAAGTTCTTTCAAGAGAGATAGAATGGCTTTCAAGTCTTTCCGAAGAGAAAAAAGTATCTAGCACATTCATGAGAAGAGTCTATCAACATTTTCCAAAAACACAGCTTAATGAGGATGTTGCACGGGAAATCGCTCCAAGTATTTTCTTAGAGGCCAAATTTGACGAATTAGTGACAAATTATGGCATAGATTTAGATACAACAACAAGATCACAGCTTATAAAGACTGCTGTCCCTGCTTTGTTGGAAAGAAGATTGAAATATTTCGATTCAGTAAAGGATGAAGAAACTGCTGAAGCTGATTTTATACCGAGTGTTCTTAAAGAAAAAACCATTGATTGGCGGCATTTTGATTATAATGCGAGTCAAACTCTTGAAAAAGAGGAGATTTCGAGTTTCATTGCCACATTAATTGCTCAACCTGATAAAATGGTTTTTGAACATGAGCTATTCCAAACTGCTGAAAAAGACTCCGATCATCCTAGATTTCGAGAAAGAATTCTTAGAATTTTTCGTACATTCCATTTAAAGGAGTATGAGGAAATTGTCCAACAGGTTGCTAAAAAATCGAAAGCTCCTGCATAAGTCCGCAAGTATTTATTCGTAAAGGACTCTCTCTAGTAGTCCAGGAATTGATCGCTCATCAGTTGTCATCATGTAAAGCTTGATATTGGGTAATTTGTGTAATTTTCCTAAAATGGGAGCTGTGAGTTGAAGAGTTCGTCGTCTTGGTGTGAGAATAATTCGGACATCTTCCATTCGTTTGAGAACAGGTAGAAAGTCCATACCACTCGTTGCTAGGAGATCGGAAATGATTACAAGGGTCTTCTTATATCCGATTTGATTAGAAAATTCTTTCTTCACTTCTTGTAGTGCAGAAAAGATATTTGTTTTCCCACCTGAACGAATGTTGATAAGACGAGCGGTAATATCTTTCGTGGTGATATGGGGTTCAAAAAATCCTTTGATAACTTCTGGTTGGGTATCAAAACCTATCAAAGAGATATCTTTTATATTTAATGAGAGACTGAATAATATCGAGGTGAGTATTATTAACTTAAGATAAGTTAATACCGAATGGCTCTTGTCAAACAGCAGAACAATACATCTTCGTTTTTCTTGCCGTTTTTCACAAATAACATGTTTATAAGTAAATTGAGTAAGATCG
>JBHLPG010000341.1:0-4189 GCA_048939725.1 Promethearchaeota archaeon | reverse complement strand
GAAGAAGAGTTAGAAGCAATCTCAGAAGAATATTTTGACGCTATCTACTTGGGTAATCCAGAGAGATGTCCAAAAATTCCTGTGGTAAATTTTACAACCCGTACAGGATTCCCCCAGTATGGGTATAGAGGTATCAGAAACATTGCTAGACTTGTCAAATCTGCCTTGACAAATATAAATCGCCCTAGATCCAAACTCTTCCGACAAGTATTATATGGGATCGATCAACATGAATGACACAATTAATAAATGCCATGACCCGTATCTTCGATGTGCTTTTTATGGTGCAGCTCAGACAGTATTAGGTCTCAGTGGTTGTTGTACTATAGCCCATTCTCCTCAGGGATGCCAAATGCTTGTTGACACCGCCTTTAGTTGGCAAGATGAAGACTATACAGAAACAGTTACTCTATGCACCAAACTTTGTGAAGATGAGATTGTATATGGTGGTGAGGATCTGTTAGCTCGTACTATTCTTGAAGCAAAATCGTTGAATGCTCCTCTCATCTTCGTTTTGAGTGCGTGTGGCCCGGAGATAGTTGGAGACGACATTGTTAGAGTATGTGAGGAAATGCAGCCAAAAATAAAAGCTCAACTCATTCCAATAGAAAGCGCTGGTTTCAGAGGTTCTCAATATGAGGGTGTTGATATTGCCTTAGATGTGTTACTTAAGAAATTAACAATTAAAGATGAGAAAAAAATTGCCAATTCAGTTTGCCTAATTGCCCCCCATGCTAATTCCAATCCGACATGGGTTGGCGATTTAGCTTGGACCAAGCAGATCTTAACAAAAATGGGTGCTAGAGTGGTAGCAACCCTAACACATCAGACACCACTAAAAGAGTTAGAAAAAGTTGCAACTGCAGAGACATCATTACTTTTAAGTCACGATGCAGGTCAAAATGCAGCAAACTATCTAAAAAAAGAATTTGGAGTCGAGCCACTTTGTTGCGGTCTCCCTCTCCCAATCGGATTCACAAATATTAAACGTTGGCTCAGAGAATTAGGAGAAGTATTTGCAGCTGAAGAATGGGTTGAAAATTTTGTCATTGAAGGTGAAAAAATGGTAATAGAACAATGTCGACGAAAGTGGTTTGAACTATATTCTTTTCATCTTGAATCTGTAGCAATTGTTGCTGACGCAACTATCGGAATTCCCCTTATCCGTTTCATAACCGAAGAACTTGAGATGATTCCGAAGTTTATTTCTCTTAGGTCGTCGTCACAAGAGATACAAAATATCCTAAAGACAGAACTGGGGAAACTTGGCCTCAACCCTAAGA
Source organism: Promethearchaeota archaeon (assembly GCA_048939725.1). Lineage (GTDB taxonomy): Archaea > Asgardarchaeota > Heimdallarchaeia > Hodarchaeales > Hodarchaeaceae > Hodarchaeum. The sequence continues at coordinate 2,906 of JBHLPG010000341.1, read as the reverse complement.
TTGTTTATCAAGCAGACGTTTATCAAACACAAAAAAATCTATCAGAAATGAAACTTGAAGCAGTCTTTGGTAGTGAAATTGAGAAATATGCTATTGAAAATCTTAATATTCCTCTTGCCTTTGAAATTGTTGCCCCGATAACAAGTTTTCGGATAACTAACCGAGAATATTTTGGTTATACTGGCATGTTAAACTTGCTTGAAATTATCCAGAATAATTATTGGGATCAGTATCGTTCTAAATCTAGAAGATATAAAGCGAGATGGTAAAATTGAGGCAGTTTGCAATATATGGAAAAGGAGGCATTGGAAAAAGCACAGTCTCTTCTAATTTATCCATGGCTCTTCGTGAGCAAGGATTGCAGGTTATGCAGGTAGGTTGTGATCCGAAGAGGGATTCAACTAGAATTCTAACTCACGGCAACCTTATTCCAACAGTTCTAGAAACCTATAGAGATCACCTGAGGATGGGAAGAGATGAATATGCTATTTCCCTCACAGATATAGTATTTAAAGGTAGTAAAGGAGTATATTGTGTTGAGTCTGGAGGACCAGAACCTGGTATAGGCTGTGCTGGTAGAGGCGTATTAACAGCTATTCGTATTCTAAAAGAATTAGGTGCTTTTGAAACCTATAATTTAGATGTTATCGTCTATGATGTTTTAGGGGATGTTGTTTGTGGTGGATTTGCACAACCTATCCGCCAAGGGTTTGCTAGAGAGATTTACTTGCTTTGTTCTGGCACTTTCATGAGTATTTATGCTGCAAATAATATTGCTAAAGGAATTCGTAGATTAGCTAGACGAGGAAGTTCTGGATTGAGTGGAATAATATGTAATAGTAGTGGAGAAGAAAGATTTGAAAAAGACATACTATCCGACTTTGCACAGAGATTAGGAAGTAAGTTAATTCACATCATCCCACGAAGTTCAGTTATTCAAATGTGCGAAATTAAGAAAAATACAGTTCTTGAACATTCTCCTTCTTCTCAAGAAGCTAAAATATTCAGAGAACTAGCTCAGAAAGTCTTAGATAATGATCCTCCAGTTATTCCGGAACCAATAGATGATTTATCAGAGTTAGATTCAATGTTTCAAAAGCATCTTAAAAAATTATAAATTCTATTAAATGGAGGTAGCACTATTAGATTTCCTAAATTAACACAAGCCTTTGATATACTTACGCAACACCCATGTTTCAATAATGCTGTACATGATAAAGTGGGTAGAATTCACCTGCCTGTTGCACCTCGATGTAACATCCAGTGTAACTTTTGTGAGCGAAATATATGTGCATCACTCAAAATGAAACATCCGGGATGGACTGCTCAACTATTATCAGTCGAAGAGGCAGTAAATCTAGTTAATTCAATAATTCCTATGAGACAAAATAGAAATTTTGTTGTAGGAGTTGCTGGTCCCGGTGACCCTCTAGCGAATGAACAAACCTTCGAGACTTTGAGTTTAATTCATAAAGAATCTCCAAATTTAATGAAATGTATAAGCACAAATGGTCTTCTTCTTGAGTATAAATTAAACGACATTATAAATGTAGGAATTAAAGCTCTAACAGTAACAATTAATGCTGCTGACAGTAATATCGGAAAAAAAATTTATTCATGGGTAACATATATGAAGAAAATTTATCAAGGAGAAGATGCAGCGCGACTATTGATTAAAAAACAATTTGATGGAGTTAAAAAAGCTGTAGATGCTGGACTTGTAATCAAAGTCAACACAGTGCTTATTCCTGGTGTAAATGATTCTTGTATGCAAAAGCTTGCTATGAAAATTAGCGAAGCCGGAGTAAAAATGATGAATATTATGCCTCTTATCCCTTCCGGAAAAATGAAAAACTATAAGGCTCCATCTTGTGAAGAGCTTAAAAAAATTAGACAGATTTGTGAAAAAATTATTCCTCAATTTCGAAGATGTGAACAATGTCGTGCAGATGTTATATTCTTACCTTAACTCTTTTTTAATTTTCAACCAGTTTCTAAGCATTTCTTAGCATCTTCAATGAGTTGGAATCGATAATCAAAAGGTAACCATTTATTTTTTGCAATCCTTAATTCTGTAACTGCCTGATAAAAAGGATTTCTTTTTGTTATCTCTCTAAATAATCTGTTAGATTTGAAATGGTTACAATAAGATTCATAAAAATAATGAATAAAGGGTTCGGCTTCATAATTACTTCCAGTTAATCTCATTAAACTATGTTTCAATTCTCCAGCAATTCTTCCTGTGTCAAAGGCTGGATCCGCCCTCCTGCAACGTTCTAAGTCTAAAACTACTAATTTTGGATTATTGGAAATAATGAAATTCCCTGGAGTGCAATCACCGTGTACGAAAACGGTTGGTTGTTCCCACATATCTAATCTATCAAACCATTTTCTAATTAATGTATGAAAGTAATCCTCTTCTTTTTTAGAGAAGGGCGTAGTTTTTTTAAGCCGTTTTATGGTATCATAAAAATATGAAACTTCAATATTAAAATTGACATTAATCTTTTTCGTACTTCTTGAATGAAGAAGATAGAGAAAATATGCAATCTCTGAAAGGGCTTGATATAATTCTGTTTTTCTTTCTTTTTGAACTATATCTGTGATTATTGAACCAAGACTTTTCCCTTGAATGTACTCGGTTACGACTACAAAGTTAAAATTTTGGTTGTAGCCAAGAAGGCGAGGAATTCTATGGGATCCTTTATCTAATCCCATTCTCTTGAAATCTAAAAAATGGTTAATTTCCGTATTAAAATGCCTTTCAGAATTAGATTCATTACCATAATATTTTCCAATAACACGGTAGACTCTTCCTTTTTTCCATGTTTCATAAACATAAATTTCATGCGAAGCTTCAATTTTATAAACATCAATAATTAAATTTTGAGCTGCTACACCTACTT
>JBHLPG010000340.1:0-4194 GCA_048939725.1 Promethearchaeota archaeon | reverse complement strand
TGTCCAGGAGAAATCTCAAGAAAAGGAATAACAATAAAACTTACGAGGATCATTGATGGGCCAAGAATGGTCGCAGAAGCCCGTAGAATCACAATGCGATAAAACCAAATGGTATGAAGAGCTTCAATTACTGCGTTCTTAACTCTCCTCAGAAAGTTGTATAACATATGTCCCGCTTTCACAAATGTATTCCAAATAGTAATGACCGACTCTTTAACGAACTGGTTGACCTGATTAAACCAAGCTATATAAAGAAGAACGATACCAAATAATAGAAATAATAGTTCAAGGGTGTCAGACATCCATGGTACGAATTCAACGGTAAAACCAAACAATGATATAATACTGGTAACTGTTACAATAGATCCAGCAGTTGTCAGAATAGCTCGGCTGATAGTAATGCGATGATCCCATACAGTATGAATAGTTTGAATAAATACATCTTTTACAGTAATAAAGAAATTTTTGATAGCCTGACCCGTCAAGATGAGTACATTCTTGATAGCTATAGCTATTTTAGTTACAAGTTGTTTGAGCTCGCTTCGCCAGATGGTTCCATTGACGACTATACTAATAACTACCAATCCTCCAGAAAACCAAAGAATGATAGGAAGTTCCTGGGAAAGTAACAGAATGATTCCATAAAGCATTAACACAGTGCTGAGGGTCGTTGTGACTCCACGGGAATTATTATGACGTTCAGGAATATACCAAATCGCGACATTTACGATATAACCGAATAATGGAAAGAAAAATGGGCCATATGGAAAGATACTGATGTTATCCCACGTAACAACAAGGCCATATACAGTGAAGCTCAGAGTACCTATCGTGATTAACTCTCGGTAATAAGTTATTAGAAACTGGGCAGTCGTGTTGATGGTGTACACAATTGCGTTTTTCAATGTAATAAGGACGCTTTTAGACAACTGATTGATCTCTATTCGCCAGATCCACCCATTAATAGATATTCCCATAACAATCAAGAAACTTGAAATCACATAAGAAAGTTCATCAGGCGATACAGGGGGCGTTAAAAGTAATCCTAAGAGTAAAAACCCCCACAATATCACTGTAATACTTAGTGTGGTGGTTATTCCCCGAAAATAGGCATGACGATCAGGAATATACCAAATCGCTACACATATCGCATAACCTCCTAGAAAAAAACCTAATGGTAACGGATCAAATAAGCTATCTATTACTAATACATCCATGAGGAGAGGATTAAGCATCTTTGTAAATTCAAATAAGAAAGATCCTAACGCAAGGAAGCTTACGCCAACAGTTGTAACTATTTCTCTGTAATAAGTCTGGAAGAACCAGATAACGGTTTGAATGGTTCGTTTGACAGTATAATTGATGTTATCAAACCAAACTCGGTAGAGAAATAGTAATCCAGTCATAGGAAGATAAATTGACAGGAAAAACCAGTTAGATATAGATTGCGTCAGTGTTTGAATTAAACCAATTATTATCAACGAGATGCCTATTAAAGACGCAATAATTTGACTTAATGTTACAAATCCCCTACTAAACTGACTTGTAACTTTCATCTTGAATATATACAAGTCTAGATAAATTATTGCTAATCCGACGACTCCTGATATGAAACTGAGAAGGAAAAAGTCAGAATCAAAAAAAGGTGCTAATATTATTAGCACTAATACCTGTCCTAAACTTAATTCCAAGGTTCGAAGGATTTCTACCCTGTATCTCCAAATTGTCTGATTGATTTGATGAAACCAGACACCCCACACGATTCCCAATCCAATTCCCCCAATTATCAATCCACCAATATAATCTCCTGGGAAGACATAAATTGTTAATAAACCCCCCTCAACAAGGAATAGTACGAGAATAGATAGTATACTCCAATTAACTAGGAAAGCGCCAACACTGGAGATTACATACCGAATAATGACCTCTAGATTCACTCTGAACCAGAACACCAGAGGTTCATCAATACGAGTCGTCTCTGCAAAAAAGCCAATGACAATAAGCATAAGTCCAAAGCCAAGAAGAGGTAATAGAAAAACAGATGGAATGGAAATAACCTTAAGTGATGAAATACTACAGAGAAATATTGTAAACAATCCAAAGAAACCCACTGTCCCGCCCAAGTTTGTTGATTTGTTTCGTTTTTCATTAACCCAACGTAGCTGGAAAAAAGCAAGGAGTATCCCTGCTAAAAAGACTGGCATGAGCGTGAAAATCAAGATTGTTGTGTAAAAATCAAAATTTGGAATAGTATTACGGAAAACACTTACTCCCAAAAGTACAATTGTAATAAAAGATGTAAGCCGAACTAGATGACGAATCACGTTCTCGCGATAGAGAGGTTCAGTTGGACTGAATTCTTCTATGTCCCTTGTTCTTTTATCAGTTTCAATCATGTCTAACTCACTCCTTCTTCTCTTTTTCGATATAGTGCCTTACTTAGTCTTTTCCCAAGGTATAACTCTGGAATTACGGATATCATTGCCAATCCAATTATGAATATGGAGAAATCTGGTGGAGGGGGTGGGGTGTTATTCACAGAAAATATCTCTTCAAGAATATTCTCGGAAGTCAAGCCATCTTGACTGATGGCTACAAGCTTAAGTTTGTAATTAGTACAATCAGGTACATTGGTGGTGTTCCAAGTATACGTGGTTGTAGTTAGGTCTGAGGTTACTGGGATCCAGGTTGATCCATAATTTGGAGAATAAAACAGTGAATAGGTGACAGCTTGACCTAATGAATCGGTAGAAGCCGCCCATTGAATTGTGACCATACCTTTGAGAGACTCTTTTCCAAACGAAGTCAAAACAGTTGGTGTTGTAAGGTAATGTATCATAAATAAGCCATTAAAACGAGAACTTTTAGATTTCATTGATGTAGGAACATCAATATTCAGTGAGGGAGAAAAGAACTTCTTTTCACGTGAAACAGGCCAATTAATTGCTTGTATGGGCAAATATAGAATATTGTAGTATAAGATCAAAGTAAAAACAAGTAGAAATAAAAAACTGGATTTATTTTGTTTATATACGTTTTTTTTCAATTTTATCCCTTTTTTCCTCAAATATTCCACTCTTCATTTAATTGCAACAGAATTTGCCTAGAAGAAATACTTGATTTATTACATCAATTTGACCGACCTTTCAAGATAAAGAAAATATAATTACCCTTAATTCTGAATGTTTAATCTAACTCCTTTGTTTGAGTTCATGAGAGAGTAGAATAATATAGTGATGCGAGTTTAAATCCTTATAAAGATAGTTGTAGTTCATATTTGAGAAATTATTTTCCTTTGAAGAAAAGGAGTAAACCACAAGAGTCCTAAAATTCACAGTTTTTTGAGAATGAATTGGGGTTCATCCTCCTCTACTTGGAAGTACATAATCCAGGATTGCTAGCTGAAGGATGAATGAACCAATATGAACGAAAAAAACAACATTGAAGATTAATTCAAAACTAATAACAAAGCCTAGAAGAAGAGCGACTCTTTTTAGTCCTGGATCAAATTTTGCTTTATCTCTCAAAGAAGTCATCAACAAGATAGAATAGATGACCAGAATAGTTAGCCCAAAATCTATCCCTGTGACCAATGCAAAAGCCATAAAAATGAACGCTTCAAGAGAGCGATCAAATATTAACTCTAATTTCTCCCCTGTTTTACTTTCCAAGCCATAAACTCGGGCAATATTTCCATCAATCCCATCAAACAATAGAGATACAGCCATTATTATTAATCCTAATTGCCATAAATTTGCTAAGATTAGTACCACAGATCCAAGCCCAATTAGAAAACCTAAGCAAGAAACTTGATTAGGCTGAAGCTTTAGCTTAAGATGAAAAAATTCACTTATTGGTCTCATTACTTGATCATATCGTTTTTTTATACCAGGAATACAAACATGCATAAGGAAATCACCACCGTTATTATTCCAAGAGAATCATCAATCTTTGTTTTCCGCTCTTTTATAGTAAAATTAGATAGTGGGTAAAATGGCTGTTTTTCGTAACTCATAAGATAATCCAAAATAATATGTGTTGTGAAAAAGAACACAGGTACCCAGGTCTGAAAATACAGACATAATGGCACTATCCACAAATAAGAAATAGGTTCCTGAAAACCTGTTCGCCAATTCCAGTACCTAACAATGTTAAATCCGTTCTGCTTCAGGTACAATGGTAACTTTATGATAT